>CAYOYQ010000009.1:0-29246 GCA_964408215.1 uncultured Eubacteriales bacterium
CTTTGGTACTGCGAACCCCGAGAACGAAGCAGATGGGGCCGGATCGGTTCGCCCGGAGGGCAAAAACGCCCCAAAAAAGGAAGTGGGGGAAACGGGGCGTTTTTGTGAATAAGTCAGGCTATTTGTCTTTATAGCCGTAGGCCATGAAGAGGAACGACTTTTCCTTGAGGGCCCGCTTCTGGAGCTGGATGATCTTGCCGATGCCCTTGTCGGCCATCTTGAGCAGCCTCAGAAGGTCCTGGCGCGAGAACGGGCCCTTCTCGGCCCCGGCCTGGACCTCGACGAGCTCGCCCCGGTCGGTCTCGATGACGTTCATGTCGAGCTCGGCCTGGGAGTCCTCGGAATAGTCCAGGTCGAGGAGGGTCCGGCCGCGGACGACGCCGACGCTCACGCCGGCGACGAGGTGGCGGAGGGGCATCTGGTCGACCAGGCCGAGGTCCATCATCTTCTTGAGGGCCAGGCCCAGGGCGATGCAGCCGGCCGTGACCGAGGCCGCCCGGGTGCCGCCGTCGGCCTGGATGACGTCGCAGTCGATGATGATCTGCCGCTCGCCGAGGGCCCGGAGGTCGGTGACCGCCCGCAGGGCCCGGCCGACCAGCCGCTGGATCTCCATGGTCCGGCCGGAGACGCGGCCGGCGTTCCGCTCGCGCGGCGTCCGCTCGGCCGTCGCCCGCGGCAGCATGGCGTACTCGGCCGTGACCCAGCCCCGCCCGGTGCCCTTGAGGAAGGGCGGCACCCGGTCCTCGATCGTGGCCGCGGCCAGGACGCGGGTCCGGCCGCACTCGACGAGGGCGGCGCCGTCGGAGAAATCGACGTAATCGAGCGTGATGCGGATCGGGCGGAGCTCGGCCGGCCGGCGCTTGTCGGCCCGCGGGGCCTCGGGGCCGGGGGACTCCGTTCGGGGCTTGGCGCTCATGGAGGCGGGATCAGCGGATCCAGATCGGCGGCGTCTGCTTCTTTTGGGCGTTGGCCAGGAACTCCTCGAGGTCCTTCTGGGCCTTGGCCGAATCCGTTTCGGCCTTGAGGAGCTTGTCATAGGTGTCGCTGATCTGCTGCTGGATGATCTCGCGCGACTTGATGTTGTCCAGGCCCTGGAACTCTTGGTAGAGGGCGTTGAGCTTGAGGTTCAGCAGCTCGACCAGCTCGATCTTCTCCTGGGCGGCGTCGGCCAGCTCTTTCTGCTTCTTCTGGATCTCGGCGGCGGACTTGGCCGCGATGTCCTCGGCCGTCGGCGTCGCCGTCTCGGGCTCCGTTTTGGCCGGGGGCGTGGCCGCGGCGGCCTGCTCGCTCCGGGCCGGCGGGGCCCCTTCGGGCGGGGTCGCGGCTTCGCCGGCCGCGGCTTCGCCCTCGGCGGCCTGCGCTTCCATCGCTTCGACCGCCGGACGCTTCTTGACCCTGGCGATATCGGCCGAGGTCACCACCGTCGACTTCCCCTTCAGCGCCGCCCGGCGTTCCTTTTCTTTCTTGGCCAGCTCGGCCAGGCTCTGGGATTGGAGAAAGGACGCCAGGAGCAGCGGCAGGAACAGCAGCGAAACGATCTTTTTCATGCTCATCACCTGACGCTCCTCTGGTTACCGCCGATTATCATAGTTTTAGTCGCATGTGTCAAACCGGAGTCCGGGTTTTTCGGCGGTCCCGCCGCGGCCGCACGGGTTCGGAGCGTCCGCCCGTCGGTCCGGCACTCGACGGCCCCATCGAGGTCCGTCCGGAGGACCTCGGCCCCCGCCGCGGCCGCCCGGGCCAGGACCTCGCGGCCGGGGAAGCCGTACGTGTTGCCCTCGCCGACCGATATCAGCACGAGCCGCGGCCGGACCGCGTCAAGGAAGTCCCGCGAGGTCGAGGCGGCGCTGCCGTGGTGCCCGGCCTTGAGAACGGTCGCGGCGAGCGCGTCGCCCGACGCGAGGAGCGCTCGCTCGGTCGCCGCCCCGGTGTCGCCCATGAGCAGGAACGAGACGCCCCCGAAGGTCACGCGGAGGACGATCGAGTCCTCGTTCGCGGCCGGCCGGGCCGCCGCGCCGCCGCCGCGGGGCGGGTTGAGGACCTCGATCGTGACGGGGCCTTCCCGGAAGCGGTCCCCCCGCCCGACCCGACGCCGCGGGACCCTCGGGCCGAGCGCCCGGCCGAACGCCGCGGCGAGCCCTTCGTCGGGAGCGGGGAGGCCCTGCCAGAGCTCGCCGATCCTGAAGTTGCGGGCCACGGCGACCAGTCCGGCCAGGTGGTCGGGGTGGGCGTGGGTCAGGACGAGCGCGTCGATCCTCTTGATGCCCTTGCGCCAGAGCACGGGCGAGACGACCCGTTCGCCGACGTCGAAGGCGCTCCCGGGGAGGCCGCCGCCGTCGATGAGCATGACCCGCCGGCCGGGGAATTCGAGCAGGATCGATTCGCCCTGGCCGACGTCGATCACGGTGACCTTGAGGTCGGGCGAGGCGCGGCGGTAAGGCGCGGCGCCGATGACAGCCGCGGAAAGGAGGAAGACGGCGAGGAGGAGGGCACGCTGGCCGCGGAATCGGGGCCGGGCCAGGACGAGCCCGAGGCTCGCGAAATAGACGGCCAGGACCGCGGCCGATGGCGTCGGGACCCGGAAGGACAGGAACGGGAAGGCGTCGAGCGAGTGGGAGACGATCTCGAAGAGGCCGACGAGGAGGCCGAGCCCCGCGGCCGGGAGCGCGGCCGCGCCGGGAAAGGCCGCCGCGAAGGGCAGATAGGCGTAGCCGGCGCCCATGATCACGCCGACGAGGGGGATCGCGGCCAGGTTCAGAAGGAGCGAGGAGAAGGAGACACGGTTGAAGCTCCGGGCGATGATGGGCCCGGCCCCGAGCGCGGCCGTCACGGAGAGGAGCGCCAGCTCGGTCAGCTTGAACGGCAGCCGCGGCAGCCGCCGGACGAGGGGCGGGGTGAATAGGATGATGGTCAGCGTGGCCGCGTAGGTCAGCTGGAAGCCCGCGTCGAACAGGCTCGAGGGGTTGGCCAGGAGCAGGACGAAAGCGCTTCCCGCGATCGTGTTCAGCACATGGACGTCCTTCCAGAGGAGCCGGCCGGCCAGGAAGGCGAGGGTCATGAGGGTCGCCCGGAGGACCGAGGGGCTGCCTTCGACGAGGAGCGTATAGAAGATCAGGAAAAGGCCGAGGGCGAAGCTCGAGGTCCGGCGCGACAGGCGGACGAGCCGGAAGAGGGCGAAGAGCAGGCCGGCGATGATGGCGATGTGGCCGCCGGAGATGGCGAAGAGGTGGTAAAGGCCCGTTTGGCGCAGGTTCTCGAGGGTCGCTTCGTCGAGGCGGCCGTCTTCGCCGAGAAGGAGGGCCTCGAGCACGGCCCCTTTCGGCGAGATGTCGAGGCCGTCGGAGGCGGGGAAACGGCGCTCGAGGCCGGTCTGGATGCCCCGGCGGAGGCGCGAGATCGGGCCGCGGACCGACCTCCGCGGCGCCGTCGCCATCCGCTTGATGAGCAGGGAGGACTTCGTTGAGGCCCGCCGGTGGACGCCCCGTCCCTGGAGGTACCGTTCATAGGAGAAGGCGCCGAAGTTGCGGAAGGCGCCGCCCGAGCTCAGGCGGACGGAGGCGCGGACGCGGTCGCCGACCAGCCCGTCGAACCGGGGCCGCGTCCCCCGGGCGAAGGGAACGGTCAGCATCAGGCGTCCCCGGACCGGCCGCTCCTCCCCGCCGGCGGCGATCGTCCGGACGTCGATGAAGAGGACATCTCGTTCAGGCTCGCGGCCGGGCGAGCGGCAGAGCCGGCCGGCGACGTCGACATAATCCTCGGCGGCGAAGCGGTGCAAGGCGTTGGCCCGGTGGTCGCGATCGTGGACGGCTAGCCGTGCCGCTCCGCAAACGACCACGGCCGCGAGCGCCGCCGCGAGGGCCGCCCGGTCGGCCCGGCGGGAATAGCCGAGCCACGCGGCGGCTGCGCAAACCAGGGCCAGGGCGGCGACCGGGGCCGGCGGGAGGGGCGCGACCGAGTCCGCAGCGATGCCGGCGACGAACGCCGCCGTGAGGAAAACGAACGGGAAGGGGCTGGGCCTCAGAAGCCGGGGTTGCCGGCGGCCAGGGCGTTCTGGTTCTGCAGGGCGTCGAGGACGAGGTGGCTGAGGATCCTGATGCCCAGGGGGATGGCCCGCTCGTCCGGGCTGAAGGTCGGGCTGTGCAGGGGAGACATCGCCGGCTGGGCCGGGCTCTTGACGCCCAGGAAGAAGTAGAGGCCGGGGACCTTGCGGGCCAGGAAGGCGAAGTCCTCGGCGATCATCTGCGGCTTCCATGGGACGAGCTTGTCCTTCCCCGCGAGCTCGACCAGGGTCGGGGTCATGGCCGCGGCCAGCTCGGGATTATTAAAGACGGAAGGATTGCCCGTTTTATACTCAAGCTCGTAGCCGGCGCCGTAAATTTCCGTGATGTTCCTGCAGACGCTGTCCATGAGCGCCCGGACCCGTTTCTGGCCCGCTTCGCTCAGGGTCCGGGCCGTGCCCTCGAGGACGACGCGGTCGGCGATGATATTACGGCGGGAGCCGCCGTGGATGGTCCCGACGGTCACCACGGTCGGGTCGGTCGGGTCCGAGGCCCGGCTGACGACCGTCTGGAGGGCGGTGACGATCTCGGCGGCGATGACGACGGCGTCCACGCCTTCCTGGGGCCGGGCGCCGTGGGCGCTCTTGCCTTTGACCGTGATCGAGAAGGAATCGGCCGCGGCGGTCACGTTCCCCGGGCTGAAGAGCACCGTGCCCAGGTTCTCTGGCCAGACGTGGAACCCGAAGACGGCCCCGGCCGGCGGATCGTCCAAGGCCCCTTCCCGGACCATGAGCGCGGCGCCGCCCTCCTCGCCTTCCGGGGCCCCCTCCTCGGCCGGCTGGAAGAGGAAGGTCACGGTCCCCTTGACCGCGTCCTTGACGGCGTTGAGGACGAGGGCCGTCCCCAGGACGACCGAGCTGTGGACGTCGTGTCCGCAGGCGTGCATGACGCCGGGGTTGAGCGACTTGTAGGGGAGGTCCGTGGCTTCCTGGATCGGGAGCGCGTCCATGTCGGCCCGGACGGCGACCGCCGGCCCGGCCTGGGCGCCCCTCAGGACGGCCACGATCCCCGTTTTGGCGACGCCCGTCCGGACCTCGAAGCCCAGGGGCTGCAGCTTCTTGGCGATGAGACGGGCCGTCTCGACCTCGCGGTTCCCGAGCTCGGGGTTCATGTGGATGAACCGCCGGATCTTGACGATCTCGGCCTTGTTCTTTTCGATCTCGGCGTCGATGCGCTTGCTCGTCTTCGGGTCGACGCCCCGGGCGGCGGGCGGGAGGCCGGCGAGGAGAAAGGCCAGGCCGATGACGGCGAGGCAGGTCCTTTTCGCGGGCATCGGCGGGATGATCATCGGCTCGGCGGCCGGGGGCCCGCGACGGCGGGCGCGAAGCGTCGTCCCGGGACTACGACTTCTCCTCCTCCGCCTTGTTCTTGAATTCCTCGCGTTTCTTCTCGATGAAGTCGCGGATGGCGTCGACGCTTTCGCCGGTCTTCTCCTTGACCAGGCGCATGCTTTTCTCGGCTTCCTTGGCGATCTTCTCGTAGCTTTCCTTGGCCGCTTCCCCCGTCTTGGCGGCCTGGTCCTTGATCTTCTTCCGCGTCTCCTTGCCGCTCGCGGGAGCGAACAGGATGCCGAGGATGAAGCCCGTGGTCGCGCCGGCCATGAAGGTCAGGAGCGAATCCCAGAAATGCCCGTTCCCGTTATCAGCCATCCTTCTTCTCCTTTCTTTTTTTCATCTGCTGCAGCCCGAAGCGGACCAGGGGGAATAGGAACGGCCAGTACTTCACCGAGGGCCGGACGATCTTGGAGCTGATGAAGAACGAGATCTCCGCGAGCCCCGAGACCGCCTTCTTCGAGGTGGCCAGGACCTCCCCCACGTTGTCCAGGCTGGCGTTGAGCTTGGCCTCGATCACCTGCAGGCCGGCCATGGTCTCCTGGGCCTTGATCAGGGTCTTTTCGCCTTCCCGGGCGGTCCGGCGGAGCTGGTTGAGGAACATGGCCAGGAAGGTCACGGCGACCACCGCCGCCACCGTCAGGATGATGAAGAGGACCTGGTTCAAGGTCAGGGTCATGGTATCTCTACCCTAAGCCAATCGCCAAAGATTGTCAATTTAGCTTAAGAAGGGGTCAGACCCCAAATTCTTCAATTTTCGCCGTGGTCATCGCGATTGGGCTCATGCAGGTGTACGAAAATTGAAGAATTTGGGGTCTGACCCCTTCCGAGAGGGGACCTTTAAGAGGTTATTTCCAAAGCAATTTGCGGGGCGAGGGCAGGCCGAGGGTCTTTTCGATCCGGTCGAGGAGCTCGGGGAAGCGGGCCTCGTCGCCGGCCGCGACCGCGGCCTCCCATTCGGCGAGGAGAGGATCGGCGGTGAACTCGCAATCCTTGGCCAGGATCCGGTCGATGCCGCGGAGGGCCTGCCACTGGATGATCATGACCATGGCCAGGACATAGAAGATGATGTTGGGGCCGGGGAGCAGCGCGGCCAGGCCTGTCACCGGGACGACGAGCGCCTCGGCGGCGAGGATGACGATGTGGCGGGTCTTCAGGCGCCGGAGGAAGAAGCGGAAACGGGTCCGGGCGGACCGGCCGTCCGTGTCGCCGGCGAAGAGGATGCGGAGCGGGCCGGGGCCGGGCCGGCCGCCGTGGGCGAAGGCCTGTTCCTGGAGCAGGGTCCGCGGGTTGAGCCCGGTGACCTTGCGCTTGGCCTTTTCCCAGACCGCTCGCGTCCGCGAGAAGTTCTCGGGCAGGGGGCCGAGCGGCTCGGCCGCGAAGAAGCGGGGCCGGCGGCGGTAGTCGCGGACGAAGAAAAAGTCCATGGATCCTCATTTTAACATACGGCCCGCGGGCTCCCCGAGTTCATTCCCGCTCATGCGATTGCCCCGGCCGCGGAGGGGCCTCGGGGATCCGCTCCGTTCGCTGCGGTGAAACTTCACGCCGTCCCGGTCCGGAGCCCGTTCGTAGGTCTCCGTCCCGAGGCCGGCTATTTCACCGCTTGATGCTCACTCCGGGATACCCCTCGGCCCCTTCTTCCGCGGCCTCCCGCTCCGGCCATGACAGAAGAACCGAGCCCTTAGAAGTCAGCGCTTTTTGTGGAGAAGATAAAGGAAGAAGGGGGCGCCGACGGCGGCGGTGATGACGCCGATCGGGAGCTCGGCCGGGAGAAGGTTGCGGGCCAGGAGGTCGCAGTAGAGGAGGAACGTGCCGCCCGCGAGGGCCGAGGCGGCGAAGAGCCGGCGGTGGGACGGCCCGATGAGGAGCCGCACCCAGTGGGGGACGACGAGCCCGACGAAGCCGATGATGCCGCTCACGGCCACCGCAAGCGCCGCGAGGAGCGCCGACATGGCCAGGAACGCTTTACGGACGCGGCGGACCGGGCTGCCGAGGGCCTGGGCCGTCTCGTCGCCGAGCGCGAGCAGGTCCATGTCCCGGGCCAGCCAGAGCGAGGCCGCGAGGCAGAGCGCGATCCACGGCGCGATCGTCGCCGCCTGGCTCCACTCGGCCAGCTGGAAGCTCCCGAGGAGCCAGAACACGGCTTGGTCATAGGAGTCCGAGCGCATGAACAGCAGGAACGAGGTCAGGGCCGAGGCCAGAGCGCCCGCGGCGATCCCGGTGAGGAGGATGGTCTCGACCTTGAACCCGCCCCGCCGTAGCGACAGCGCGTAAACGGTCGAGACGATCCCGAGACCCGAGAGGAAGGCCAGGAGCCCGGGCCCGGAAAAGCCGAAGGCCACGGCCTCGAAGCCGACGGCGGTGGCGATGACGGCCCCGAGCGACGCCCCCGACGAAACGCCGACGACGAACGGGTCGGCCATCGGGTTGCGGAAGTACCCCTGGAGGATCGCCCCCGACAGGGCCAGCGCGGCGCCGACGAGGAACGCCAGGACCCCCCGCGCCAGTCGCAGGTCGAGGAAGATCGCCGCGTGGACGCGGTCCGGGTTCTGGACGAAGCGGACGAGATCGCCGGGCGTCGTCCGCACCGGACCGGTCAGGACGGAGACCAGAAAACCGGCCAGGCAGAGGACAAGGCAGATTGCCCAGAAGATCCGAAGGCCTCGCGCCCGGCTCACGGCCGGCCTCCGAAGCGGTCGGGGTGGAGGAGCTCCGCCATCCGGTCGAGGACGTCGACGAGCCGGGGTCCGAAGCGGCTGGCCGCGTTCTCGTCGATCTCGTAGATCCGGCCCGTCCTCACGGCGGAGACGGCGCCGATGCCGGGCATCGCGGCCAGGCGGTCGCGGCCGGCGGCGAAATCGGCCGCTGAGCGGGCCAAGATGAAGACGACGTCCGGATCGTCGCGGATGATCCGTTCGCGCTTGTAAAGGGCCCACTTCTTGGGCAGGGCCGAGGCGACGTTCGTCCCTCCGGCCCGGCCGATGAGATCGTTGACGTAGCTCTCGCCGCCGCACGTCCAGAGGCCCTGGCCGTAAAGGAGGACGAAGACCTTGGGCCGGCGGGCCGCTCCTGCGAGCGCCGCGTCGACGGCCGCGAGGCGAGACCGCAAGCCCGCTGATAGCTCTTCCGCCCTGGGTTCGGCCGCGGTGACCCGGCCGATCTTCGTGATCAAGGGCGCGAGGTCGTCGAGGCTCCGGCCGATGTCGAGAACGAAGACGGGCAGGCCGAGCTTGCGGATCCTGTCGACGAGGCGAAGCGGATTGCCGCGGAAGGCGACGACGAGGTCCGGATCGAGCGAGCGGACGATCTCCACGTTCGGATCGACCAGGCCGCCGATCCGGGGCAGGCGCTGGGCCTCGAGTGGGAAGTCGCAGAACCGCGTCACGCCGGCGACGCGCCCTCCGAGCCCGAGGGCGAACAGGATCTCCGTGATGTTAGGGGCCATGGACACGATCCGCTCGGGCGGGCGCGCCGGCCGGGGAAAGGAGCGGCCCAGGTCATCCGTGATGACCTGCCCGGCCTTGGGGGCCACCCCGGGGACATGTGCCGGAGGGACGTGTCCCCCCGCCTTTTCCTGAGGAAGGATGATCTCCTGCGAAAACGCCAGTGCGGTTAGCAACAGTCCCAACAAGACCGGGGACGCGTGCCGGAGGGACATGTCCCCAACAGCGCTCCCGTCTCGAGTCGGCTGCAGACACATCTCCCAGCCCCGCCTCATTCCAGCGTCCCCTTCGCGGCCAGCGAGATCTCCGGGAGGCCCGTCCGGGCGTTGGCCCGGATGTCGACATCGGCGCCGAAGATGGCCCTGATGTTTTCGGCCGTGACCGTCTCTTGCGGCGGGCCGTCGGCCGCGACGGCGCCGTCCTTGAGGAAGATCAAGCGCTCGGCGTGGGCCGCGGCCAGGTTGATGTTGTGCTCGGCGGCGATGACGGTCTTGCCTCGTCCCTTTTGAAGGCCCTTGAGGATGCCGTAGATCTCGACCTGGTAGCCGATGTCGAGGTGGAGGCTGGGCTCGTCGAGGAGGAGCAGGGGTGTGTCCTGGGCCAGGGCCCGGGCGATGAAGGCCCGTTGTCGCTCGCCGCCGCTCAACTGGGCGAGCTTCTTCCCCCTGAGGGCCTCGAGGTCGGTCAGGCGCATGGCCTCGGCCACGGCGGCCTCGTCATCGGCCGACGCTCTCTCCAGCCGGCCCTGGCGGGCGAACCGGCCCATGAGGACGATCTCCTCGACCGTGTATTCGAAGACCGGCTCGGCCAGCTGGGGGACATAGGCGATCTTCGCGGCGATCCGCCGCGGGCCCATCCGGAAGACATCCTCGCCGCCGCAGAGGACCGTGCCCCTGACGTTCGGAAGGAGGTTCTGGACGGCCTTGACCAGCGTGCTTTTTCCCGCGCCGTTCCTGCCCAGGACGGCCGCGAACTCGCCCTCCCTGACGGCGAGCGAGATTCCGCGAAGGACGAAGCCCTCTCCGTATCCCGCCGCGAGGTCCTTGACCTCCAGAATATCCATCGCCGTCGCGTCCGCCCCTCAGTATATCCTTTCGTTTTGATTTGACAATAACGGGGGATGAACCTAAGATGAAACCCCGTTCTTTAAAGGAATCTACGACCATGACCGAGACCTACGACTTCGCCGCGATCGAGGCCAAGTGGCAGCGGGCCTGGGAGGAGAAGAGAGCCTTCGCGGCCGTCGCCGATCCGTCCCGCCCCAAATACTACCTCCTCGAGATGTACCCCTATCCCTCGGGCCGGATCCACATGGGCCACGTCCGGAACTACTCGATTGGCGACGTCATCGCCCGCCAGAGGATCATGGCCGGCTCGAGCGTCCTCCATCCGATCGGCTGGGACGCCCTGGGCATGCCGGCCGAGAACGCGGCCATCAAGCACGGCACCCATCCCCGCACCTGGACGCTCGACAACGTCGACCACATGCGGGCCCAGCTCAAGAGGATGGGCATCAGCTACGACTGGAGCCGCGAGGTCAACACGTGTCTCCCCGAGTACTACAAGTGGAACCAGTGGATCTTCCTGCGCATGTTCGAGCGCGGCCTGGCCTATCGCAAGGAGAGCTGGGTCAACTGGTGCTCCCAGTGCCAGACAGTGCTCGCGAACGAGCAGGTCGTCGCCGGCGGCTGCTGGCGCTGCGAGACGCCGGTCGCGCAGAAGAAGATGGAGCAGTGGTTCCTCAAGATCACCGACTATGCCGACGAGCTCCTCTCCGGCCACGCCGCGCTCCGCAAATGGCCCGCACACGTTCTCGAGATGCAGAAGAACTGGATCGGCCGGAGCGAGGGCGCCCACGTCCGCTTCGGGCTCGACGGGACCTCGCAGGAGATCGAGGTCTTCACGACCCGCATCGACACGATCTACGGCGCGACGTTCCTCGTCGTCTCGGCCGAGCACCCGGTCGTCGCCGACCTCATCGCCGGGCCGAAGAAGAAGGAGCTCGGCGCGTGGGTCGCCCGGACCGTGGCCGAGATGCGCAAGCGCCGCGACATCGGCGAGACGGAAAAGGACGGCGTCGACACCGGAAAGAAGGCCGTCAACCCGTTCACGGGAGAGAAGGTCCCGATCTGGATCGCCAACTACGTCCTGATGGATTACGGCACGGGCGCGATCATGGGCGTCCCGGCCCACGACGGCCGCGACTTCGAGTTCGCCCGGACCTACGGCATCCCGATCCGCACGGTCATCGCCCCGCCGGATCAAGCCGGAGAGCGGTTCGACGCGGAACCCGCTGAGGTCCATGAGGAGTCCGGTGTCCTGGTCAACTCGGGCCCCTTCAACGGCCTGGCCTCCGAAAAGGCCATGCGAGAGATGGGCGCTTACGCCGAGACCCAGGGCTTCGGCCGGCGGAGCACGATCTACCGCCTCCGCGACTGGGGCATCTCCCGCCAGCGCTATTGGGGAACGCCCATCCCCATCATCTACTGCGAGAAGTGCGGCATCGTCGGCGTCCCCGACAAGGACCTGCCGGTCGAGCTGCCGTTCGACGTCAAGCTGACCGGCGAGGAGGGCTCGCCGCTCGAGCGCCACGAGGGCTTCGTCCGGACGACCTGCCCGAAGTGCGGCGGCCCGGCCCGGCGCGAGACCGACACGATGGATACGTTCGTCGATTCGTCGTGGTATTTCTTCCGCTACTGCTCGCCGCACGAAACGACGCTGCCCTTCCGCCCCGAGGAGGCCGGGGCCTGGCTCCCCGTTGACCTTTACATCGGCGGCGTCGAGCACGCCATCCTCCACCTCATCTATTCCCGCTTCTTCACCAAGGTCCTCCGCGACTTCGGCCTGACCGACATTTCCGAGCCCTTCCCGCATTACCTGGCCCAGGGCATGGTCACCAAGGACGGCTCGGCCATGTCGAAGTCCAAGGGCAACATCGTCGACCCCGACGACATCCTGAAGAGCTATGGCGCGGACACGCTGCGCCTGTTCATCCTCTTCGCCTCTCCGCCCGACAAGGAGTTCGCCTGGGCCGAAGAAGGGGTCGACGGCTGCTACCGTTTCCTCATCCGGGTCTGGACGATCGTCCACGAGAACCTCGACCTCTTCGCCGCCGGCGCGCCGGCGGGGATCGCGCCCGCGGGCGCCGCCGCCGCGGCGCTCGTCCGGAAGACCCACCAGACCATCCGCAAAGTGACCGAGGACATCGGCGTCCGCTTCCACCTCAACACGGCCATCAGCTCGATCATGGAGCTCTACAACATGGCCAAGAAGGAGCGGGACGAGCTTCGGCCGACGCCTGACGGCCGGGCCGCGCTCCGGCTGGCCCTCGAGTCGCTCATCCGCCTGCTGTCTCCGTTCACGCCCCACCTGGCCGAGGAGCTCTGGGAGAAGACCGGCCACGAGGGCCTGCTCACGCGCTCCGACTGGCCGGCCTGCGATCCGGCCCTGGCCCGGGAGGAGATGGCCACGGTCGTCGTCCAGATCAACGGCAAGGTCCGCGACCGCTTCGAGGCCGTGCCCGACCTCCCCGAAGCGGAGCTCGAGGCGGCGGCCCTGGCCCTGCCCAAGGTCCAGGCGGCCCTCGGCGGCAAGCCGCCGCGCAAGGTCATCTCCGTCAGGAATAAGCTCGTCAATATCGTCAGTTGAGGCCCCTTGGAAAAGATGGTGTCAGACCTACCTTTTACCCGAGCTCGAACTCGGGTAAAAGGTAGGTCTGACACCATCTTTCGGACGGCCCTCGCGGCGGCCGCGCTGGCCGCGGTCCTGGCCGCCGCTCCCGCCTGCGGCTACCGCCTTAGGGGCGCGGGCACGTCGCTCCCGGCCCGGATCAGGACGGTCTGCGTTCCCGTTTTCAAGAACGAGACCACGCGGTTCGAGCTCGATGTCAAGCTGACCCGGGCCGTCGTGGGCGAGCTCGTCGCCCGCGGCAAGGTGGCGATCGTCGCCGACGCGGCGGCGGCCGACGCCGTGCTCGAGGGGGAGATCACGGGCTTCCGGGCCGCCCCGATCGCCTTCAGCGGCGCCAACCAGGCCGACCGGTACAACATCACGGTGACGGCCCGGATCGCGCTGAAGGAGCGGCTCGCGGCCGAGCCGCTCTTCGCCAACCCGACCTTCGTCTATCAGCAGGAGTACGAAGTCCCGCCCGGGACGAGCTTCGAGTCGCTCGAGACCGAGGCCATCGACAGGATCGCGGAGAAGTTCGCCCGGAGCCTCGTCGTCAGCATCCTCGAGGGGTTCTAGGATGGCCGCCGGCCTGCGCGAGGACGCGCTCCTTCCGGGCTATCTCTTTTTCGGCGAGGAGGATTACCTGGCCGAGGAGTTCGTCGGCGAGCTCAAGAGCGTCCTCGGCGCCTCGTCGGGCGGCGAGGTCCGGCTCACCCGCATGGACCTCGACGAGACGAAGTGGCGCGAGGTCGTCGACGCGGCCCGGACCGTCCCGTTCCTGTTCGAGCCCTGGCGGGCGATCGTCGTCCGCGTCCCGGAGAAGAAGGCGCCGGACCGCAAGTCCGGCGGGGAAGGCGACGAAGGCCGGGCCTCGCGCTTCCTCGGCGCGGCCGATCAGAAGATCCTCAAAGAGTACTTCGCCGACCCGGCCGCCCGGACCGTCATGGTCGTCATCCGGGCCGGCAGCGTCCGCCGTGACGACGCCTTCGTCCGCTTCTTCCAGTCCCTGCCGAAATCGGCCCTGTCGGTCGTCGAGATGAAGCGCCTGTCCGAATTCAGGCTGATGCAGCGGGCCGACGAACGGGCCCGCCTCTGGGGCAAGACGCTGACCGAGGGGGCCAAAAAGCGGCTGTTCGAGCTCCTCGGCCAGGACCTCCGCCTGACCGTGAACGAGATCGACAAATTGGCCATCTTCGTCGGCGAGAAGAAGGGCATCGAGGAGGAGGACGTCAACCAGGCCACGGCCGGGCAGAGGAGCTTCGAGTCCTACGAGCTCGACGACGCCCTCGCGTCCGCGGACTTCGCCAAGTGCGCCGCCATCCTCGGCGATCTCCTGGCCGAGGGCGAGCGGCCCGAACAGGTGGTCGGCCGTCTGGTCGGATTCTTCCGGAGCGTCCTCGCCGCCCGGACCTGGCTCCTCGAGAAGAACCGGGCCAAGGACGACATCTTCCGGGCCCTCTTCCCCTACATCTCCAAGGGCTGGGGCGATCTCTACCGGCGCAAGTTCGCGGACTTCTTCGGCGTCGTCGAGGCGTTCTCCTTCGCCGAGCTCAACGCGCTGCTGGCCAAGCTCCGCCGGGCGGACGCGCTCCTCAAGTCGAGCGATGCCGACCCGCGGACGGTCCTCGAGGTCTTCCTGAGGGAGTTTGTGCTGGCGAGGAAGAAAAAGACGATTATTTCGCCGGAGCGGAGCTGATCAGGGCCACCTGGCGGCTGAGCCGCGATTTGTAGCGGCTGCCGGTGTTCTTCTTGATGGTCCCCTTCTTGACCGAGCGGTCGATCGTCTCGTAGAGGCCGGGCAGCTGCTTGACGGCCGCCTCGCGGTCCTGGGCCTGGATGGCTTCGCGGACCTTGCGCATCCTCGTCCGGAGGGCCGACTTCGCCTGGGTATTGACCGCCTTCCGGCGCAGGCTGCGGCGGTGCTGCCGTATCGCTGATTTGTGACGGGCCATTCTTTTCTCCTCTTCGTAAAGGGGCACTATGATAGAATAGCCTGGCCCTAAAGTCAAACGCCCCGCGGTCCGGACGATCCTAGGGACACGATCCCTTTTCCGGAGAAAAGGGTCAGTTATGGAGCATGAGCAGCGGAAACACCGCCTGATCCGGTCGACCGCGGCCGTGGCCGGGCCGACCCTGGCCAGCCGCCTGCTCGGCTACGTCCGGGACCTCCTCCAGGCCTATTACCTCGGCACCGGCGACGGCGCCGACGCCTTCACCATCGCCTACACCATCCCCAACCTCTTCCGCCGCCTGACGGGGGAGGGGGCGATGACGCCGGCCTTCGTCCCGACCTTCACCGAGCTCAAGCACGACCGGCCGCGGCGCGACCTGTGGTCCTTCGGCAATGCCTTCTTCTGGGACCTCCTCCTGATCATGGCCGTCGCCACGGCTTTGGGCGTCGTTTTCGCCCCCGGCCTGGTCAAGGTCATCGCTTACGGCTTCCGGGACGTCGCCGGCAAAATGGGCCTGACGATCTTCATGACCCGGGCCATGTTCCCGTACCTCTTCTTCATCACCCTGGCCGCGCTGGCCTCGGGCATCCTGAACTCCTTCGGCCGCTTCTTCGTCCCGGCCTCGACCCCCATTCTCTTCAACCTGGCCGTCATCATCGCCGTGGCCGGGTGGGCCGGCTCGAGCCGGGAGCCGGCCCTGGTCTTCGCCGCGGGGGTGGTCGTCGGCGGCATCCTCCAGCTCGCGGTCCAGGTCCCCTTTCTCTGGAAGGAGGGCATGCGCTTCACCTTCCGGCCGTCCTTGCGCGACCCGGCCGTCCACCGCGTCGGCCGGCTCATGCTCCCGGGCGTCTTTGGGGCCAGCGTTTACCAGGTCAACTTCGCCCTGAGCCGGATGATCGCCTCCGGCCTCGAGAAAGGCAGCACCTCGGCCCTTTATTACGCCTCGCGGATCGAGGAGCTGTCGCTCGGCCTGTTCTCGATCGCCCTGGCCGCGGCGCTCCTGCCGGCCTTTTCCGAGCAGGTCGCGGCCCGGGCCATCGACGAGATGAAGAGGACCCTCGGCTTCTCCCTCAAGCTGACCGCGATCGTCAGCTTCCCGGCCGCGGCCGGCCTCGTGGCCCTCAACGCCCCGATCATGCGCACGCTCTTCGAGAGGGGCGCCTTCGACCGGGCCTCGACCGCGATCTCCGCGTCCTGCCTCGTGTTCTTCGCCATCGGGCTGCCCTTCGTCTCCGCGGTCAAGGTCGTGGCGCCGGCTTTCTTTTCGCTCAAGGACACGCGGACGCCCGTCGTCATCGGCGTTGTCGTCGTCATCGTCAACATAGGCCTCGCGCTCCTGCTCAAGGGAACGCTCCGGGTCGGCGGGCTGGCCCTGGCCCTGTCGCTGTCGCAGGTCCTCAATTTCGTCCTGCTCCTCGTTTGGCTCGAGCGCAAGGTCGGGCCGACTAAAAAAGGCCGCTGGATCGGTGCCGCGGCCAAGGCCGCGGCGGCCGCGGCGGCCATGGGCCTCGTCCTCCGCTTCGCCTGGCCCGCGCTCGGCGTCGACGGCGCGTCCTTGGCCGTCCGGGCCGCGGCCCTCTTCGGGGCCATCGCCGCCGGGATCGCCCTCTATGCCGGCCTGCTCGGGCTCATCAGCCCCGCCGATCTCAGGAGCCTCGCGGCGCTCCTGAAGAAGGCGGCGGCCCGGGAGAGCGTCCCATGAAGATCGTGCTCCAGCGAGTGAAGGAAGCCCGGGTCGAGGTCGACGGCCGGACGGCCGGGCGCATCGGCCGGGGCGTCTGCCTCCTCGTCGGCGTCGAGAAAGGCGATGGAGAGGCCGACGCCGAGTTCCTGGCCCGCAAGGTCGTCGAGCTTCGGGTCTTCCCCGACGCCGAGGGCAAGATGAACCTTTCGCTCGCCGACGTCGGCGGCGAGGTCCTGGCCGTCTCGCAGTTCACCCTGGCCGCCTCGGTCCGCAAGGGCCGCCGGCCCAGCTTCGACGGGGCCGAGGAGCCGGCCCGGGCGGCCGAGCTCTTCCGTTATTTCACCGGGGCCGTCGAGGCCCTCGGCATCGAGGTCGAGACGGGCGTCTTCCAGGCCGTGATGGACGTTCACATCCTCAACGACGGGCCGGTGACGTTCCTCCTGGAGTCGAAAAAGAGCGCCCCGGCGGGTGAGGGGTGACCCGGCCCGCTTCGCCTCGCCCTTCGCGGGGAGGCCCGGCGGTCGAAAATCACCCCTCGATTCCCCGGCCCCGGCCATGCCGGACGGGGGACCGCCCCCTAAGATGGGCCGTGAGGACCCGATGAGGAGAGGTCCGCTCGCATGTCGAGGACTGCGCCCGTGAGCCGTTTCGTCGTCCGCAAGGAGGTCTCGCGCCTGCCCCGCATCCCTCTGCAGGGGACGATCGACCTGACCTACCGCTGCCCCAACGACTGCCGGCATTGCTGGCTCAGGCTCCCTCCCGGCGCGAAGGAGGCCGCGGCCGAGCTTTCGGCCGGCGAGATCCGGCGGATCGTCGCCGAGGCCCGGGCCATGGGCTGCCGGGAATGGTCCGTTTCGGGCGGCGAGCCCATGCTCCGGCCCGACTTCCCCGAGATCTTCGAGCACATCACGGCCGGCTCGGCCCGGTTCACGCTGAACACGAACGGGACCCTGATCACGCCGCGGATCGCCCGGATGCTGCGCCGCGAGGGCACGACGCTCGTCGCCCTTTACGGCGCCACGGCCGCCGTCCACGACGCCGTCACACGCAACCCGGGTTCCTTCGAGGCGCTCGGCCGCGGCGTCGCCTATCTCAGGGAGGCGGGGGCGGCCTTCACGGTCCAGGTCGTCCCGATGCGGACGAACATCGCCGAATACGACGCGATGATCCGACTGGCCCGGTCCTGGAGCCCGAGCTGGCGGCTCGGCGCGACCTGGCTCTATCTCTCCGCGTCCGGCGACCCGGCCAAGAACGCCGAGATCGCCGCGGAGAGGCTCGAGGCCTCGCGCGTCGTCGCCCTCGACCAGGCCTGGGGCGGCGATCCGGCGTCGCTCGACGCCGAGGCCGGGCCGGAGTGTCCCGCGCCCGCGGGCGACGGGCTCTACGCGCGGTGTCTCGCCGGCCGCCGCGATTTCCACGTCGATCCCTACGGCGGTCTGAGCTTCTGCGCGTTCGTCAAGGACCCGGCCCTGCGCCTCGACCTCCGCGGGACGGGCTTCGCCCAGGCCTGGGAGACCGGCCTGCCGCGCCTGGCCGAGGCCGCGCGGCCGACCCGGGCCTACGCCGAGGGCTGCGGCTCCTGCGAGCTCCGGGCCGACTGCAAGTGGTGCCCGGTCTACGCCTATCTCGAATCGCGCGACCATTCGGCGAGGATCGAGCATCTCTGCGCGATCGCCCGGGAGACGCGGCGGGCCCGCGACGAATGGCGGCGCTCCCACCGTCGACGCTTCGCGATCGCCGGCCTCACGGTCGATGTCGAGGCCGACCTGCCGATCGACGACCGGACCTTCGCGCCCAAGTTCGAAGCCTTCCGGACCGGCGACGACGGCCCGGCCGCGATCCGCCTGAGCCATCACTTCACGCTGCCCGACCTCCGCCGGGCCGACCTCGGCCGCGAGGTCCACCGGGAGCCGCCTTGGGCCGTCTATCGGCGGGGCTCCTCGTGGATCTACCTGATGATCTCGCCCGACCCGTCCGACGCCACGTTCCACCGGGTCATGGTCTTCAACGACGGCCACACCCGGGGCCTCCTCTACAGCCCCTCGGAAGAAGCCTTCAAGCGAGGCGGCCACGACTCTTTGGCCCTCCTGCCGTCGGACCAGCTCATCCTGGCCCGGGCCCTGCCGGCGTTCGGCGGCGCCTTCATCCACGCCTCGGCGGTCGACATGAGCGGCGCCGGCCTCGTCTTCGCCGGCCCCTCGGAGGCGGGGAAATCGACGATGATCAAGCTCCTCGGGGATCGGGCCAAGGTCCTCTGCGACGACCGCGTCGTCATTCGCGGCGGGCCCGACGGCTTCCGCGTCCACGGCACCTGGAACCACGGCGAGATCGCGCGCGTCTCGCCCGGCCCCGCCCCCCTCCGGGCCGTCTTCTTCCTGCGCCAGGCCGCGGTGAACCGCGCCGACCGGATCACGGCGCCCCGGGCCATCCTCAAGGACTTCCTGCCCCGGCTCGTCCGGCCCCTCCTCTCGGCCGACTGGTGGGAGCGGGCGCTGGCCATCGCCGAGGCGATCGTCCGAGACGTCCCCTTCTACGACCTCTCCTTCGACCGGAGCGGAGCCGTCGTCAACGTGCTCGAGGGCCTGCTGGAGGAGCGGCGATGAGCGCCCCGGCCCGCTCCTATGTGAGGAAGGTCCCGTCCGGCCGGGACGGGCTCTGGAGGGGAGGGCCGCCCGCCCTCGCCCGGCTCGACATCGAGCTCACCGAGCGATGCGACAATGACTGCGTTCACTGCTCGATCAACCTCCCGGCCGGCGACGCCTCCGCCCGGTCTCGGGAGTGGCCCGCCGCCCGCTGGAAGGCCCTCCTCGACGAAGCGGCCGGGCTCGGCTGCCTGGTCGTCCGCCTCACCGGCGGGGAGCCTCTCCTCCGCGACGATCTCGAGGAGATCTACCTCCACGCCAGGAAGCTCGGAATGAGGGTCATGCTCTTCACCAATGCCACCCTCGTCACCTCCCGCCTGGCCTGTCTGCTCCGCGACGTGCCGCCGCTCGAAGCGGTCGAGGTCTCCGTCTACGGGATGACGGCCGAGACGTACGAAGCCGTGACCCGCACGCCCGGCTCGTTCGCCGCGTTCCGCCGCGGCCTCGACCGGCTCCGCGAGCACGGCATCGGCTTCGTCGTCAAAGGCGCCGTCCTTCCGGCGACGCGCCGCGAGATGGACGAGTTCGAGGCCTGGGCGGCCCGGATCACGGGCTTGCCGGAGCCGCCGTCGTCGGCCTTGCTCTTCGACCTGCGGTCGCGCCGCGACGAGGCCAAGAACGCCGTCATCCGCGGCTTGCGGCTCGGCGGGGACGAGTTCGTCAGGATCGCCAGGCGCCACGGCGAGGCGGCGGTCGACGAGTGGCGGGGTTTTTGCGCCCGCTCGAGCGGCCCGCGCGGCGACCGGCTGTTCGGCTGCCTCACCGCGGGCGGGTCGGCCGCGGTCGACGCCTACGGCCGGCTCCAATACTGCCTGGGGCTGCGCCACCCCGCGACGGTCATCGACCTCGCCACGGTCTCGCTCCGCGAAGCCGTGACCTCGTTCCTGCCGCGCGTCCGGGCGATGCGGGCGCGGAATCCGGCCTACCTCGAGCGCTGCGCCCGGTGCTTCCTCATGGGCCTCTGCGAGCAGTGCCCGGCCAAGTCCTGGGCCGAGTACGGGACCCTGGACACCCCCGTCGAGTACTTCTGCGGCGTCGCCCACGCCCAGGCGGTCGCCGCCGGCCTTCTCGAGCCGGGCGAGAAGGCCTGGACCGTCACCGACGGCGAGGCCCGGGCGCGAGAAAGGAGAGGAAGATGACCCACACGATCGACCTCGGCCGGATCTACGGGCCCTCCGAGGATGTCGTCGTCCGGGAGATCGAGGGCGAGATCGTCATCGTGCCCCTCGCCGCCGGGATCGGCGACCTCGAGGACGAGCTCTTCACTCTCAACGAGACCGGCCGGGCCATCTGGTCGAGGCTCGACGGCCGCCGGCCGCTCGACGCGATCGTCCGCGAGCTCCTGGCCGAATACGACGTTCCGGAGAGCGTCGTCCGGGAAGATGTCGTCGGGCTCCTTCAGGAGCTCCTGGACAGGCGGATGATCGTCGAAAAAAGCTGACCGGAATGGACGAGACCCCCCGTTCGCGCGCCTCCTGCGGCGGGGCCCTGCCGCTTTCGGGGGAAGCCCTGGCCGGGCTGATGGGCGCGGTCCTCGAAAAAGGGAAGCCGTTCCGCTTCGAGGCCCGCGGCGAGAGCATGCATCCCTCGGTGCGCGACGGGGACGTCCTCACGGTCGAGCCGCTCGCCGGGCGCCCGCTTCGGCCGGGCGACATCGTCGCTTTCGCCCACCCCGGGACGGGCGCCCTCCGCGTCCATCGCGTCATCGGCCTCGAGCCGGGGCGCATCGTCCTCAAGGGCGACAACGCCCTCGGCGCCGACCCCGCCGTCGGGCCGGAGGCGATCCTGGGCCGGGTCGTCGGCCTCGAGCGCGGCGGCCGCCGGCGCCGGCTTCGCCCGGCGGTCCTGGCCGCCGCCGCGGCCCGGCTCTCCCGGTCCGGATGGTACACCCGGCTCGTCCGCCGGGTCCGGAGGACCCTCGGCGCGAGGGCTCGAGAGGAGCGAACGTGACCAAGGAGTTCGTCGTCCGCCGGCCGCTGCCGGAGTTCGGGCTCTGGGACAAGATGGCGGCGGGCCGGTCCGTCTTCAGCTTCGATCTCGAAGCCACGGCCCGCTGCAACCTCGACTGCCGGCACTGCTACATCAACCTTCCGGCGGGGGACCGGGCGGCCCGCAAGCGGGAGCTCACCCTCCCGGAGATCAGCCGGATCGGCGGCGAGGCCGCGGCCCTGGGCGCCGTCTGGTGCCTCATCACCGGCGGCGAGCCCCTGCTGCGTAAAGATTTCTTCGACGTCTACAAGGCCCTTCTCGGCCGGGGCCTGGTCCTGTCGCTGTTCACCAACGCGACGCTCGTCACCGCCGAGCACATCCGCTTCTTCAAGAAGTTCCCGCCCCGGGAGATCGAGGTGACGGTCTACGGCAACACCCGGGAGACCTACGAGCGGGTGACCCGGACGCCGGGCTCGTTCGACGCCTTCGAGCGCGGACTGGCCCGCCTCCTCGGCAGCGGTCTGACCGTCCGCCTCAAGGCCATGGCCCTGCGCTCGAACAAGCACGAGCTCGCGGCCATCGGCGACTTCTGCCGCCGCCGGACCAAGGAGCTCTACCGGTTCGACCCCCAGCTCCACCTGCGGTTCGACCGGGACGAGGCCCGGAACACCATCATCCGGTCCGAACGCCTGAGCGAGAGGGAGGTCGCCCGGCTGGAGAGGGCCGACCCCCAGCGCTTCGGCGCCCTCAAAGCCGCCTGCGGCGATCTGCTGCCTCCCGAGACGCCTGGATCGGAGCACGTCCCGGACTGCCGGCACATCTTCCGCTGCAGCGTCGGCCAGAGGAGCTTCGTCGTCGGGCCCGAGGGGCTTCTCCGGCCGTGCGTGTCCCTCCATCACCCCGATTTCCTCTACGACCTGAGAAAGGGGAGCCTGGCCGCGGCCTGGCGGGAGTTCCTGCCCGGGGTCCTGGCCCGGACGTCCGATAACCCGGAATACCTCGAGAAGTGCGGGAAATGCCCCATCGTCAACCTCTGCCTCTGGTGCCCGGCCCACGCTTATCTCGAGACGGGGTCGCTCGATTCCCCCGTCGAGGCCTTTTGCCGGGTCGCCGAGGCCCGGGCGGAGGGGCTAAAAACCGGTTGACTTTTTCCGGCCGGCCGGGCTAAAATACAGGAAAGGAAGCGTTTTTGGAGGATCCAAGGCCATGAAGAAGAAGTGGCAAACCCCTGAGCTCATCGTGCTCTTCAAGGGGCGTCCGGAGGAAACCCTGCTCTGCCATTGCAAGCACACGACCGCCCCTCCAGTGGCGCCCTACAACCACAAGAGCAATTGTACTTCGAACCCCCTCTGCTGCCAAGCCTGCTCCGACACCAGCTACGCCAGCTGACCCAGCCTATTCATTCCGAGTACAGCTTCACCTTTGACGCCTCGCATCTGCAGCCGCCTCGGCTCGTGAAGAGTCCTGGCTCCCCGCCCGAACGGGCTCTTCAGGTGAAGCGGACGCGGCTCGTCTTATCTATGGCCGACTCGGCGGCCGCCCGGACATAAGGATTAGGGTCCTTCTTCAGCCGGACGAGCGTCCGCAGCGCTTCCTCGCCCCCGAGCTCGGCCAGGGCCTCGGCCGCGGCCCGGCGGACGTCGACATTGGCGTCCCCGGCCGCCCGGGCGACCTCGGCGCCGGCCGCCGCGATCTTCCGCCGGCCGATGATCCCCAGCGCCGCGCTGCGGGCGAACCACGGCGGGAAGCTGAGCCGCCTCACGGCCAGCTCGGGACGGAGCGCCGGCCGCCCGTCGAGCTCCCTCACGATGAAGGCCCGGACGGTCTCGTTCGGGTCCGCCAGGGACTCCCACAGCAGCTCCTCGACCCAGGGCCGGTCGACCTTGACGCACGCGGCCAGGATCCGCTGCCGCCGGACGCGGTCCGGCGTCCGGCCGAGCTTCAGCAGGAACGCGGCGCAGACCGGCGACGGGGGCGGCCCTTCGGGGTGGCGGGGCTCGTCCATCCTCAGACCAGGTCCAGGATGTGGCCCATCTTCTCTTTCTTGGTCTTCAGGTAGCGGAGGTTGCAGGCGTTCGGGGGGATCTCGAGGGGCACCCGCTCGACGATCTCGAGGCCGTAGCCGGTCAGACCGACGAACTTGCGCGGGTTGTTGGTGATGAGGCGGAGCCGGCGGACGCCGATGGCGACGAGCACCTGGGCGCCGATGCCGTAATCGCGCTGATCGGGCTTGAAGCCGAGCCGGCGGTTGGCCTCGACCGTGTCCGCGCCCTGGTCCTGCATGGCGTAGGCCCGGATCTTGTTGACCAGGCCGATGCCCCGGCCCTCGTGGTTCAGGATGTAGAGGACGACGCCCCGGCCTTCCTTCTCGATCATCTCCATGGACAAGCGCAGCTGCTCGCCGCAGTCGCAGCGGACCGAGCCGAACGTGTCCCCGGTCAGGCACTGCGAGTGGGCCCGGACGAGCACCGGCTCGCCGCCGGCGACGTCGCCCTTGACCAGCGCGACGTGATGATCGCCCCGGATCAGGTCCTCGTAGATGTGGATGCGGAAGTGGCCCCGCGAGGTCGGCAGGTCCGTCTCCTCGAGCTTGCGGACGAGCGTCTCGTGGCGCATCCGGTAGCGGATGAGCTCGGCGACGGTCAGGATGGGAATGTCGAAGCGCCGGCTGATCTCCTCGAGCTCCGGCCTGCGGGCCATCGTGCCGTCCTCGTTCATGACCTCGCAGATGACCCCGGCCGGCGTGAGCCCGGCCAGGCGGGCCAGGTCCACGGCGGCCTCGGTCTGGCCGGCCCGGGAGAGGACCCCGCCCTCGACGGCCTGGAGCGGGAAGACGTGCCCCGGCCGGGCCAGGTCCTCGGGCTTCGTCCGCGGATCGATCGCCGCCAGGACGGTCCGGGCCCGGTCGGGAGCGGAGATGCCCGTCGTGACGCCCGCTTTGGCGTCGATCGAGACGGTGAAGGCCGTCTGGAAGCGGGCCGTGTTCTCGCTGACCATGAGGGGCAGCTGCAGCTCCTCGAGCCGCTCCCGGGTCAAGGGCAGGCAGACGAGGCCCCGGCCGTGGCGGGCCATGAAGTTGATGATCTCGGGCGTGGCCTTATCGGCGGCCACCATGAGGTCGCCCTCGTTCTCGCGGTCCTCGTCGTCGACGATGATGATCAGCCGGCCGGCCCGGACGGCCTCGACGGCGGTCTCGACGGCGACGGACTTTCTTTCTTCGGTCATGGGTTGCGGGGCCTCTCTCAGCCCTTGGAACGTCCTTGGGACATATAATTATACACGTATTTCCCGACCAAATCACACTCGAGATTGACCCGTGAGCCGGCCCGGAGAAGGCCGAGGTTGGTCGTCCGGAGCGTCTCCGGGATGAGCTCGACTTCGAAGGACGAGGGGCCGAGAGCGGCGACGGTCAGGCTGACTCCGCCGACGGCGACGGAACCCTTGGGGACGAAGTAGGGGCGGAGCGCGGCCGGGAAGGCGATCGCCAGCCTCTGCCCCGGCGGCCGCGAAGACACCCGCAGGACCCGGCCGACGCCGTCGACGTGGCCGCTGACGAGGTGGCCGCCGAGCGGCGCTTGGAGCGTCAGGGCCGGCTCGAGGTTGAGCCGGGCGCCGGGCTTGAGCCCGCCGAGCGTCGTCCGCTCGAGCGTCTCCCGGGACAGGTCGAAGAGGATCCCGGCCCGTTCCGTCGCGGCGACGGTCAGGCAGACGCCGTCGACGGCCAGGCTTTCGCCGGCCGCGAGCCTCGAGGCGAGCTCCGGGGCCTCGACGAGAAGGGCCCGCCGGCCCTTGCGGTAGCCGCGGAAGGCACCGCTTCCGGTGATGATGCCCGTGAACATCAGAAATATCCTTCCAGGATGATGTCGCCGCCAACGGCGAATGTCCGGGTCCGCCGGAGCGGCAGGGCCGCGGCCATCGCCGCCGCGCCTTCCCCTCCGAAAAAGCCCGGAGCGGCCGCGCCGCCGGCGAGCCGCGGGGCCAGCGTCAGGACGGCCTTGTCGGCGAGGCCGGCTTCGATGAAGGAGGTGAACAACCGGCTGCCGCCTTCGACGAGCAGCGCGGCGCACTCGCGCCGGCCGAGCTCGGCCAGGACGAGATCGAGCGGCCAGGCCTCGGCCCCGGCCGGAGGCGTGAGGACCTCCGCGCCGCGCCGCTCGAGCGCGCGGGCCTTTTCGGCCGGGGCGTCACGGCCGGCGAAGACGAGGACCGGGCCGCCGCCCCGCGCCGAGAACATCCGGGCCTCGGGCGGGAAGCGCAGGCGCGGATCGAGCACGACCCGGGCCGGTCTCTTCCCGGGCCAGAGGCGGTGCCGGACCGTCAGCCGCGGATCGTCGGCGAGGAGGGTCCCGGCGCCGATCATGAGGGCGTCCTGCTCGCCGCGGAGGAGATGGACGTAGTCGCGCGTCGCCGCCGAGGAGATCCATTTCGAGTCGCCCGTGCGGCAGGCGATCTTGCCGTCGGCGGTCAGGGCCGCCTTGAGCGTGACGAACGGGGTCTTGCGGGTGATGTACTTGATGTAGGTCTCGTTGATCTCGGCGTTCCTCTCGGCGAGAAGTCCCGCCGAGACGTCGATCCCGGCCTGCTCGAGCCGGCGCAGGCCGCGGCCGTCGACGAGAGGGTTCGGATCGACGGCCGAAACGACGATGCGGCCGAGCCCGGCGGCGAGGACCGCGTCGACGCACGGCGGCGTCCGGCCCCAATGGACGCAGGGCTCGAGGGTCACGTAGAGCGTCGCCCCGCGGGCTTTCGACCCGGCCCGGCCGAGGGCGATGATCTCGGCGTGGGGCTTGCCGGGCTCTTCGTGGAAGCCGGCGCCGGCGGCGGCGCCGTCCCGGACGACGACCGCGCCGACGAGCGGGTTGGGGCTCGTCCGGCCCCGGGCCTTTTCGGCGAGACCGTAGGCCATCTCCATCCAGGCGCGGTCGCCGGGCTTGGTCATGAGAGCAGGGCCTCGACGAAGTCGCGGGGCGAGAACTCGACGAGATCGTCCTCGGACTCGCCGACGCCGAGGTACTTGATGGGCAGGCCGAGCTCGGCGGCGATGGCCACGGCCGCGCCGCCCTTGGCCGTCCCGTCGACCTTGGTCAGGACGATCCCGGCGAGGCCGGAGAACTTGAGGAACTCGCGGGCCTGGAGGACCGCGTTCTGGCCGACCGTCGCGTCGAGGACGAGGAGCGGCTCGATCCTGGCGCCGGGGAGCTCGCGGGCGACGACCCGGCGGATCTTCTCGAGCTCGTTCATGAGGTTCGTGTTGGTGTGGACGCGGCCGGCCGTGTCCACGATGAGGACGTCGCCTCTCTGGGCCTTGAACGCCTGGGCGGCGTCGAAGACGACCGCGGCCGGGTCCGCCCCGTACGAGCCCTTGAAGACGGCGACGTTCAGGCGCTTGGCCCAAACGGCCAGCTGTTCCTGCGCGGCGGCGCGGAAGGTGTCGGCCGCGGCCAGGACGACTTTCTTTCCCTCGGCCTTGAACCGCGCGGCCAGCTTGGCCGCCGAGGTCGTCTTGCCGCCGCCGTTCGCGCCGACCATGAGGATCGCGGCCGGGGCCTGACCCGCGTCCGCGGCCGGGCGCCCGTCGGTCCCCGGCGAGAGCAGGCGCTCGAGCTCGGCCTTGAGGGCGCCGCCGAGCTCGGCCTCGCCGGCGTCCTTGCGCGTCCCGGTCCGGAGGGCCTCGAGGATACGGGTCGAGGCGGTGACGCCGACGTCGGCCAGGATCAGGGCCTCCTCGAGCCCGTCGAGGATCTCCTCGCGGCGCTTGCCGCTGCGGAAGAGGTCCTCGACCCGGCGGAAGGCCTCCCGGGTCCGGGCCAGCTTTTCCCTCAATCCCAACATGGCCCTAACATTTTATTTTTCAAGCGTTTAATTGTCAATGCCGGGATTGAGCGAGGGCCGCCGATGTGTTAGAGTGAGGGCGCCATGAACACCGCCGTCTGGGTCGTCAGCCCGCCCCGCCCCGAGGCGGACGCGCTGGCCGAGGCCCTGTCGCTCCCGCCCGCCCTCGCCCGGGTCCTGGTCAACCGGAAGATCCTGACCCCGGACGAGGCCCGGGCCTTCCTCCACGGCGGCCTCGAGGGGCTCCACGACCCTTATCTCATGAAGGGCATGGACCGGGCCGTCGAGCGCATCGGGGCCGCGATCGACCGGGGCGAGAAGATCCTCATCTTCGGCGACTACGACGTCGACGGCGTCCTGTCGACGGTCATGCTGATGAAGGCCCTGACGACGCTCGGCGCCAAGGCCGGCTACTTCATCCCGGAGCGCCTGACCGACGGCTACGGCATCAAGGAAGACCACGTCCGCATCCCGGTCGAGCGCGGCGCCTCGCTCGTCATCAGCGTCGACTGCGGCATCAAGGCCCTCGAGTTCACCGCCCGGGCCCGGGAGCGGGGCGTCGATGTCATCGTCACCGACCACCACCGGCCCGGCGAGACCCTGCCCGAGGCCGTGTCCGTGCTCGACCCGGTCCTCGAAGACTCCGGTTACCCGGACCGCGGCCTGGCCGGCGTCGGCGTCGTCTTCAAGCTCATCCAGGCCCTGCTCCGGAAAGCGGGCAAGGACGCCGGCCTGCCGCACTACATGAAGCTCGTCTCGATCGGCACGGTCGCCGACGTCGCCGAGCTCAAGGGCGAGAACCGGCTGTTCGTCAAGCACGGCCTCCAGGGCCTACGCAACGTCGCCAACACGGGCCTGCGCAGCCTGATGGAGGCCTGCGGCCTCGGCCACCGCAAGATCTCCGAGGGCGATCTCGGCTTCCGCATCGGGCCGCGGATCAACGCCGCGGGCCGGATGGGCATGACCGACCTCGCCGTCCGGCTGTTCTTCTCCGAGGACGCGGCCGAGTCCGCGGCCCTCGTCCAGAAGCTCGACGAGCTCAACGCCCAGCGCCAGCGGACCGAGGAGCGCATCTTCACCGAGGCCTGCGAGCGGGTCGAGCGGCGCGGCCTCGACCGGAAGTACAAGTGCCTCGTCCTCGGCTCGCCCGACTGGCACCGCGGCGTCATCGGCATCGTCGCCTCCAAGCTCAAAGACCGCTTCCACCGTCCCGTGGTCCTTTTCAACTACGACAACGGCAAGGCCCACGGCTCGGGCCGGAGCATTTCCGAAGTGCCGCTCATCGACCTCCTCGAGGACTGCCGGCACCATTTCCTGAGCTACGGCGGGCACAGGCTGGCCGTGGGCTGCACCCTCGCGACCGAGCGCATGGCCGCGTTCAAGGAGACGCTCAACCCGCTGGCCGAGGCCCGCATCTCCGAGGACGCCCTGACGCGCAAGATCCGGATCGACGGGCCGCTCGGTTTCGCCGAGATCGACGACGCCTTCCTCGAGACCTTCGGCCTGCTCGTCCCCTTCGGCGTCGGCAACCCCAAGCCGCTCTTCGTCGCCGAGGAGGTCGAGGTCGTCGGCGAGCCGCAGGTCCTGCAGGGGAAGCACCTGAAGTTCCTGGCCCGGCAGGGGGGCCGCGTCTTCGAAGCGCTGGGCTGGGACAAGTCGGACTGGCGGCACGTCGTGCACCGGGGCGGCCGGGTCAGCCTGGTCTTCTCGCTGGGCCGGTCCGAGTTCATGGGCGAGACCCGGACGAACCTGGTCATCGAAGACTTGAAGATCTAGAAGGCATGAGCGCGCAAAAGGCGTCGGCGCCGGCGAGGCTCGCCGCCGGCCTGGCCGCCGTTGTCCTGGTCGCCGTCGCGGCGGCCGTGGCCGTCCGCCTGACCCACCGGCGCGACCTCCCGGCCCCGGCCGCGGTCGAGCCTCCGCCCCAAGGCCGCGCCGTCGACCTCAAAGAGCGCATCCGCCAGCAAGAGTTCGAGTCCGGCCGTCTCGTCGCCGAGATCCGCGGCGACGCGTTCGAGCGCGGCGCGGACGGGCTGAACCATCTCCGCGGCGCGATCGAGGTCGCGAACCTCGGGCCGGACGGCCGCGTCGTCTCGCGCCTCAAGGCGGCCGAAGTCGTCTACGCTCCGGGCTCCCTGCGCTTCACGGTCCGGGGCGGCGTCCGCGTCGAAGCGGGGGACGTCGTTCTCGAAGGGGAAACGTACGACTACGACAAAGCCGCGGGCTTCTTCGGGACGAACTCCGGCGGCCGGTTCGCCTCGAAGACCCTCGCCGGGCGAGCGGCCGAGATCGCTTACGACGAGGCGGCGGACGAGATCCGTCTCGGCGGCGGGTTCCTCGTCGAGATGACCGGGCCGGCGGGCGAAGCGAAAACGCTGGCCGTCTCCGGCGAGAGCCTGACCTACGCCCGGCGCGAGCGCCGCGGCCGGGCCGAAGGGCGGGCCGAGCTTCGGGGCGGCGGCTCGCTCGCGACCGCGGAAACGATCGTCTTTGCCGTCGCCGCGGACGATGAAGCCGTCGAATCGGCCGTACTCGAAGGCCGGGCCAAAGCGTCGTTCATGAATGATGCGTCAAAAAGCGGCGAGGGAGGGGAGGTCGATGGGGACCGGATCACCGTCGCATTCGCCCGCGATCCCTTCGCCGTTCGCGACGCTTCAGCCGAGGGGAAGGTCCGGCTGACGCGGCGCGAGGCCGGCGGCGCGGCCG
>CAYOYQ010000010.1:0-29135 GCA_964408215.1 uncultured Eubacteriales bacterium
GGCCAACACCTACCATTACCGGCAGGACAGCTCGTTCCTGTATTTCTTCGGCCTGGCCTCGCCCGGCCTGGCCGCGATCGTCGACGCCGACGGCGGCACGGACACGCTCTACGGCGACGACATCGGCATCGAGGACATCATCTGGGAAGGGGAGCTGCCCACGATCAAGGACCGGGCCATCGAGGTCGGCGTGCGGCTGACCAAGCCGCGCGCGGCCTTCGCCGAGGACGTCCGCAAGGCCCTCGCCGCCGGACGGACCGTCCATTATCTGCCGCCCTACCGCGCGGATAAGAAGATCGTGCTGGGCGAGCTCCTGGGCCTCCCGGTGGGCGAACTGAAGGCCAAGGCCTCGCCGGCCTTCATCAAGGCCTCCGTCGACCAGCGCATCCTCAAGTCCAAGGAGGAGATCCGCGAGATCGAGACGGCCGTGGCCGTCAGCCGCGAGATGTACATGGCCGCCATGAAGCTGGCCAAGCCCGGCCGCTACGAATACCAGGTCTCCGGGGCCATGGAGGGGATCGCCCTGGCCTACGGCTGTCACCTGGCCTTCCCGCCCATCGTCACAGTCAACGGTCAGATCTTCCACATGCATTCACACGACAACGTCCTGGCCCGGGGCCGGATGCTCGTCTGCGACTGCGGCGCGGAGGCCCCGAGCGGCTACGCTTCCGACATCACCCGCAGCGTGCCCGTCGGCGGGAAGTTCAACCGCCGCCAGAAGAGCATTTACGAGATCGTCCTCGCGGGCCAGGAATCGGCCATCAAAGCCATGAAACCCGGCGTCAACTTCAAGGACATCCATCTCCAGACGGCCCGGGTCATCGCCGACGGGCTGAAGGACCTCGGCCTGATGAAGGGCGACACGGGCGAAGCCGTCGCCGCCGGCGCCCATGCCCTGTTCTTCCCCCACGGCCTCGGCCATAACCTCGGCCTCGACGTCCACGACATGGAGGACTACGGCGAGAACTACGTCGGCTACGGCGAGAAGGTCGAGCGAAGCCGGCAGTTCGGACTGGCCTACCTGCGCATGGCCCGGGAGCTCAAACCCGGCCACGTCATGACCGTCGAGCCCGGCGTCTACTTCATCCCCGCTCTTTTCGCCCAGTGGCGGGCGGAGAAGAAGCACGCCGACTTCATCGTCTATGACGCCGTCGAGAAGTTCCTCGGCTTCGGCGGGGTCCGGATCGAGGACGATGTCCTGGTTACCGAAAAGGGCCGCAAGGTCCTCGGGCCGCCCATACCGAAGGCCGTCGCCGACGTCGAAAAGGCCTGCCGCGCTTGAGGATCGCTCTCGTCCAGCAGCGCGCGACGGCCGACCCGGCCGAGAACCGGGAACGGGGGAGGCGCGCCTTCCTCGAAGCCGCTCAGGCGGGGGCGAAGCTCGTTGCCTTCGCCGAGTTGGCCTTTACGCGCTTCTATCCACAGATGCCGGCGACGGCCGCAAGCCCCGGCTTGGCCGAGCCCATCCCGGGGCCGACGACCGATCTCTTCGCGGCCCTGACCCGCGAGACCGGTACGGTCGCTGTTTTGAACCTGTTCGAGCGCGCCGGCGATCTGACCTACGATTCCTCGCCGGTCATCGACGCCGACGGGCGGCTCCTCGGAGTGACCCGCATGGTCCACATCATGGAAGGGCCCGGTTTCCACGAGCGCGGCTATTACGCTCCTGGCGACCGGGAAAGCTATGTTTATGCCACGGCCGCGGGCCGGATCGGCGTCGCCATTTGCTATGACCGCCATTTCCCGGAATACATGAGGGGGCTGCGCCTGGCCGGGGCCGAGCTCGTCGTCGTGCCCCAGGCCGGGACGGCCGGGGAGTGGACCGAAGGCCTCTTCGAGGCCGAGCTCCAGGTGGCGGCCTTCCAGAACGGGTACTATGCGGCCCTGGTCAACCGGGTCGGACGCGAGGACGCGCTCGAGTTCGCCGGCGAATCGTTCGTGGCCGACCCGGACGGCCGGGTCATCGCTCGGGCGCCCCGCGGCGTCGACGAGATCCTCTACGCGGAATGTGACCTGGCCAAGAACGCGTCATCGCCCGCCGCCCGCCATTTCCTTGAGGACCGGCGGCCCGCCGTCTACGGCCGGATGGGCCTCGCCGGCGACGGACGGAAGGCTCGCTGATGCCGCGCTGGTACGTCATCAACACCAAGCCCAAGAAGGAGGGCCAAGTGGAGCGGCTCTTCAAGGAGGGCGGCTTCACGATCTACTGCCCGAAGTACGTCCATGAGCGGCGGGTTGGGCCGTTCTTTCCGGGTTACGCGTTTCTCCTGTTCGAGTTCCCGGATCAGTACCAGCTGGTCAAGTACACGCGCGGCGTCAAGCGCATCGTCGGCAACGACGCCGGGCCGACGCCCATCCCGGAAGAGGTCGTCTCGGGGATCAAGGCCCGCGAAAGGGACGGCGTCATCGTTTTCGAGAGGTACGGCGAGGAGCCGGTAGCCGGCGACGAGATCGAGGTCGTCGAAGGGCCGCTCAAAGGCCTCAAGGGCATCTTCCGCAAGGAGATCGGGGCGAGCGAGCGAGTCATGATCCTCCTGAACTACGTCTCCTACCAGGGCCTCCTGCTCATCGAGAAAGACAAGCTCAAAAAGGTTTAGCCCTTCTACCGATATTCGGCCCTACAACGGGTTCACTTCTCGAGGCGGCGAAAGGATCTGCCTCGAAGATCCCCGTAGCGGAGGGGGACCCGCTCGGCGGGGGAACCGTCGGGACTGGTTCCCAGGGGGTCCGGGGAGCAAGAGGTAGATCCCGAGCGAAGCCGGAGAGAAGTGAACCCTCTCCGGCCGGATACGGCTATTTCGAGGCTTTAAGGGCGTCGAGGAACGGCTGGTTCAGGCTGCTCGACGAGAAATAGACGACGCCGTCGGCCTTGAGGCCCTTGGCGATGCGCATCTCCTCGATCATCCCTTCGGGCGTGTTCTGGTTGTGCGACGTGCCGATGCCGATCCCCGGGCAGACGAGCGTCCGGCCCTTGCCGATGGCCACGGCTTCGGCCGTCAGTGTCTTGAACATGGCGGTGTCGTTCGAATACAGCATGGGGTTCAGCATGTCGACCAGGCCTTCGCGGGCCCAGGCCGCCCAATCCTGACCGATCATGACCCGGGCGTTGACGGAATCGGGGAAGACCGCGGCGCTGATCTTGATCGTCTTCCCGGTCTCCTTGAGCGCGGCCTTGAGCTCACGGACGAACACGGTCACCCGGTCGGTGTTCCAGCGCAGCCAGGCGTTCCAGGCCATGTTGCCGGTGTCCCGGGCCTTGACCGCGGCCATGTCGATGCCGGTGTCCTCTTTGAACAGCCTGAGGGTCTCCCGGTCGAAGCTGAAAAAGGGCTCGGTCGGCTCGCAGGGGAAGCGGATGTAGTCAAGGTGGACCCAGCCGACGTCGTATTTCTTGACCAGCTCGAGCATAAGGCTGATCTCGTACGCCCGGGCAGCGGGGAGCGCCGGGTTGACCGCCGCGACCATCTCCCGCTTCGGGCTGGTGATCAGCCACTCGGGATGCTGGCGGACCTCCCCGAGGATGGCCGATTCAGGGAAGACGCAGAACCAGGGGTGGACCGTCATCTTCCGCTTTTTGGCCTCTTCGAGGAAGGTCGCGAAGAAATCCCAGTTGTAGCTCCCGTCGGGGACCCCGATTTCGCTCGTGTAATAGATGTGCCCGGACGTGTTCTTGACCAGCATGATCAGGGTGTCGATGCCGGCCCGGGCGTATTCGTCGAGCGTCGTCCGCATCTTTTCGACGGCTTTAGCCTTGTCCGGGCCGAAGAAGCCCGGGTGCATCCAGACACCACGGACGGGCATCCGCAGCGAGGTTTCGCCGGCGCCCGCGGCGCAGGCCGGAACGGCCAGGGCCGCCAGAGCGACAGCCGCGACAAACAGGGTGAAGAGAGAGCGGGATCTCATGGTCTCCTCCTTTGCCGGCGGCCCGGCCTACCGAAACCGCCTCCGCCGGGCGTTTCGATCCTCAAGATGTCGCCCGGACGAAGCTTGATGTTCACCTTGGAGCCGAGCGCACGCTGGCCCCCGGCCGTGATGAGCGTGTTCTTGCCCTTCGCCCCCGGCGCGCCGCCATGGACGCCGTAGGGAGCGAAGCGCCGCCGCTCCGACATGATGGTCAAGGCGGTCGGGACGCCGAACTCATATTCCCGGACGATGCCCTGGCCGCCGCGATGGAGCCCGCGGCCGCCCGAGCCCTTTCTGAGGCCGTAGCGGCGGATGCGCAAGGGCAGGTAGTTCTCGAGAGCCTCGACCGGGGTGTTGAGGGAGTTCGTCATATGAGTGTGGACGCCGCTGAGGCCGTCGGCCGCAGTCCCGGCGCCCATGCCGCCGCCGATCGTCTCATAGTAGGCGAAATGACGGCCCGTCCCGGGGTCCGAGCCGCCGAACGCGACATTGTTCATGGTCCCCTGGCTCGCGGCCGGGATGCGGCCGGGCAGGGCCTTGGCCAGAGCGCCGAGCAGCACGTCGACGATGCGCTGGGACGTCTCCACGTTGCCGCCGGCGCAGGCGGCCGGGAAGTTGGCGTTGACGATCGAGCCCGGCGGGGCGACGATCTCGAGGGGCCGCATCAGCCCCGTGTTGAAGGGGATGTCCTCCTCGACGAGCGACCGAAAGACATAAAGGACCGCCGACGAGGTGATGGCGAAGTTGGCGTTGACCCCGCCCTCGGTCTGCGGCGAAGAGGAACTGAAATCGACGACGGCCCGGTCGCCGCGGATGGTCAGGCGGACGCCGATCGTGATGGGCCGCGCCGAGATGCCGTCGTCGTCGAGGCGGTCCTCGAACGCGTAAGCGCCGTCGGGGATGGCCTTGATCGTGGCCCTGAGGAAGCCCTCCGTATAATCCTGGATGAGCGAGGAATAGCGCCGGACCTTGGCCGCGCCGAAGCGGCGGACGGCCTCCTCGAGGCGGGCCCGGCCGATCTCGTTGGCCGCGATCTGGGCCAGGAGGTCGCCGCGACGCTCGTCAGGCGTCCGGACGTTGGCGAGGATGAGGTCGAATACAGCCTTGTCCATCCGGCCGCGGGCATAGAGCTTGAGCGGCGGGATGATCAGCCCCTCCTGAAAGAGCTCCGTGGCTAGGGGCATGGAGCCGGGGGTCATGCCGCCGACATCGGAATGGTGGGCCCGGTTGGCCACGAAAAAGCCGAGCTCGCGGCCGAGGAAGACCGGGGAGATGCAGGTGATGTCGGGCAGGTGCGTCCCGCCACGGTAGGGGTCGTTGAGGATGACCAGGTCGCCCTTCTCGAAGGCCATGGCCTTGATCGCGGCCTGGACGGAAAGAGGCATGGCCCCGAGGTGGACCGGGATGTGCGAGCCCTGGGCCAGCGTCTCGCCCTTGGCGTTGAAGAGCGAGCAGGAGTAGTCCTTGCGCTCCTTGATGTTGGGCGAGAGGGCGGTCCGGCCGAGGACGGCGCCCATCTCCTCGGAGACGGCGATGAACACGTTCTTGAAAAGCTCGAGCTCGATCGGGTCGAAGGCTCTCATCGGGACACCGCTTGGCGGATGACAATATTGCCGTAGCCATCGATACGGGCCGCGGACCCGGGCGGGAGGAAGGTCGTCGATTCGGGGTCGATGACGAGGGCCGGGCCGGCGAGGCGGTTCCCGGGGCGCAGCCGGGACCGGTCGAGGACCGCGCCGTCGAAGGTCCGCCGGCCGTAACAGATGGGCTGTCTCCTGACGACTGCCTTCAGGTCCAGGGCGGCGGAAAGGCGCTCCCGGACAAGCGGCACCTTAGGGGTCACCGCCACGGCCTTGACCCGGAGGTTGACGATCTCGACGGGCCGGCCGTCGTGGCGGTAGGAATAGAGCTTCTCGTGGCGGCGGTGGAAAGCCTCGAGGAAGGCCTCGCGGGCTGTGCGGGCCCGCCGGAAGGGCACATCGATCTCGTAGGACTGGCCGAGATAGCGGCAGTCGAGCGAGCGCTCCAGGACGACATCGGCGGCGGCGAAGCCGTCGGCGGCCATGTCGCGCCGGCCGGCCGCCTCGAGCTTGCGGAACTCGGTTTCGAGGCGGGCCAGGCTGACCGCGGCGTCCGGCTTCATGACCGACCGGGTGTAGTCCTTGACCGGATCGGCGCAGAGCAGCCCGAAGGCCGAGAGCACGCCGGCGTTGCGGGGCACGACCACCGTGGGCATGCCCAGGTGGCCGGCCATCTCGACCGCGTGCATGCCGCCCGCCCCACCGAAGGGGAAGAGGGCGAAGGCCCGGGGATCGTGGCCCCGCTCGACGGAGATGACCCGGATAGCCTTCTCCATATTGGCGTTGGCGATGGCCACGATGCCCATGGCCGCCTCCCGCTCGGACTTGCCGATGCGCCGGGCCAATGCTCCTACGGCGGCCCGGCTCCGCCCGGGGTAGATATGCATCTTGCCGCCGAGAAAGAACTCCGGATCGAGCCGGCCAAGGCAGAGGTTGGCGTCGGTCACGGTGGGCATGTCGCCCTTGCCGTAGCAGGCCGGCCCCGGATCCGCCCCGGCACTCTGGGGACCGACGTGGAGGGATCCGCCCCTGTCGACGGCCGCGATGGAGCCGCCGCCGGCGCCGACGGAGTGAATGTCGATGATGGGCAGGCGGATGGGGAACTCGCCGACCCGGCTTTCGTGGGTCCGGCGGATCGCGCCTTCAATGAGCGATACGTCCGTCGAGGTCCCGCCCATGTCGAAGCTGACGATGTTCGGGAAGCCGGCCGCGCGGGCCAGGATGCGGGCGCCGACGACCCCTCCGGCCGGCCCGGAAAGGGCGGTTTTGATCGGCTCGAGCCGGGCCCGGCTCGGAGCGATGTAGCCCTCGTTCGATTGCATGATCCGCAGCTCGGCCCGGCCGATGCCGCGGTCGAGCTCGCCGAGATACCGGTCCATGACCGGCATGAGGTAGGCGTTGATGGCCGTCGTCGACGTGCGCTCGAACTCGCGATGCTCGGGGAGAAGGCGGCTGGAGATCGAGGCCAGCAGGCCGGCTCTCTCGAGCTCGGCGGCCACGGCCTCCTCGTTCTTGGGATCCACGTAGGAATGGAGCAGGCAGACGGCGATGGCCTCGGCGCCGGACCGGCGAATGCGCCGGACGAGCCGGGCGAGCTCGGCCGGGCCGACGGGACGCTCGATCCGGCCCGAGGCCAGGGTGCGCTCGCGGAGGCCGAACCTGAGTCCGGCCGGGACGATCTCGAAGCGCGACTCGGGCTGAAGCGAATAGAGGCCGCGGCGGGTCTGGCGGCCGATGGCCAGGACGTCCTCGAATCCGGCCGTGGTGATGAGGGCGATCCGGCCGCCTTTCCTCTGGAGAAGGGCGTTGGTCGCGACCGTCGTGCCGTGAACGATGAACACGGCCTCCGGCTCCTTCAAAATGTCGCCGAGGCCGGCGAAGATGGCCCGGGAGGGGTCGGCCGGCGTCGAGAGAACTTTGCGATTGAAAAGGCGGCCCTCCCGGAAGATGACGAAATCGGTGAACGTGCCGCCGGTGTCCACACCGACGCGGACGCTTGCGGATCGATCGCGGCCTCGCATGGACGGGGCCTATTAAATCGTCAACGAGGTGACCGTGTCAATAGACGGCTCGTCCGCATGGTCGCAGGGAAGAAAGGTCGAGGCAGATATGCCGACCGGGGCCGGGGATAGCCTAGTGGCAGGTGCTGCAGGACTTCGACGAGCAGCTCGAGCAGCTTGAGGCGGAGGCCTTGATCTTGTTCGAGCCGCCGCCGATGCCGAAACAGGAGATCATCTTTTGGACTTCGCCCGACCCGCACCCGTCGCAGACGACGTCCTTCTCTTTACCGGCGGCCACGAGGCGCTCGAACCTCTTGCCGCACTTCTGACACACGAATTCATATAACGGCATAACAGCTATATTTTACCGGAACCGCTGGCTTTGTGCCATTCCGACTCCCGGGTGCCCTTTCGAGGCGGTGAGGAGGGCCGTCGAGTCCGATTTGGAAAAGTTTAGGCGGAGCGCGTGCCGAACGAGGGCAGTTTCCCTGGAAACCGGCAAAACGTGTTTGAGCGAGGCATAGCGCAAGCCGAGCGAGTTGTTTTGACGCCGAGTTCCGGCGCACGCGACGGCGTCTTCAAACTTTTCCCATGAGGGCGAGATGGCTCTCCGAGACGCCTAAGGGCCGGGAGACGCTTACTTGACGAGCGCGATGGCCTCGATCTCCACCTTGACGTCGCGCGGCAGCCTCGCGACCTGGACGGCGGCCCGGGCCGGGTTGGGGGCCTTGAAGAACTCGGCGTAGACCGCGTTCATCTTGGCAAAATCGTTCATGTCCTGGAGGAAGACCGTGGTCTTGACCACGTCATCGTAGGAGGACCCGGCCGCCTCGAGGACGGCGCCGACGTTCTTGAGGACCTGCCGGGTCTGGTCCTCGATCGATCCCATATTGAGCTCTCCGGTAGCCGGGTCGATCGGGATCTGCCCGGAACAGAACACGAAGCCGTTGGCGATGATGCCCTGGGAATAGGGGCCGATCGCCTTGGGCGCTTTCTCGGTTTGGACCTGTTTCTTGTTCATCGCGATTCTCCTTCTCGTAGCGCCGAAGCCTCTGGCCACGGCCGCGGCCGCGAGGCCCGCGGCGGCCAGGAACTTCCGTCTCTTCATCCCCGTTCGTCAGGAGGATAGGCCGGCCAGGGCCGCCGTGAGGAACGTCCAGAACTTCTCCACGGAGCCGATGTGGACGTGCTCCTCGGGCGAATGGGGGTTCTTCATGGTCGGGCCGAACGAGATCATGTCCATGCCCGGGAACTTCTCGCCGATGATGCCGCATTCGAGGCCGGCGTGGATGGCCACGACCTCGGCCTCCTTCCCGAAGGACGAGAGGTAGATCTCCTTGAGCTTCTTGAGGAGCGGGGAGTCGAGGTTCGGCATCCACCCGGGGTAGCCGTTCTCGAATTCGGCCTTGGCCCCGGCCAGTGCGCAGACCGACTTGATGATGCCGCGCGCGGCCTCGAGGGCCGAGGCGACCGAGCTCCGGGTGCTGCAGAGGACCTGGAACTCCTTCTTCCCCGTCTTGACGATGGCCAGGTTGGTCGAGGTCTCGACCAGGCCGGCGATCTCGGGGTGCATGGAGATGACGCCGTGGGGGAGGGCGAGGAGGAGGTCGACCAGGGCCCGCTGGCAGTCCTGGGCCAGGGCGAAGTCCTTGCCGGGCAGGGGCTCGAGGGCATAGGCCGCGCCGGGTTCGACGGCTTTGTACTCGATCTGGATCTTCTCGAAGGCCTTCTTGAGGGCGTTCGTCAGGGCCCGCACCTGGATCGGAGGGCAGGCCAGGACGGCCACGGCCTCGCGGGGGATGGCGTTGTGCTTGCTGCCGCCCTCGACGCTGACGATCTCGAACTTGGCCGCGGCCTGGGCCTGGCTGAGCATGCGGGCCAGGAGCTTGATGGCGTTCCCCCGGCCTTGATTGATGTCGATGCCCGAATGCCCGCCCCGGAAACCGCGAACGTGGAGCCGATAGAGGTTCTTCGAGGCCGTCTTCTTCCGTTCGAGGGGCAGGGCCAGCTTCGAATCGGCCCCGCCGGCGCAGCCGATGGTAAAGATGCCCTCGTCCTCGCTGTCGAGGTTGAGCAGCATCTTGCCGGTGAGGAAGCCCTTCTGGATCTTGTTGGCGCCGGTGAGCCCCGTCTCCTCGTCGACCGTGAAGAGGAACTCGAGCGGGCCGTGGACGAGAGACCGGTCCTCCATGACGGCCAGGGCCGCGGCCAGCCCGATGCCGTTGTCCGCGCCGAGGGTCGTGCCCTTGGCGTAGACCCAGTCGCCCTTGATCTCGGCCTGGATGGGGTCCTTCGAGAAATCGTGGACCTTGTCCGAGTTCTTCTCGCAGACCATGTCGAGGTGGCCCTGGAGGATGGAGCCGACCGCGCCCTCCCGCCCGGCCGTGGCCGGCTTGCTGATAACGACGTTGCCGACCTTGTCCCGCTTGCCGGGCAGGCCGAGCGACTGGGCCACGCCGAGAACGTAATCGCCCAGGGCCTTTTCATGGCCCGAGCAGTGGGGGATGGTCAGGATCTTGGAGAAATGCTTCCAGAGAAGCGGAGGCTTGAGATCGTTGAGAGAAGCTGGCATCGGATTCTCCTTGAAAGAGTTGGGGTGGTGAACCGCCATGATGACACAAATTTACGGTGGATTCAAGCCGCCACGGCGGGTATAATCCAAGGGTGATGAAGACGCTGGCCCGGCTGTTCGTCATCCCGCTTCTCCTGGCCTCCGCCTGGCCGGCCGAGGCCCCGCCGGCCAAGCTGCGGGTCCTGGCGACGGTCCTCCCGCTGCGGGAGTTCGCCGCCGCCGTAGCCGGGGACAGGGGCGATGTCCGGCTCCTGCTTCCGCCCGGGGCGGGGGTCCACAACTGGCAGCCGAGGCCGGGCGACATCAGCCGGCTGGCCGAATGCGAACTCCTCATCTTTATCGGCTCCGGGCTCGAGCCTTGGCTGCCGAGCCTGCTCAAGGCCCTGCCTCCGGGCCGGGTCAAGACGTTGGAGGCGGCGGCCGCCCTGACCCTGCGCCAGTCCGACGAGGAAGAGAGCGGGGAGGACGCCCATGACCATGGGGCGTTCGACCCCCACGTCTGGCTCGATTTCGGGCTCGACGTCAAGATCGCCGGCAGGATCGCGGAGGAGCTTTCCCGCCTCGATCCCGCCGGCGCCCCCGTTTTCGCCGCGAACGCCGCCGAGCTCGCGGCCCGCTTGACCGCCCTCGATCAAAGCTTCCGCGACGGCCTGGCCGGCTGCCGGGGCAAGGCCCTCGTTCTGGCCGGGCACAGCGCCTTCGGCTATCTCGCCCGCCGCTACGGGCTCGTCCAACGGGCGCTTTACGGCCTCAGCCCCGACGCCCAACCCAAGCCGAAGGACATCATGGCCGCCGTCGACTATTGCCGCAAGAACGGCGTCCAGGCCGTTTTCGCCGAAAGCTCCGACCCGCCCGACGTGGCCAGGACTTTGGCCCGGGAGATCGGCGGCCGCGTCCTCGTCCTCCACGCCGGCCACAATCTGACCCGCGAGGACCAGGCGCGCGGCGTCGGCTTTTTCGACCTCATGAAGGAGGACCTGGCCAAGCTCCGGGACGGACTGGGGTGCCGGTGAGCCCCATGGACCTCGTCGTTCTCCGCGGCGTCTCCTTCAGCTACGACGGCTTCCCCGTGCTCACCGGCATCGATCTCGTCATCAAGGAAGGCGATTTCCTGGCCATCATCGGGCCGAACGGTTCCGGCAAGACGACGCTGGTCAAGATCATCCTGGGGCTCCTCACGCCCACGGCCGGACAGGTCGAACTCCTCGGCGCGCCGCCGGCGGATCTCGCCGAAAGGAGCCGGATCGGCTACGTCCCCCAAAAGGCGACGCACATCGACCCGTTCTTCCCGGCCTCGGTCGAAGAGGTCGTCGGCATGGCCCTGCTCGCCGGCCGGCCCCGCGTCGCCCCGGGGCGGGACAGCCGGGCAAGGGTCCTCAGGGCCCTCGAGGCCGTGGGCATGGCCGAGTACAGCCGTTGGCCCATCGGCCGGCTCTCGGGCGGGCAGCAGCAGCGCGCCTTCATCGCCCGGTCGCTGGTCACCTCGCCGCGGATCCTGTTCCTCGACGAGCCGACGACCGGCGTCGACGCCGAGACCCAGACGGCGTTCTACGACATGCTCGACCGGCTCAACCGCCGGGACAAGCTGACCATCGTCCTGATCACCCACGATATCGGCATCGTCAACAAACACGTCACGAGCGTCGCCTGCCTCAACGAACGGCTGGCCTATCACGGCAGCCACGCCGAGTTCTGCCGGTCCGACGTCTTCCGGGCCATGGTCGAACGGGGCGATCACGTCATCTCCCACGAGCATTGACGCCCCGATGCAAACCCTTCTCACCTACGGTTTCCTGCAGCGGGGCCTCGCGGCCGGCGTCCTGATCGCCGTCGCCTGCGCCGTCCTGGGCCTGTTCCTCATCCTGCGCAAAGACGCGATGATCGGCCACGGGCTGGCCCACATCTCCTTCGCCGGCGTGGCCCTGGGGCTTTTCCTGAGGGTCCTGCCGCTCGCGGCGGCTTTGGTCGTGGCGGTCGCCGCGGCGGTCGCCGTGATGAGGCTCAAGGACCGGGCCGGCCTTCACGGCGATACGGCCATCGGCATCTTCAGCAGCCTGGGGCTGGCCGTCGGCGTGCTCCTGGCCTCGCTCGCGAGGAGCTTCAACGTCGAGCTCATGTCGTATCTTTTCGGCGACATCCTGGCCATCGAGCCGGTCGAGGTCGTCCTGACGCTCGTGCTGGCCGCGGCCGTCCTGGCGACGGTCCGGCTCAATTACGCCAAGCTGCAGTACATGACCTTCGACCGGGAATCGGCCCGCGCGGCCGGCGTCCCCGTCGGCCGGCTGGACACGCTCCTGATGGTCCTCACGGCCGTCACGATCGTCCTGGGAATGAAGATCGCCGGGATCCTGCTGGTGGCCGCGCTCATCGTCGTCCCATCGGCGGCCGGGCTTCAGGTCGCGGCGAGCTTCCGGGGGGCCGTGGGGGCTTCGATCGCCGTCGCGGTCCTGGCCGTCGTCGGGGGCCTGGCCGTGTCGATCGCCCTCAATATCCCGGCCTCTGCGGCGATCGTCATTCTCTGCTTCCTGGCCTTCGCGGCCGCCTCGGTCGTCAAGAGGGGCCGGGGAATCCGCCCCGGTCCGAGATAGCCTCAGCGTCCCGGCCGGCCCAGGGCCTTGGCCAGGAGGGCCTTGACCGCTTTCCCGTCGGCGTCGAGCGCCTTCTTGAACTTCAAAGCGTCCCGTTTGACCTTGGCCGAGAATTCCGCGTCCTTGATGCCGCCGAGGTTGATGAGGACATTGTAGTAGGCCCCTTCGCCGGCCGCCTGGCCGGCCAGGCCGGCGACGCCGGCGTCGCTCACCGAGTTCTTGTTCCCCTTGGCCGCGGCGACCTTGGCCAGCCGGACCGCCTCGACGGACCATTCCAGGACCTGGAGCGGGACGAGGGTGGCTTCCTTGTTCGCCGTCTCGACGGCCCGGTCTTTATCCTCGGCCTGCTCGGCCGTTGTCTTGGGCAGGCGGTAGGCGTCCATGACCTTGTTGAAAGCCTTGGTGTCCTTGTCCACGGCATCGAGGAGCGCGTCTTTGAGCGCCTGGGCCCGGACGGCCGTAGCGACCATGTCGGCGCGGGCCGCTTCGTATTCCTTCTTGCCCACCGTCAGGTTGGCCACCATGGCCGCGAGCGCCGCCGAGAGAGCGCCGCAGAGCGCCGCGACGCTGCCTCCGCCCGGGGCGGGGGAGTCCATCGAGAGCTCGTCGGCGAAGCCGCGGAGGGACATCCCGACGAGGGCTGCGCCGTCGTCGCGGAACTGGGACTCGATGATCTTCTTCTCGGGGTCGAAGGGCGCGACGTCGCCGAGGCCGAGAGACCGCACCGCCACCCGAACGAGCTCTTCTTCAGGGACGCCCGGGCTCTTGCCTTGTTTTTCGAGGTAGTACCGCCCGGCCATGAGCAGGGCCTCCTTGGGGATGAGGCCGACGAGTTCGCTGCCGGTGACGCGCAGGCCGAGCTTCCCGGCCAGCCGGCGGGCCTCGTCGAACACGACGTGCACGGGCGTGACCTTGTAGTTCGTGAAGTTGACGGAGATCTGGGCGAGGCCGTAGTCCTCGACGTACCAGCCGACGGACTTGACCTCTTTGAAGCGGCCGGGCACCTTGACCGTGTTGCCGCGGGCGTCCTTGACGATGTTGCCGTCCTTGTCGCGCTTGGCCCGGCCGCTCTCCCGCAGGCTCAGCGCGATCTCGTGGACCAGCTTCCGGTCGCGGGTGTTGAGGTTGATGTTGTAGGCGATGAGGAATTCGCGGGCCCCGATGACCGTGGCCCCGGACCTGGCGTTGAAGACGGGCTTGCCGAAATCCGGCGCCCAGCGCGGGTTCTTGAGCTTCTCGGGGAGGCCCTCGTACTCGCCGGTCCGGATCACGGCGAGATTGCGGCGCTCGGGCTTGCGGGCGGCGGCCTCGTAAAGATAGACCGGGATCGCGAGCTCCGCCGCGACCCGGGCGCCGAGCTCCTGGGCCAGCCGGACGCAGTCGTCCATGGTCACCCCCGAGACGGGGACGAACGGGCAGACGTCCGTGGCCCCGATGCGGCTGTGGGCGCCCTTGTGGCTCCTCATGTCGATCGTCTCGGCGGCCCTGGCGATGGCCCGGAAGGCGGCCTCCTTGACGGCCTCCGGCGCCCCGATGAAGGTCACCACGGTCCGGTTCGTCGAAGCCCCGGGGTCGACGTCGAGCAGCTTGACCCCCGCGACGGCCTCGATCTCGCGGGTGATGGCCCCGATCTTGTCGCGGTCGCGCCCTTCGCTGAAATTGGGAACGCATTCGACGAGCTTCATGGCCTGTCTCCTTTGCGCATGATGAGGCGGAGCTTGCCGGTCGAGTCGTAGACCTCGAGAGCGTCGAATTCCCCGGCCACCGCGCCGAGCCAGGCCGGCCGGCCGACGATGACGATGACGGGCCGGGCGGCCAGGCGCTTCCGGGCGGCCTCCCGGACCGAATCCGCGGTGACCAGCTTGAGCCGCTCGGGCCCCTTGTCCCACTGGTCCTCGCCGAGGCCGAGGGCGACGTAGCGCGCCATCCAGTCGGCGAAGCCCTCCGGCGACTCGAAGCGCGCCGGCAGGTTGCCGATGAGATAGGACTTCGCCTCCTCGATCTCGGTCGGGTCGGCCGGCTCCGCGGCCAGGGCCTCGATCTCGCGTACGATCTCCCGGGCGGCGGGAACGATCGCTTCGGGCCGGACGAGGGCCCGGGCCCAATAGACGCCGCAGGAGCGAAAGAACTCCGTTTCGCTGAAGGCGTAGAAGGCGCTGCCCTTGGACTCGCGCAGGTTCATGAACAGGCGGCTCCGGGTCGTCCCGCCCAGGACCTGCTTGAGGACGAGGAAGGGGAAGAAGTCAGGGTCCGTGGCGTCCATGATGACGTTGCCGGCGAACACGGCGGCATTGGCCGCTTCGGGGGCCTCGACGAAGCAGGCCCTCTCCCGGATGTTCGGGGCGGGCGGCGGGAAGACGGGCCGGTCGACGGGCGGCCGCTTCCAGCCGCCGAAAAGACTGGCCACCTTCTTGGCCGCCAGCTCGGCGTCGATGGGGCCGGAAACGAGGACAGCGGCGTTCGACGGCCGGTAGAAGCGGTCGTAGAATGCGGCCACGTCCCTGACCGTGATGAACTTGATCACATCCTCCGCGTAGGTCGCCGTCTGATACGGGTGGTTCTCGAAGAGCACGCGGAGGAGATGCCTCCAGCCCAGGAGCTCGGGGTCCTTCTTCCGGTCGAGGAGCTCCCAGTACACGTTCCTTCGGAGCAGGGCCAGCTCGGGCTCCGGGAACATGGCGTCGATGGTCATGCTTCTCAAGGCGTAGATGGCCCGGTCCAGCTGCTCCGGCAGGACCCGCAGGGTCAGGACCGTGTAATCCATGAGGGTCGTCACGGCGTAGACCCCGCCGAGGGACTCGAGGTAATTCTCGAGATACTCGGCCGAGAGGAGTCTCGCGCCCTTGCCGATCATCCGGGCCGTCATCGCGGCCAGGCTCGGCAGCTCGGGCGGCGAGTCGGCCTCGCCGGCCCGGACGACGAGCTGGAGCGTGATCGTCAGCGACGCCGGCTGGACGGCCGTGGCCACGGTCAGACCGTTGGCGAGAAGGGACGCCCGGACAGCGGGCAGCTTGAGCTCGACCGGCCGGGGGTCGGGCAGGGGCGCGGTCCGGCGGAACCTCTCCTGTCCCCGGGCGGGGAGCGCCGCCAGCGTCAGCAGGGCCAGGGCGGCGGCCGAGAAGCGCTGTCGTTTCATCGCGGCCCGAACTCCAGGACGACCCTGTTCTGGGGCGTGAAGAACTTGCTGACCAGGGCCACCAGGGCGGACGGCTCGATGGCCATGGCCTCGTCGAGGTCCCGGCCGGGCGCAGCCATGTCCGCCCCGGCGAAGGCCGCGTCGATCAGGTAAAGGGCCTTGCCTTGAAGGGTCGACAACCTGTCGAGATAGCCGAGCTTGTAGCGGGACTTGGCTTTGTCGAGCTCCTCCGCGGAGACGGCGTTGGCCCTGAGCTTCTCGAGCTCCGAAAGGATGACCCGTTCGGCCCGGTCGACCATGAGGGCGTTCGTGTTCAGGCTGAAGATCTTCAGCGCGGCCACCCTCAGCCGCTCGTCGAGGACGACGCTGAGCTGATTGGAGGCCCGGTCCTTCCGCAGCAGCCGGTTCCTCAGCCGGGCCGTCTCGCCTTCGAAGAGCAGGACCTCGAGGATCCTGAGGGCGTTGAGCTCGGCCGGCTGGATCGGATAGAACCGGAAGCCCATGTGGAAGCCCGAGCCGGACTCGCCGAACTCCGTCCGCCTAACGACGGCTTCGCTTTCCCTCTTGAACTCCGGCCGGGGCGGCGCGGGGACGCCGGGCCCGGGCGGGACGGAGTCGAAGTAGCGGACGACCAGCTCCCTCGTCCGGGCCGGGTCGAAGTCGCCGACGATGGCCAACACCGCGTTGTTGGGGATGTAATAGGCGCGGCGAAAGGTCTCGATATCGTTTTCCGAGAGGCCCATCATGTCGTCCGCGGCGCCGATCAAGGGGTGCCCGAAGGCGAAGTCGGGGAAGACCAGGGCATCGAACTCCATGAAGCTCGGCAGGGTCGGGTCGGCGAGAAGGCGGTTCCTGTGCTCTTCGACGACCTCGCTCCGCGTCCGCTCGATCGCCGCCGGAGTGATGGCCAGCGACTTCATCCGGTCCGATTCGAGCCAGAGAGCCAGGGCCAGGTAGTTGGACGGCAGCGTCTGGTAGTAGAGCGCCTTGTCGACCGTCGTCGTGGCGTTGAGGTCGCCGCCCACCTTTTGGATGAACCCGAGGTGCTGGAGCGGCCCGACGTTCTCCGAGCCGTGGAACATCAGGTTCTCGAGAAGGTAGGCCAGGCCGACCTGGCCGGGTCGCTCGCGGATCGTCCCGGCGCCGTAGCCGACGGCGACGGTGACCAGGGGGAGTCGGCCGTCGACGGCGAGGAGGACGCGCAGGCCGTTCCGGAGCTCGAAGTCCTCGACGGGGAGGTTGAGCCGGCCGCCCGGGACGGGGGCCTGTCCGCCCGCGGCCCAAGCCGGTCCGACGACGAGGCCGAGGAGGAACAGGATGTTCGCCGCTCTCTTCATGGTGAACCGTCCGGGCCCGGGGTCCGGACGGACACCTACATTAGCACAAAGCCGCTTGTGTTGAAAACCCCATTGGAATGTGCTATTTTGGGCCGGAAAATACGCCCGGAAGCGGGTTTCAAGGGAGAACAGAATGGACCACGACATCAAGGACCTGAGCCTGGCCGCCAAGGGCCGCCTGAGGATGGAATGGGCCGCCCGGGCCATGCCCGTCCTGGCCCGGATCAAGAAGGCCTTCGCCAAAGAGAAGCCCCTGGCCGGCGTCCGCATCTCGGCCTGCCTGCATGTGACCTCGGAGACGGCCAACCTGATGGAGGCCCTCAAGCTCGGCGGCGCCGACGTCCGTCTCTGCGCCTCGAACCCGCTCAGCACCCAGGACGACATCCCCGCCGCCCTGGTCAAGCATCACAAGATCCCCGTCTTCGCCATCAAGGGGGAGGACCACGACACGTATTACCGCCACATCCTCCAGGCCCTCGACCACGGCCCGACGATCACCATGGACGACGGGGCGGACCTCGTCTCGGTCACGCACGCCAAGCGCCAAGACCTGCTCCGGGGCATCCTGGCCGGGACCGAGGAGACCACGACGGGCGTCATCCGCCTGAAGAGCATGGCCAAGGACGGGGTCCTCCGCTATCCCATCATCGCCGTCAACGACGCCCAGACGAAGCACCTGTTCGACAACCGCTACGGCACGGGCCAGAGCACCCTCGACGGCATCCTGCGGGCCACCAACGTCCTGCTCGCCGGCCTCAAGTTCGTCGTGGCCGGCTACGGGATGTGCGGCAAGGGCGTGGCCATGAGGGCCCGCGGCGCGGGCGCCCACGTCATCGTCACCGAGATCAACCCGGTCCGGGCCATCGAGGCCGTCATGGACGGCTACGAGGTCATGCCCATGGCCGAGGCCGCCGCGCTCGGCGACGTCTTCCTGACCGTGACGGGGAACAAGAGCGTCATCCGCAAGGAGCATTTCCTGCGGATGAAGGACGGGGCGATCGTGGCCAACGCCGGGCACTTCAACGTCGAGATCGACATCCCCGCACTCGAGTCGCTGGCCCGCGGCAAGCGCCGGATCCGCGATTTCGTCGACGAGTACGCCCTGCGGAACGGCCGGCGCGTCCACCTGCTCGGCGAAGGCCGGCTGATCAATCTGGCCGCGGCCGAGGGCCATCCGGCCATGGTCATGGACATGAGCTTCGCCAATCAGGCCCTGAGCGTCCGCTGGCTCCTCGGCCGGGCCAAAGGGCTCGAGAGATCGGTGTTCCCGGTGCCGCGGGAGATCGACGAGCAGATCGCCGCCCTCAAGCTGGCTTCGATGGGCGCGGCCGTCGACAAGCTGACGCCGGTCCAGAAGAAGTACCTCGGCGACTGGCGCGAAGGCACCTGACCCTCTTCATAAAAGCGCCGCGGCTCGTGACTACGTCAGTTCAGAGCTTGGCGGCCTAACGGTCGCCGATCAATCTCAAATAGCGGGCGATCGTGTCCCGCGTCTCCGCGTCGGCGACCTTGCCCTGGACCTTGAGGAAGATCTCCTTGGCCCGGGCGTAATCCGCGTTCTTGAAATACGCCACGCCGAGATTGTAGCTGAACTGGACGTCCTCGGGCACGATCTTGACCGCCTGTTCGTAGGAGGAGATGGCCTCGGCGAGACCGTTCCTCTTTTCGTAGATGAAGCCGCGGAGGTTGTGGGCCATGGCCAGGCGCGGCTGGAGCTGGATGGCCCTGGTCACGTTCTCGAGGGCCTCGTCGAACCGGCCCTGGAGCGCGTACAGGCGGGCCAGGTTGAAGTAGGGCAGCTCCCGGTGCTGGTAGGCCAGGTCCTGGAGGGCCGCCTTGAAGGCGCTCTCGGCCTTGTCGAGCTGTTTCATCTCCTGGTAGACGGTCCCCAGGTTGTTCTGGGCCTCGGTGAACTGGGGGCTGATCTCGAGGCACTTGAGGTAGGCTTTGGCCGCCTCTTCGAGATGTCCCCGCATCGAATGGGCCAGGCCCAGGGCGTTCCAGGCGAGATAGTAGCGCGTGTCGAGCGACAGGCACTTGACGTAGGCCTTGATCGCCTCGTCGATGTTGTTCTGGTTGATGTAGAAGTTGCCGAGGTTGTACTGGTACTTGGGGTCCTTCTCGCGGGACCGCTGGACCTTGGTCTGGGCCGAGGCGCAGAACGCGAGACTGGCGCAGATCGTCACGACGGCGACGGCTTTGGCGCGCATCCTCATCCTCCTTCGCGATCTCCCGGGCCTCATTCCGCCTTGAGGGCCCGCGTCATCAGGTCGGCCACGGCCTTCCGGACCGGCTTGTTGCGGTAGAGCACCTGATAGATCTGTTCCGAGATGGGCATCTCGACGCCGAGGGCCCGGGCCAGGCGGCGGGCGGCCACGGTCGTGTGGACGCCCTCGGCGACCATCCTCATGCCGGCCAGGATCTCCCCGAGGCGGCGGCCCTTGCCGAGCTCCTGGCCGACGCGGTGGTTCCGGCTGAGCTCGCCGGTGCACGTCAGGACGAGGTCGCCCACGCCGGCCAGACCGGAGAAGGTCTCTTTCCGGGCCCCGAGGGCGACGCCGACGGCGGTGATCTCGACCAGGCCGCGCGAGATGAGAGCGGCCCGCGAGTTCAGGCCGAAGGCGAGCGCGTCGACGATGCCGGCGGCGATGGCGACGACGTTCTTCAAGGCGCCGGCGACCTCGACCCCGGTGACATCGCTCGACGTGTAGGCCCGGAGGGTCGGGCTGGAAATGAGGTGCTGGACATCCCGGGCGACGCCTTGATCGCGCGAAGCGGCGACGAGCGCGGTCGGATAGCCCGAGGCGACCTCGCGGGCGAAGCTCGGGCCCGAGACCACGGCGAGGTGGGGGAGGACATGGGGCCGGAAGACCTCCTCCATGACCTGGCTCATTCGCATCAGCGTCCGCTTGTCGAATCCCTTGGTCAGGCTGACCAGGACCTGGCCCTTGCGCAGAACGGGGGCGATCCGGGCATAGGCCGCCCGGCAGAACTGGGACGGGACGGCGATGAAGACGACCTCGGCCGAGGCGGCCGTCTCGCGGAGATCGTCCGAGAACTCGACCGTCTCCGGGAACTTGAAGCCCGGGAGGAAGGTCGCGTTCTCCCGCGTGCGCAGGGCCTCCCGGTAGATGTCGTCCTCGCGGATCCAGAGACGGGTCGGCAGGCCGATCGACCCGGTGTAACGGGCAAAGGCCGAGCCCCAGCTCCCGCCGCCGATGACGGCCGTCGTCATCGGACCTTCTCCCCGAGCTTTCGCTCGGTGCCGTTGATGACGCGGACGATGTTCCCGCTATGGCGCAGCAGGATGACCGCGGTGATGGCCAGGCTGACGGCGGCGACGGTCCAGGGGCCGCCGGTCGCCAGAAAAATCACGGGGAAGGCGATCGCGCCGAAGATCGAGCCGATCGAGACATAGCCGGTGAGGCCGACCGCGACCAGGAAGACGCCCAGGCTGGCCAGGCACGGCCACAGCGCGATCGCGGCGTAAGCGCCGAGCGACGTGGCCACGCCCTTGCCGCCCCGGAAGCCGATCGAGAACGGATAGCAATGGCCGATGACCGCGAGCAGGCCGCAGAGCGCCGCGAAGAACGGGCTGTCGAACCATTTGAAGGCCAGGAAGGCGGGCAGGAACCCCTTGAGAATGTCGAACGCCGCCACCGGCAGGGCGGTTTTCCAGCCTTTGACCCGGAGGACGTTCGTCGCTCCCGTGCTGCCGCTGCCGAGATCGCGGACGTCTTTGTGTCCGGTGAGGCGGACGAGGAGATAGCCCGTGGGGATCGAGCCCAGGAGATAGGAGATGGTGGCGAAAAAGATCTTCATCCGAGCCCAACCTCGTCGACGATATGATAGTCCGCCCCGTCGGGCCTCAGGCGGCTTTCGAACAGGGCGACGGTGACCGCGGTCATGCCCCCGAGATCGTCCTCGGCGTGCTTGGCCAGCTCGGCCATGGCCTTGTCCAGACGGCCGCGTCCTTTGACCCGGCCGAGCGTCAGATGGGGCTTGAAAGGACGGTCCTCGCGGGGGAAGCCTTCGGCCTCGAGAGCCGTCTCGAGGTCGCTCTGAAGAGCGGCCAGCTCCGGCCCGGCCTCGATGCCGAGCCAGAGCACGCGCGGGCTGCGATCACCCGGGAAGGCCCCCGTCCCATGCAGGCGGAGAGGGAAACCCTTGTGGCGGGAAGCGGCGGCCTGGAGGACGGCCTTCACCCGCTCGACCGTCGGCTCGTCGATCTCCCCCAGGAATTTCAGGGTCAGGTGATAGCCGCCGGGCTTCGTCCACCGGATCTCGGCCCGTGTCCCTTCGAGCCCGCGGATGAGGTCCTGGACCGCGGCCTTGAGGCCCGGATCGAGGTCGACGGCGATGAAGGCTCTCACGGATCCTCCTCGCCCTATTATAGGGTCTTTCCCCGCGCAGTGGTAAGGGATTTTCTGACCATGTCCAGGGCCTTCTGCGACGATTGGAACTTGACGTCCTCACGGCGGCCGAAGAAGAGATTTCGCCGGACGGCGATCCCTCTCGGCCGGGCCAGCGCGATGTAGACGAGGCCGACCGGCTTGCGGGCGGTCCCGCCGCTCGGCCCGGCGATGCCCGTCACGGCCAGGCCCAGGTCGGCTCCTGACGTTCGGCGGATGCCCGCGGCCATGGCCCGGGCGACAGCGGCGCTCACCGCGCCGTGTTTGTCGATCAGGCCCTTGGGGACGCCGAGCCGGCGCGTCTTGGACCGGTTGCTGTATGTGACGGCGGATTCGAGGAAATAGGCCGAGCTGCCCGGGATGTCGGTGAGCCGGTGGGCGATGAGCCCGCCCGTGCAGGACTCGGCGCAGGCGATCGAGAGGCCGCGTGAAAGGAGCAGGCCGCCGACGACGGCTTCGAGGCGCGAGCCGTCGTGGGAGTAGACATGGGGGCCGAGGACGCGGTCGATGGCCTCGACGAGGCGGTCGAGGCGGGCCTCGGCGGCTTCGACCGGGCCCGGACCGGAGGTCGTCAACCGGATCGAAAGATCGCCGGGCGAGGCCAGCGTCGTCACCCCGACATCCGGGGGCACGATCGCATAGACAGGCTTGAGCTTGGCCTCCATAGCCGATTCGCCGAGACCGGTCAGGCGGATAACGCGCCGGGAAACGGGCCCGCCGCCCAGGCCCGCGAGCCGCGGCAGGACCTGGCCCCGGAACATCGGCAGGATCTCTTTGGGCGGCCCGGGCAGGAGGGCGATCCGCCGGCCGCCCTCGACGAGCCAGAGGCCGGGGGCCGTCCCGTTGGGGTTGTCGAGGACCTCCGCCCCGTCGATGACGTAGCTCTGCTTGAGGTTCGTCCGGGGTGTCCGGAGGCCCCGCCGCCGGAACCTTTCGCGGATGCGGGCCGCGATCTCCCGGTGAAAGACGAGGGCCTTGCCCAAGACCTCGGCCAGGGTCTCGCGGGTCCGGTCGTCCTCGGTCGGGCCGAGCCCGCCCATGCAGAGGATGAGGTCGGCGCGGCCCAGGGCCGTCCGCAGGGCGCAGGCCAGGTCGCGCGCGTCGTCCCCGACGACGGACTTGAACGCGACGCCGAGCCCGACGCCGTTCAGTCCGGCGGTGAGGAAGAGCGAATTGGTGTCCTGAAAGTCGGGCGTCAGGAGCTCGGTGCCGATGGCGATGATCTCGGTCTTCATCGGGTCAGCCAAGGCAGGATCAAGCGGGCGCAGGCCGCGGCGGCCAGGCCCGCGGCGATGTCGTCGGCCATGATCCCCCAGCCGCCCGGGAGCTTTTCGAGCTTCCGGATCGGCCAGGGCTTGATGATATCAAAAAACCGGAAGAGCGCGAAAGCGGCGCCGGCGGCGATCCAGGTCCCGGGCAGAAAGGCCGAGGCGACGAGCTGGCCGCAGACCTCGTCGACCACGATCCGGCCCGGATCGGGGTGGGCGAGCTCGGCGGCGGTGACCTTCGCCGCAGCGGTTCCGGCCAGGAAAAGGACGAGGACCAGGAGCACGTAGACAGGCCAGCCGAGGCCGTGAAGGACGAGCTTGTAGGCCAGGACCGCGACCGCGCTCGCGGCCGTGCCGGGGATGAGAGGGAAGAGGCCCACGCCGAAGGACGTGGCGATCGCCCGCGACAAGGTCTTCATCCGATGAGCCTCCCCTCAAGATCGTAATCGCCGGCCGAACCGACGAGGACCCGGACGAGGGCCGCCGGCGGCTCGGTCCGGCCGGCCGGAAGAGAGAACCTCACGAGGCCGTCGGCCTCGGGGGCCTGGAACCGGCCCCGCCCGGTCCAGAGACCGGCCGCGCCGGGGTCCGGGCCTTCGACGAGGACGTCGATCGTCCGGCCGACGTGGCGCTCGTTGGCCCGGCGGGAGATCGCGGCCTGGATCTCCATGATCTCCGCGCGGCGCGCCTCTTTTTCTTCGGCGGTGACGGTTTCGGCGAGGCGGCGGGAGGCGGTCCCGGCTTCGGGCGAGTAGGCGAAGACACCGAGGTGGTCGAAGCGGGCCGCCCGGATGAAGCGCCGCAGCGCGGCGAACTCCCGCCGACCCTCGCCCGGGAAGCCGACGATGAGCGAGGTCCTGATCGCGACATCGGGCAGCTTCGTCCGGATGCGGTCGAGCCGCCGAAGCGCCCGTTCTCCGTCGAGGCCGCGTCTCATGGCCTTGACCAGGCCGGGGTCCGCGTGCTGGAACGGGATATCGAGGTAGCGGCAGATCTTCGGCCCGGCCATGGCCTCGAGCAGCCGGTCGTCGACCTCCTCGGGATAGCCGTAGAGGAACCGGACCCAGGCCAGGCCGTCGATCCTCTCGAGGCGTTCGAGAAGCCGGGCCAGGCCGTTCCGCCGGCCCCGGTCGCGGCCGAACCAGGTCGTATCGTGCGAGACGAGATCGACCTCCTTGACCCCGAGACGGGCGAGCGCCCCGGCCTCGCTGACGACCGAGGCCGCGGAACGAGAGACATAAGGTCCCTTGATCAGCGGGATGGCGCAGAAGCCGCAGCGGTGGGAGCAGCCCTCGGAGATCTTGACGTAGGCCCAGGTCCCCGGGGTCGAGACGAGGCGGGGAGAGGCCTCCGAATAAAGGAAGGTCCTCTCGCCGGGCCGGATGTCGCGGCCGGCCGCGATCTCCGCGATCCGGTCGAAATCGCGGACCCCCGTCCAGAAGTCGACCTCGGGGAAGGCCCCCTCGAGCCGGGCCCGGTCCCGTTCGACGTAGCAGCCGGCGGCGACGATCCTCTTCGCCGGGTCGCGACGCTTCAGCTCGAGGACCTGGCGGAGCGTCCGCTCGGCCTCCTCGCGGGCCGGCCCGATGAAGCCGCAGGTGTTGACGACGACGAGGTCGGCCGCCTCGGCCCGGTCCGTGACGATGTACCCGGACCGCTTCAGCGCGCCGAGCATGACCTCGCTGTCGACCAGGTTCTTGGCGCAGCCGAGGCTGATGAGAGCGATCGTTCCGGCGCGCCGGCCGCCCGGGGCGCCGCGCGTCGGCCGGGTCAAGGATAGATCCTGTAGAGGAGGCGGGGGAAGGGGATGGTCTCGCGGATGTGCTTGATGCCGCAGATCCAGGAGACCATGCGCTCGATGCCCATGCCGAAGCCGGAGTGCGGGACGCTGCCGTACTTGCGCAGGTCGAGGTACCACTCGTAGGCCTCGCGCGGCAGCTTGTGCTCCTCGAGCCGCTTTTCGAGCAGGTCCGGGTCGTGGATGCGCTGGCCGCCGCCGATGACCTCGCCGTAGCCTTCGGAGGCCAGGAAGTCGACGCCCAGGACGACGTCCGGGTTCTCCGGGGCCGGCTGCATGTAGAAGGCCTTGATGGCCGCGGGGAAGTGGGTCACGGCGACCGGTGACGTATAGAGCTCGGAGATGATCGTCTCCTCGGGCGCTCCGAAATCGCCGCCCCACTCGATCGTCGAGCCCTTCTCGCGCAGGACCGGGACGGCGTCGGTATATGTCAGCCGCGGAAAGGGCTTCTTGATCGCCTCGAGCGGCTTGGGATCGCGCTCGAGCGTCTCGAGCTCGAGGCGACGCTTGGCCAGGACCCGCTCCATGATGAACAGGATGAGGTCCTCGCCGAGGCCGATGATGTCCTCAAGCGTGGCGAAGGCGACCTCCGGCTCGACCATCCAGAACTCGATGAGGTGGCGGCGGGTCTTCGATTTCTCGGCCCGGAACGTCGGGCCGAAGCAGTAGACCTTGCCGAAGGCCATGGCCGTGGCCTCGTTGTAGAGCTGGCCGCTCTGGCTGAGGTAGGCCTTCTGGTCGAAGTACTCGGTCTCGAACAGGGTCGTCGTCCCCTCGCAGGCGCTCGGGGTCAGGATGGGCGTGTCCATCAGGCGGAAGCCGCGGCCGTCGAAGAAGTCGCGGATGGCCTTGATGACCTCGGCCCGGACCCGCAGGATGGCGTGCTGCTTGGAGGAGCGGAGCCAAAGGTGGCGGTGCTCCATCAGGAACGGGGTGCTGTGCTCCTTCGGCGTGATCGGGTACTCGGCCGCGACCTGGACGATCTCGAGCTCCGACATCTCGAGCTCGCAGCCGCCCGGGGCGCGCGTGTCGGCCCGGACGCGGCCGCGGACGATGACCGAGGACTCCTGGGTCAGCCGGTCGAACTGCCGGAAGAGGAGCGAGTCCTTCTCGGCGCTGAAGGCCGTGGCCTGGATGATGCCCGTGCCGTCGCGGACGAGCAGGAAGCGGACCTTGCCCGAGGAGCGCTTGTTGTAGACCCAGCCGCGGATCTCGACGTCCTGTCCCTCGGAGCCCGCGATGTCTTCGACGTAAACCCACTGCATAATGCGCTCATTATAAGGAAAATCATGCAGTTGTTCAATCCGTCGTCCGGCTGTATACTCGAGGCAGGATGGCTCAGCCGAGGGAGTTCGCGCCGGTCAAGTTGATCTGCGGCGTGATCTATAAGGAGGGCGCTCTCTACGCGGAGGCCAAATCCCGCCTCGAGGCCGAGTGGGGGAGGGTCGACAGCGAGAGCGAGCCCTTTCCTTTCGACCTCACCGGCTACTACGAGGACGAGATGGGCGGGGGGCTGCTGCGGCGCTTCGTCAGCTTCGAGACGCTCGTCCCTCCGGAATCCCTGCCGGAGGCCAAGCTCTGGACGATCGAGCTCGAGTCCTTGATCCGCCAGGAGCGCGGCGTCACCGGGCGCCCGGTGAACATCGACCCCGGCACCCTGACGGCCTCCGCCCTCGTCATGGCCACGGCCAAGGATTTCGCCCACCGGATCCCGCTCGCCAAGGGCATCTACGCCCATCTGGAGCTCCTCTTTACGCGGAAGGGCGTCCGGACGCTCGATTGGACCTACCCGGATCTCCGGCGCGAGCCGCCCCAGGGCTATTTGCGCGGAGTGAGAGAGATCTACCTGCGGCAGCTGCGGGAACGCGGGTCCTAGCCGGACATATTCAAGAGCCTTTCGAGGATATTTCTCAGAAACGCTCCTCCGAGTCGCTCCGTCGCGCTTCTGATCCTCCGCTACCAAGAGTTCGCTGCGGGTTAGGCGGGGTGGAAGGCGGAGATCGACTTGAGCTTGCGGATGATCTCCGGCAGCTCTTCCAGCACGACGTCGATGTCCGTCTCGCAGTTGGACCGGCCGAGCGACATCCGGACGGACGACCGGGCGATCTCGGGAGGCAGGCCGATGGCCCGGAGGACGTGGGAGACCTCTTCCGATTCCTCGCTGCAGGCCGAGCCCGTCGAAACGTAGATCTCTTTCGTCGCCAAGGCCAGCAGGATGGCCTCGGCCTCGAGGCCGGGGAAGGCGAAGTTGACGGTGGTCTTGACCCGGTCGGCGGGATGGCCGTTGAAGCGCGCGCCCGCGATCCGTTCCTCGATCCCCGCCTTGAGCTTCTCGGCCAACTTCTCGATGCGGGCCCGCTCCTTCTTGCCTTTCTCCTCCATGACGCGGACGGCCTCGCCGAACCCGATGATGCCGGCCGTGTTCTCCGTCCCGGCCCGCAGGCCGCGCTCCTGGTGGCCGCCCCGCAGGAACGGGCAGATGGCCGCTCCGCGCCTGACGTAGAGGGCTCCGACGCCCTTGGGGCCGTAGATCTTGTGGGCCGAGACGGTCAGGAAATCGACCCCCAGCTTGCGGGCGTCGACGTCGATCTTGCCGAAGCTCTGCACGGCGTCGGTGTGGACGGGGACGCCCCGCTCGCGGGCGATCCGGACGACGTCGGCGATCGGCTCGACCGTCCCGATCTCGTTGTTGGCGTGCATGATCGAGATGAGCCCCGTCTTCGGGGTCAGGGCCGAGCGCAAGTGGTCGAGATCGATGGTGCCGTATGCGTCCACGGGCACGAACGTGACCTTGCCGCCCCGCCGCTCGACGGCCTTGGCCGCCTCGATCACGGCCGGGTGCTCGACGGCCGAGGTGACGAGCTCGTCCTTGCCGGGCGCCGCTTCGAGCGCTCCGAAGATGGCGAAATTGTCGGATTCGGTCCCGGAGCCGGTGAAGAAGATCTCGCCGCGGTCGACGCCGAGCGCGGCCGCCACCCGCTCGCGGGCCTCGGTCATGAGCTCCTTCGCCCGCCGGCCGATCGGATAGAGCGACGACGGGTTGCCGAAGTGCTCCTTCAGGAACCAGGCCATTCTCTCGGCGACGGCCGGGTCGACCGGCGTCGTCGCATTGTGATCGAGGTAGATCATAGGGCTATTCTAGCAGAACGGGCGGACAAAAAAAGAGGGACTCTCCCGTCAGGGACAGTCCCTCCCGGATGGACGTTCCTAGGCCAGCTTCTCTTTGAGGATGCGAACGGCCTCGAGGCCGGCCCTCTGCTGTCCCTCCGCCGCCGCCGCTCCCAGGTGGGGGATGGGGATGACGTTAGGGTGATCGACGAGCGTGAAGTCCTCGGGCGGCTCCTTGCCGAAGACGTCCAGCGCCGCCGCCCGGACCTTGCCGGAATTCAGGGCGGCCAGGAGGGCCTTCTCGTCGACGACGCCGCCCCGGGCGACGTTGACGAGGATGACGCCGGTCTTGGCCTTGCCGAACTCGGCCTCGCCGAGGATCGGCTTCGGCTGCTTGGGGACGTGCAGGGTGATGAGGTCGGCCGCCGCCAGGAGCTCGTCGAGCGGGACCTGCTTGACCGCGAGGTCGGTCTTGATCGGGATGACGTCGTAGGCGACGACGGTCATGCCGAAGGCGAGGGCCCTCTTCGCGACCTCCGTCCCGATCCGGCCGAAGCCGATGATGCCCAGGGTCTTGCCGAAGAGCTCGGTGCCCTCGAGAGCTTTTTTCTCCCACCGGTGGGCCTTCATCGTCAGGATGGCCTTCCAGTGGTTCCGGACCGCCCCGAGCATGAGCCCGAACGTGTGCTCGGCGACCGTGATCGACGTGGCGGCCGGCGTGTTGGCCACGAAGATGCCTTTTTCCTTGGCCGCGACCTGATCGATGTTGTCGAGGCCGATGCCGGCCCGGACGAGGACCTTGAGGTCCTTGCCCGCTTCGATGACCGGCCGGGTGATCTTCGACGCGCTCCGGACGACGATGGCGCTCGTGCCCGGCACGATGGCGACGAGATCGGCTTCGCTCAGGCCCTTGTTGACGGTGACCTCGAAGCCGGGGACGGCCTTCAGCTGTTCGAGGGCACCCTTGTCCATGCCGTCGGCGATGAGGATCTTGGTCATTGCCAGTTCTCCTTGAGCACGGCCTGGGCCGCCTTGATGCCGGCCCCGGCCTCGAATTTGTAGCCGAGGTCCATGAGCGTCATCTCCAGGGCGGAGAGGGCCGTGATGATGTCGAAGCCGCCCATGTAGCCGAGGTGGGCGATGCGGAAGATCTTGCCCTTGTAGGGATCCTGGCCGCCGGCGATATAGGCCATGTACTTGCCCTGCATGGTCTTGACCAGCTTGCCGCCCTCGATGCCCGCGGGGACCTTGCAGCAGGTCAGGACGTTGCCCGGCTTCTTGGCCAGCAGCTCCAGGCCCAGGGCCTTGACCCCGGCCCGGGTCGCGTCGGCCAGGATGCGGTGATGGGCGAAGAGGCCGTCGAGACCCATCTTCTTGATGATGTCGAGGGCGTGCTTCTGCTGGACGATGAGCGAGACGCCCGGGGTCCAGGG
>CAYOYQ010000011.1:0-27534 GCA_964408215.1 uncultured Eubacteriales bacterium
GTTCGACGCCGAGGACCTGGCCGGCCCGCAGAAGCTGTTCCGCGCGCTCGAAAAGAACGGACCCCGCGCCCCGAACACGCTGGTCCTGGGGCCCTGGCGCCACGGCGGCTGGTCGCGCGGCGAGGGCGAAACGCTCGGCAATCTGAAGTTCGGATCGAAGACCGCCGAGTTCTACCGGGAGAAGATCGAGTTCCCCTTCTTCCTCGAGCACCTCAAGGGCAAGGGCGACGGCCTGAAAGGGCCGGACGGGACGGCCGCGCCGAAGGCCTGGGTCTTCGAGACGGGCGCCAACGAGTGGCGGCGGTTCGACGCCTGGCCGCCGAAGGAGGCGCGAGAGGCGAGCCTTTACCTCCTCCCTGGCGGCAGGCTCGCCTTCGAGCCCGCGGCGGGCGGGGCGGGCGCGTTCGACGAATATGTCAGCGATCCGCGCCGGCCCGTCCCGGTCATCGGCCACACCGGCGACGGCATGCCCGGGGACTACATGGCCGAGGACCAGCGCTTCGCCGCCCGCCGGCCGGACGTTCTCGTCTACGAGACCGAGCCGCTCGAACGCGATGTGACCGTCGCCGGGCCGGTCTCGCCGCTGCTCCGCGTCTCCACTTCGGGCACGGACTCGGACTTCGTGGTCAAGCTCATCGACGTCTACCCGAACGATTTCCCGGACCCGGCGCCGAACCCGGGCCGGGTCCGCATGGGCGGCTATCAGCAGCTCGTCCGCGGCGAGCCCTTCCGGGGCAAGTTCCGCAAGAGCCTGGCCAAGCCCGAGCCGTTCAAGCCCGGCCGGTCCGAGACGATCGACTTCGCCATGCCCGGCGTCTGCCACACGTTCCTCAAGGGCCACCGGATCATGGTCCACATCCAGAGCTCCTGGTTCCCGCTCGTCGACCGGAATCCCCAGACGTTCGTGGACATCCCCAGGGCCAAGGAGTCGGACTTCAAGAAAGCCGTCGAACGCGTCTATCTCGGCGGCACGGACGGGTCGCGCGTCCGCGTCCTGCTGCTCGAGAGATAAGAGGAGGTTGCATGTTGTCCCAGCGAATCTTGATCCGTACGGCGCTTTCCGTCTTGGGCGTGACGGCGCTCCTCGTCCTGTCCGCGCAGGCTGTCTCGGTCGCCACGGGGAAGTTCACGGCCGTGGCCATGGACACGCCGACGCTTAGGACGATCCGCACCGGCTTGACCCACGTCAGGTCCCTGAAGATCTATATCCGCGTTCCGACCAGCTCCGTCGCGGAGACCGTGTCCACCACGGACCAGATCCAGGCGGACCTGCCGGGGTCGTTCATTTACCAGGGCAGGTGGCAAAGGGGGTTGACCATCGGCCCGGACGGATCGTTCACCGTGTCCAACGACCTGTTCAAACGGCCCGGCGTGACGTTCTATTGGGAGGCCTTCGGGGATTAAAGGCCTCGCCGCCTCGAGGGAGGCAGTTCCGGGACGTGTCCCTGATCCGTTCGTCCGCATTCGGACACTGCGTCCCGGTAGCGGACATAGGCCGGCGCCGCGCTCGGATCCTTTTGCTGACCGTTCCCGCCTTGGCCGGAGCCTGCCTTGATCTCCTCCCGTCCTGGCACGGCGCTTGCATACCGCATACCGTGAGGTATCTCGAGATATGAGGCACGAAAGGACCCGCCATGATCTCTAAAGCCCTCGTCGCCGCGTCGACCAGGCCCATGATCCTGTCCATCCTCGTCCGCGGGGAGGACTACGGCTACCAGATCATCCAGCGCGTCAAGGACATCTCCAACGGGTCCCTGGAGTGGTCCGACAACATGCTCTATCCGGTCCTGCACCGCCTCGAAAACGACGGGCTCATCGTCTCGCGCTGGAAGGTCTCCGACGGCGGCCGGCTGCGCAAGTACTACCGCCTCACCGATAAGGGGCTCCGAGAGCTCGAGGTCGAGCGGGGCCAATGGCTGGACGTCCATAACGCCCTGGCCCGCCTCTGGGAACCCTTCCCGGCCCGCGACTGATCGCCCGGAAAGCTCCATCGAGGAGATGAAGATGTTCGACCCCGAAAAAGCTATCCGCGACTGGCGGAAGTCCCTCCAGAGGAGCGCCGCGCTCGGCGAGAGCGACATCGCCGAGCTCGAAAGCCACCTCCGCGACGAGATGGACCGGCGGGCCGCGGCCGGGGCGGACCCCGAGTCCGCCTTCCGGGCCGCCCTGGAGCTCTCGGCCGCGTCCGAGGCCCTGGGCGACGAGTTCGGCAAAAACCGGCACCGCCCGCGCGGTCCCCGGAGCGCCCTCCTCGGCCTCTTCCCGGCCTATCTTCGCCTGGCCCTGCGGCGTACGGTCAAGCACAAGGGCCATTCGCTCCTCAACGTCCTGGCCTTGACGGTCGGCCTGGCCGCCTGCGGGCTTGTCCTTCTCTATGTCAGCTTCGAGACGAGCGTCGACGCGTTTTACAAGGACGCCGATCGGACCTACCGGGTCAACCTCTACCGCAAAACGGCCCAGGGCGAAGAGATCATGGCCGGCAACTACACGCCCCTCGCGCCCACTCTCAAGGAGCGCTTCCCCCAGGTCGAGGCCGCCGCCCAGGTGTTCTCGGGCGGGTTCGAGCCCCAGCCCGTCGTCTATCGGGACAGGGCCTTCAAGGAAACGAATATCTACGCCGCCAATCCGGACCTTCTCCGGGTCCTCGGCATCGCGCTCCTCCGCGGCGATCCCGGCGACGCCCTCGTGCGCAAGGACACCGTTCTCCTTTCGGCCCGGACCGCCCGCAAGTATTTCGGTCCCGAAGACCCTCTCGGCAAGACGATCCGCGTCAACGACAGGGACTGCGAGGTGACGGGCATCGTCGCCAACCCTCCCGCCAACACGCAGTTCCAGCACGACATCGTCATGTCGGCCCGGACCGAGATTGAGCGGGAAGAGTTCCTCCAGGGCTGGCGGCCGGGCATCGCCGGGACCATGACGCTCGTCATGCTCAAGCCCGGGGTCGACCCGGCCGCCTTCGAGGCGCTCATCCGCGACCTGCCCCACGAATACGCGGCCGAGGAGCTCCGGAAGCTGGGGGCCGTCAACCGCATGGTCCTCCAGCCGCTCAAGAAGATGTATCTCTACGAGCCCACCGCCGAGGGCCTTGTGGCGTCCTCGCGGCTCGTCCATCTCTATATCTTCTCGGCCATCGCCCTCCTGATCCTCGTCCTGGCCGGCATGAACTTCGTCAACCTGTCGACGGCCCGGTCCATCCGCAGGGCCGGGGAGGTGGGGGTCCGCAAGGCGGCCGGAGCGACGCGCCGTCAGCTCGTTCTCCAATTCCTCGGCGAGACGCTGGTCACGGCGTTCCTCTCGCTCGGCCTGGCGGTCCTCGCCGTCCTCATCGTCCTGCCGGCCTTCAAGGGCCTGGCCGGCGTCGCCCTCGACGGGTCCGCCCTCCTCGAACCGGGGACCGTCGCCGCTCTCGTCGGCCTGACCTTCCTTCTCGGGATCGCCTCCGGCATCTTCCCGGCCTTGTTCCTGGCTTCGTTCCAACCCGTCGTCGTCCTCAAGGGCCGCCTGAGGACGGGGCCGTCGGGCGTCAGGCTGCGCCGGGCCCTGGTCGTGGCCCAGTTCGCCATCTCCAGCACCCTCATCATCGCCACCCTGATCGTCGCCGGGCAGGTCGGCTACATGCGGCGCCAGCCGCTCGGCTTCGCCAAGGAGCAGAGGCTGGCCATCAACTTCCGGACCTGGGGGATGATGACCGAGAACTACGAGGCGGTGAAGACCGAGCTCCTCCGCCATCCCGCGATCCTCGCGGCGACCGCCTGCTCCGGCGTCCCGGGCAAAGGGATCAACAGGACGTATTACTACCCGACCGGGCTGCAGGCCGAGAAAGGCCAGGCCTTGCGCAGTCTGCGGGCGGACCACGATTTCTTCGAGGTCTTCGAGATCCCGGTCGCGGCCGGACGCGGGTTCCGGAAGGACATCGTGACCGACACCTACAACGCCCTTGTCCTCAACGAGCAGGGGGCCAAGGCCTTCGGCTGGGCCTCGGCGGAAGAGGCCGTCGGCAAGACCATGACCGACCGGCCGATCCCCGTCGTGGGCATCGTCAAGGACTTCCACTGGTGGGGGCTGCAGCGGCCCATCGAGCCCATGGTCGTCCGGGTCGCGCCGGACCTCTTCCGCTATATCGCCATGAAGGTCGAGACCAAGGACCTGCCAGGGACGATCGCCCACATCAAATCCGTTTACGAACGGCTCTACCCGGGCGAGATCTTCGAGTACTTCTTCGTCGACGAGGCCTTCGACCGGCAGTATGCGGCGGAGGTCCGGGTGGGGGCGCTCTTCCGGGTCTTCACGGGGGTGGCGCTCTTCATCGCCTGCCTGGGCCTGTTCGGGCTGGCGGCCTTCACCGCGGAACAGCGAACGAAAGAGATCGGCATCCGCAAAACGCTCGGCGCTTCGGTCACGGGCATCGTCAGCCTGCTCAACCGGGAGTTCGCGAAGTGGGTCCTCGCGGCCAACGTCATCGCCTGGCCGGCGGCCTACTTCGCCGGCCGCAAGTGGCTGGCGAACTTCGCCGTCCGGATGCCCATGCCCTGGGGGCTGTTCGCGCTGGCCACGGTCCTGGCGCTGGCCGTGGCCCATCTCACGGTGAGCTACCAGTCGATCCGGGCCGCCGCCGCCAATCCCGTCGAATCGCTGCGGTACGAATGACGTCTCTATCCGAGATCCGCCAGCCGTTTCCGGAGGTTCCATGCGCTCATGCCTTGCCACATGGATGAGAAGCCACACGGTGGCTGCCTTCTTCTTGATGACTTTCGTCATCTCCTGGGCTTCGTGGTTCGCCGTTTTCCTGTTTCCCATGCCCCGCATGTTGCGCCTGATCCTGAACCAAACAGGATTGGCGGGCCCGCTCCTGTCGTCAGTGATCCTCATCGGCGCCTTGTACGGACGCTCCGGGCTCTGGCGGTTCCTCAGCCGCATCCTTCAGTGGCGGGCGGGCATCCAGTGGTACGTGTTCGTTCTTTTCGGCCCGGCGGCTCTCTGTTGTTCGGGCATCGGCCTGTACATCCTCGGAGGCGGGACCGCCCCGGCGTTCGTTTTTTCTCTTGCGCCCGCAGCATTGTTTTCCGGCCTGCGGGAAGAGTACGGATGGCGGGGTTTTGCCTTGCCTCGCCTTCAGGAGAGGCACAGCGCTTTGAAGGCCAGCCTTGTCATCGGCGTGGCGTGGGGACTTTGGCATCTGCCGATCGTCCCCTTCGTCCGCATGGGCCTCCCGGGGCTGCGGATGATGGTCGTTTATCTTTTAGAGGTCGTCGCCCTCAGCATCTTGATGTCCTGGGTCTACAACCATACCGGCGGCAAGATCCTACTGCTCGTTCTGTATCATGCGGCCTACAACCTGACGCTGGCCGCCTGGAACATCCCCTCGGTCATTCCGCTGTGGCTCATCTACCTCGTCCTGACCTGGACCCTGGTCATCGTCATCCTGCTGCGTTGCGGAACGGCGCGCCTTTCCAGCAAGCCGGTGCCCCCGGCAGACGGGCGGCACTTTTACTGATGCGATCCGAGGGCTCAGGGCCGGGCCGAGGATGACGACATAAAAGGGGGACACGTACCGGGTACATGTCCCCCTTCTTATTTTCATTCGTACCTTAGGGAATCGACGGGGTTGGCCCGGGCGGCGCGCCAGGTCTGCGTCCCCACGGTCAGGGCGGCGATGAGCAGGGCCGCCGTTGCGGCGGCGGGGAAGATGGCCCAGCCGATCTCGACGCGCAAAGCGAAGTTCCGGAGCCAGCGCGACATGGCGTAGTAGGCCAACGGCCAAGCGGCCAGGTTGGCCAGGACGACCCATCCCAGGAACTCCCGCGACAAAGACGCGTAGACGCTCCACGAGGACGCCCCCAGGACCTTGCGCACGCCGATCTCTTTCGTCCTCCGTTCGGCCGTGTAGGCGGCCAGGCCGAAGAGCCCCAGGCAGGCGACGGCGATGGCCAGGAAAGCGAAGACCGAGAACATCTCGCTCATCCTCCGTTCGGCGTCGTGCAGCCGCTCGAAGCTGTCGTCCAGGAAGGCGTAGTCCAGGGGATAGGAGGGGACCATGTCCCGCCACACCTTCCGGATATGGGCCAGCGTCGCCGGCACGTTGCGGGTCCCGATGCGGACCGACAGGTAGTTGAGCCGATCGGGCGGCCTGACCGCGTAGACGATGGCGTAGGGGGGGCGATGGAGGGAATAGAGGAAGATGTCCTCGACGACGCCGACGACGGTCCCCGGCGTCCCCTCGATGTCGACGGTCTTCCCGAGCGCCTCCTCGGGCGAGGCGTAGCCCGCTTCCCGCACGCTCGACTCGCTGATGAGGATCTCGTTCGGGCCCTCCTGCGTGAGCAGGCGATCGGTCGTCCGGCCCGCCAGGATCCTGAGCCCATAGGTCGCGACGAACTCCTTGTCGGCCATGTAGATGACCTGGGTGATCCCCTGCGCCCCGCCCTCGAAATTCAGGTTGTAGTGCGCGCTCCCGCCGGTCGGGACATAGGCGGAGGTGGTCACGTTCTCGACGCCCGGGTCGCGGAGGAGTTCGCTCCTGAAAGCCGTGTAGTTCGCGCGGACCTCGCCGTTCAAGGCCGCGGTCAGGATCTGGTCCCTGTCGAACCCGAGGTCGCGCGAGCGGATGTAGGTCATCTGGCCGCGGATGACCAGCGTCGCGCAGATGATCCCGATGGAGAGGGCGAACTGGAAGACGACGAGGGCCCGGCGGAGGAAGGCCCCGGAGGCCTTGGGGCCCGCCTGGGACCGGAGCGTCTGAACCGGCCGGAAGGCCGATAGGAACAGGGCCGGATAGAGGCCCGAGACGAGGCCCACGGCGAGCGCGACGGCCGCGACGGCGAGGAGGACGGGCGGCGCCGCGAGCAAGGCGACGGTCAATCCTTTGCCTGTGAGCCGGTTGAACCAGGGCAGGGCCATGGCGACGATGAGCAACGCCCCCGCCGTCGAGACCAGGCTCGTCGACAGCGATTCCCCGAGGAACTGGCGGACGAGCTGGGACCTCGGGGCGCCGACGGCCTTGCGGATGCCGACCTCCTTGGCCCGCTTGGCCGAGCTGGCCGTGGCCAGGTTCATGAAGTTGATGCAGGCGATGAGGAGCACGGCCAGGGCGACCGCCGAGAAGATGGAAACGTCCCTGATGTCGCCCGTCGGCTCGAGCTCCGACCGCAGCCCCGAGCGCAGGTGGATCGAGCGCAGGGGCTGGAGGCCGATCGTGTACCAAGGGTTCGCCTGCCAGTTCCGCTTCAGGAAATCGAGGAAGCGCGGCGCCAGGGCCGCGGGATCGGCCCCTTTTCTGAGCAGGACGTAGGTGTAGTGCTGGGACATCCCCGACAGCTGGGTCGTGTCCTCCCTCAGGCCGCTGTAGGAGGCGAGGAAGTCGAAGTGGAGATGGGACTGGCGGGGGGCGTTCTTGGCCACTCCGGTGACCCGGAAGGGGAGGGGCTTGCCGTCGTTGTAGGTGTCGGCCTCGATGACCTTCCCGATCGGGTCCTCTCCGCCGAAATACTTGGCCGCCATCGCTTCGGTCAGGACGACGGAGCCCGGGTCGCGGAGGGCCGTGGCGGCGTCGCCGCGCACCAGCGGGAAATCGAAGACCGTGAAGAGGGACGGCTCGGCGTAGAAGAAGCGGGGCTCGTAGAACTTCTTGTCCCCGTAGCCGACATAGCGCTTCGGGTTCTGCTCCATCTTCCGGACGCGGACCGTTTCTTCGACCTCCGGGAAGTCCTTCTTCAGGGCCGGGCCCAGCCCGAAGGAGCCGTTGGCGTTGGTGGGCTGGCCGTCGTCGCTCGTCGAAAGGACGACGCGGTAGATGCGGTCGGCCTTGACGTGGAACCTGTCGTAACCGAGCTCGTCCCGGACCCAGAGGAGGATCATCAGGGTGCAGGCCAGGCCGAGGGCCATCCCGCCGACGTTGATGACGGCGTAGGCCCGCTGGAGGCGCAGGCGCCGCAGGGCGATCCGGACGTTGCTCCAGAAAAGGCCGGGCGCGAAACGTGAGTTCTTCCAAGGGAAGCGCCGGCCCGGCCGCGCCGAGCGGGTCTGGCCGTAGGCGGCCTCGAGCGTTCCGGCCCTCCGGAACTCCTCGTTGGCAAGCCGGAAGGCCTCCTCGGGACCCAAACCGCCCGCGGCCAAGTCGTCGACCTTGTCGCGGAGGTAGCGTTCGAGCTCGGCCAGGTCGGCCTCATCGATCGAGGGGCTGCGGCGCATGGACTTCTTCCATTCCGCGATCGCTTTCTCGAGGTCGAACATCTTCACGGCTCCTCGGTCCCGGGCGACCAGAGCGCCGTCAGCGCCGAGTGGACCTTGAGCCACTGGCTCTTCTCGCTCTCCAGCTCGGCGCGCCCCTCCTTGGTCAGCCGGTAGTACTTGCGGAGCGGGCCCCGGTCCGAGAGCCGCCACTGGGACTGGATCAGGCCGTCCCGCTCGAGCCTCTTTAGGAAGGGATAGAGCATCGGCTCCGACCAGTCCAGCTCGCCGCCCGTGATGTCGCGGACCTGCTGGATGATCTCATAACCGTAGTTTTCCCCCTTTCTCAGGATGGCCAGGATGATCGGCTTGGTCGACGCGCCCGTCAAGGCCTTGGAGATCATTCTTTCTACCTCGCCGCGTTAGGTACCTAAAGCGTTTAGGAAGCAAGTTCCGTGCCATGGCGGTGAGGCCGGGCGAGGGATGTGAAAGCGAGGGAAGACCGCCCCGGGTTGTCCGCTACCGGACGGGGCCTGTCCGCTTTCGATTCAGGATTGGATGCCGAAGTGCCTGATGACCCTTATCCCGTAGCGCTTGAGCTTGGCGCAGAAGGTCGTATACTTCAGGCCCAAGTCCCTCCCGGCGGCCTTCTGGTTCCCGTCGACGCGCCGGAGCGCTTCGACGATCATGTTCTTCTCGACGAGCTGCAGGAGCTTGGTCAGAGAGTGGCGCCGCTTCTGCGCCGCCAGGTCCTCCGAAAGGAGGGCGCGGAGCTTGAACTCGAACTCGCCTGTGGGGGTGGTGGACTCGCGGTGACGCAATTCGGTGGCCATGATGCTGTTCTCCGCCTCAACTCACAGCAAAATCCGGGCCAGGTCTATTCCAGGGGAGGGCTCGCCCGGCGGCGTAAAGAAATCACACATCGGCTCGATTTTGTTGACAGGGGCGCGATCCGGATCATTTTTCGCCGTCAGCGAACATTCCGGGCCGAGCGAGCGTAATCATGTTAGGTGATATCCCTGCGCGCGAGGTGAGAGATGATGCCTACCCTGGCCCTGAGCTACCTCAAGACCTCCTGGCGCAAGATGATCCGCCAGAAGGGATACACGTTCATCAACGTCGCCGGGCTGGCCGTCGGCCTGGCCTGCGCCCTGTTCATCCTGCTCTGGGTCCAGGACGAGGCGAGCTATGACCGCTTCCACGTCAACGCGCGGTCCCTGTTCCGCGTCGAGCAGGACCAGTCCGGGGGGCAGGGGACCTTCCACGTCAACGTCAGCCAATACCCCATGGGGCCGGCCATCCAGGCCGCCATCCCCGGGATCGAGACCTCGTTCCGTCAGTCCTCCACGGGGGGCCTGCTCGTCCGCGCCAGCGACAAGGCGTTCTTCGAGAACCGCGTCGTCGCCGTCGATCCGGCCTTCCTGACGGCCTTCACCTTCCCCTTGCTCCGCGGCGACCGGGAGAAGGCCCTGGCCGACCCGCGCTCGGTCGTCCTCTCGGAGGAGATGGCGGTGAAGTATTTCGGGGCCGAGGACCCCGTCGGCCGGACGCTCGTCGTCAACGACGCCCATTCGCTGGCGGTGACGGGGGTGGCTAAGAAGCTGCCGCGGAATTCGACCATTGCCTTCGACATGCTGGTGCCCTTCGAGTTCCTGCGCTCCCTCGGCGTCGACATCGACCGCTGGGGAACGAACACCATCCTCACCTGGGTCGGGCTCCGCGACCCGGGCGCCGCCGCCGCCGTCGGGGAGGAGATCACGCGCTTCATGACCGAGCTTTTCTACGATTCCGTCCGGGGCAATCCCGAGGCCCTGGCCCGGGCCAGAGGCGTCCGGATGCCCCGCTACTCGCTCCGGCCCCTGACCGACATCCGGCTCAAGGCGGTCTTCGGGTTCGGCCAGACCGTCGGGACGATCCAGAGCGTCAGGAGCTTCTCCCTGATCGCTCTCCTGGTCCTGCTCATCGCCTGCATCAACTTCATGAACCTGTCCACGGCCCGGGCCGCCGGACGGGCCAAGGAGGTCGGACTGCGCAAGGTCGTGGGCGCGCTGCGCCGGAACGTCGCCACCCAGTTCTTCGGCGAGTCCGGGCTGACCGTCGTCCTGGCCCTGGTGCTCGCGCTCGTCGTCGTCGCGGCCCTCCGGCCGGCGTTCAACACCCTGGCGGGGAAGGAGATCCAGCTCGGCGCGCTTCTTACGGCGCCCTTCCTGCTGGGCCTCGTCGGGGTCGTGGCCGTGACCGCGTTCGTCGCCGGGAGCTATCCAGCTCTCCTCCTGTCGTCGCTCCGCCCATCCGGCATCTTCAGGGCCGGCGGGGTCGCCGGCGGCCGCAGCCCCCTTCTGCGGCGGGTCCTGGTCATGGTCCAGTTCGGTCTGTCGATCGCCCTCATCGTCGGGACGGCGGTGGTCTACCGCCAGGTCGGCTTCATGCAGGGCAAGGCGCTCGGCTTCGACCAGGACCGTCTGATCTATCTCCCGCTGCGGGGTTCGGCGCCGTCCGGCTATCCGGCCCTCAAAGCGGAGCTCCTGCGCAGCCCGCTCGTGCCCTTCGTCAGCGGCACAGGCCAGATCCCGACCAACATCTCGGCCAATTCCTGGAACGCCGAATGGGAAGGGAGGGACCCCGAGAACCGCATCCTGATCGGGATCACCTTTGCCGACTTCGATTATCCCGAGGCCCTGGGGGTCGAGATGGCCGCGGGCCGTTCGTTCCGGCCGGAGCACGGCACGGACAGGCGCGGGGCCTTCCTCGTCAACGAGGAGGTGGCCCGGCTGATGGGGCTTCGGGCCGAGGACGCCGTCGGCAAGATCTTCAAGTTCCAGCGCGTCGAAGGCCCCATCATCGGGGTGGCCAAGAACTATCACTACAAGCCCGTCCAGTTCCCCCTCGAGCCCATGGCCGTCGTCGTCTCGCCGGAGGACGTCCGATTCGCCATCGCCCGTCTCGGCGGCGGGGACCTCCCGGCGGCGCTGGCGCAGGTCGAGTCGGCGTGGAAGGCGGTCTATCCCCGGCTGCCCTTCGAATACCGGTTCTTCGACGAGGAGTTCGAGGCCAGCTACCGCCAGTACGAGCGGATGGGCGCGATCCTCGTCTGGTTCGCCGGGCTGGCCGTCTTCGTCGCCTGCCTGGGCCTGTTCGGGCTGGCCTCCTTCCTGGCCGAGCAGCGGCGTAAGGAGATCGGTGTCCGCAAGGTCCTGGGGGCCTCGTCGGGGCAGGTCATCGGCCTGCTGTCGAAGGAGTTCGCCAAGTGGGTCGTCCTGGCCAACGTGCTGGCCTGGCCGGCGGCCTATTTCGCCGTCCGTTCGTGGCTCCGGGCGTTCCCTTACAGGACGCCGATCCCCTGGGTCCCGTTCGTCCTGGCCGGCGCCGCGGCCCTGGCCATCGCGATCCTGACGGTCAGCGGGCAGGCCCTGAAAGCGGCCCGGGCGAATCCCGCCGACGCCCTCCGCTACGAATAGGCGGACATGATACCTATTTCCCGATTTCCGAATCGGGGCTGGCCGAAGAAAAAAAGGGAAATAGGTATCATGTCCCCCATTTAAGCAACCAAACCAAGGCGGAACCCGTCTGTCTTTTTAAGGGAGGCCGTCATGCTCAAGAACTACCTGAAGATCGCCCTGCGGAACCTGGCCCGCCACAAGGGCTACGCCTTCATCAACGTCATGGGCCTGGCCGTGGGGATCGCGGCCAGCGTCCTGGTCATGCTGTATGTCATCGACGAGCTCGGCTACGACCGGTTCCACGAGAATGCCGACCGGATCCACAGGGTCACGGCCGACTGGTCGAACAAGGGGGACTCCAAGATCCACCAGCTCGGGACGCCCTGGATCCTGGCCAAGACGATCCGCGACAAATATCCTCAGGTCGAGGCCCTGACCCAGATCTCCGGCCCCCTCGGGGACATCGTCCTCAGGAAGGACGAGTTGGCCCTGAAGGAGACCGAGGTCTTCGTGGCCGACGCCTCGTTCTTCGACGTCTTCTCCTTCCCCCTGCTGAAGGGCGACCCGCGGGCGGCCCTGCGAGACCCCAACACGATCGTCCTGTCCGAATCCCTGGCCGCCAAGATCTTCGGCCAGGATGACCCGGTCGGCCGGACGATCGATGTCCAGGTCTCCGGCCGGCGGACGCCGCAGCTGGTGACGGGGGTCATGCGCGACGTCCCCCGGAACTCCCATTTCCGCTTCGAGATGCTCGTCTCCATGCCCACGATCTACCCGACGCCGAGCACGGGGTGGACCAACAACAACTACACCACCTATCTTCTCCTAGCCAAGGGCGTGACCCGGGCCCAGATGGAGGAGAAGCTGGTCGAGATCGACCGGGTCGAATACGAGGGCGGCCGCGAGCACATCCCCTGGATCTGGACGCTCGAGCCGGTCACCCGGATCCACCTCCATTCGGACCTGGTCACGGGGAACCAGCCCAACGGCAGCATCGCCTACGTCCGTCTCTTCACCCTGGTCGCCCTGCTTATCCTCGTCATCGCCGGGATCAACTTCGTCAACCTGGCCACGGCCCGGTCGGCCCGCCGGGCCCGCGAGGTCGGCATCCGCAAGGTCGTCGGCTCGACGAAAAGCCAGCTCGTCGGCCAGTTCCTGGGCGAATCCGTCCTGTTGAGCCTCGTCGGCCTGGCCTTCGCCGTCGGGCTTATCCAGATCGCCCTGCCGGCCTATCGCCGCCTGGCCGGCCGGGCCCTGGCCCTGCCTTACTTCGGGAGCCCCTGGGTCATCCCCGGGCTCATCGGACTGGCCCTCGCCGTGGGCGTCCTGGCCGGTCTCTATCCGGCCTTTTTCCTGTCCTCTTACAAGCAGGCCGAGGTCCTCAAGGGCTCCCGCTATGGCGGCCGGAACCGGGGCGCGCTGGCCCTGCGCAACGGCCTCGTCGTCTTCCAATTCGCCATGTCGGTCATCCTCATCGTCGGCTCGCTCGTCATCAGCCGGCAGCTCGACTTCATCAAGAACCAGCGGCTCGGCTTCGACAAGGACAACGTCGTGGTCATCCGCAACGCCGACAACCTCGGCCCGTCCCTCGAGGCCTTCCGCGAGCGCCTGAAGCAGCGGACGGACATCACCGGCGTGACGGCCGTCGGGGACATCCCCGGCTGGGGCACGCCGAACTGGGGCATCGGGGTCGAGGGCGTCGACCGCGAGCGGCCGCTGAACATGAACTTCATGACCTGCGACCAGGACTTCGCCGGGGTCCTGGACATCCGCATGAACGAAGGCCGGTTCCTGTCGCGGGACCACCCGTCCGACGCTGGCGCGGTGGTCATCAACGGCAAGGCCAAGGAGTACTTCGGGCTGGCCGACCCGGTCGGGAAGAAGCTCCGGATCTGGTGGACGAAGAAGGACCTGACGATCATCGGCGTCATCGACGACTTCCATTTCGAGTCCCTCCATCGCGACGTCCGGGCGATGGGTTACCTCCTGCCCGAGGCCGTCAATTCGACCCGGAAGCCCTTTCTCCTGGCCAAGATCCGTTCGGCCCGGACGACCGAGGTCCTCTCCCATATCGAGCGGTCCTGGACGTCGCTCGCCGACGGGCTGCCCTTCGAGTTCTCCTTCCTCGACGACCGGATCGACGGGCTCTATCAGAACGACAACAGGGCCGGGAAGATCATCTCGTTGTTTTCCGCCTTGGCCGTCTTCGTCTCCTGCCTGGGCCTCTTCGGCCTGGCGGCCTTCGTCACGGAGCAGAGGACGAAAGAGGTCGGAATCCGTAAAATTCTGGGAGCGCGCCTGTCCTCGATCATCTGGCTGCACGCCGGCCAATTCGTCAAATGGGTGGCCGTCGCCAACCTCGTCGCCTGGCCCGTGGGCTACTGGATGATGAGCCGATGGCTGCGGGGCTTCGCGTTGCGGACCTCGCTCGACGCCGGGATCTTCCTCGCGAGCGGGCTGGCCGCGCTGGCCGTCGCCGCGCTCACCGTTGGCGCCCAGGTCCTCCGGGCCGCCCGGGCCAACCCCGCCGACGCCCTCCGCTACGAATAAAAAAAGAGGGACACGTACCGCGTACGTGTCTCTCTGTCCGTGTCCGCTTGCGGACGGCGCTTGCCCGTTTCCGGACGTCAAGCCGGGCCGCATCCCCCGAATTCAGACGCCGCCACCCGGCCTGGGCCTGGCATGTTTCTGGCACAAATAGGGGCATCATGTTCAAGAACTACGTCCTGATCGCCCTGAGGAACATCCGGCGGCACCAAGGCTATTCCTTCATCAACGTCGCCGGCCTGGCCATGGGCATGGCCTGCTGCGTTCTCATCCTGGCCTGGGTCGTCGACGAGGTCGGCACAGACCGCTTCCACGAGAAAGCGGATTCCATCTCCATCGTCCGGACGACGCAGCACTACGGGAGCCGGACCGTGACCGGCACCGGCTCGGTCCCGGCGCTCGGCCCGGCCCTCAAGGCCGAGTACCCGGAGGTCCGCGACACGGCCCGCATCCAGAACGGCCAAGCGGAGCACTTGTTGGGAAGCGGCGACCGGGCCTTCCGGGAATCCGTCCAGATGGCCGACGCCGGGATCTTCGAGATCTTCAGCTTCCCCCTGGTCGAGGGGAACGTCAAGGACCTTTTCGCCGGCCCGGAGGTCATGGTCCTCTCGGAGAGCGCGGCCCGGCGGATGTTCGGCGGAGAGGACCCCCTCGGCCGGACGGTGACCCTGGACAAGACCTACGACTTCAAGGTCGCGGGGGTCATGAAGGACATCCCCCGCAACTCCTCGATCCGGTTCGACGTCTGGGTGCCGTTCGAGCTGGCCCTCCGCCTCTACAACCGCCCGAACTACCTCAGCACCTGGACCAACTTGGCCTTCCAGACCTACGTCGAAACGGCCCCCGGGACGGACATCACGGCCTTCAACGCGAAGATCTTCGACCGCATCCGCCGCTCGGACCCGCAGACGATCCTCGAGCCGTCGCTCTATCCGTTCCGGGACGTCTACCTGAAGCTCTGGGGCCGGATGGAGAACGTCCGGATCTTCTCGGCCATCACCCTTCTCATCCTGGCTGTCGCCTGCATCAATTTCATGAACCTGGCCACGGCCCGGGCGGCCCGGCGGGCCCGGGAGGTCGGACTGCGCAAGGTCGTCGGGGCCGGCCGCGGCCAGGTCATGCGCCAGTTCTTCGGCGAGTCCCTGGTTTTCACCTTCGTCTCGCTCGCGCTGGCCTTCTTCCTGATCGCCCTCGCCCTGCCCGCCTTCGCCCAAATGACCGGGAAGAACCTGGCCTTCGCCGATTTCCTGCGCCCCTCGGTCCTGGCCGGGATCGGGCTCGTCGCGCTCCTCACGGGCGCTCTGGCCGGCGCCTATCCGGCGGTCTTTCTGTCGTCCTACCGGCCGGGGACGGTCCTCAAGGACGCGCCGGGCTCAGGGGCCCGGGGCGGACACTTCCGGAAGGCCCTGGTCGTCTTCCAGTTCGCCCTGAGCGGCGCCCTGATCGTCGGCACGATCGTCATTTTCGGGCAGGTCCGGTACATGAAGACCAAGTCCCTCGGGTTCGACCGGGACCACCTGGTCTATTTCCGGCTCGAGGGCGCCCTGCGCAACGACATCGAGTCCGCCAAACAGGAGCTCCTGCGCATCCCGGGCGTCCGATCGGCGACGGCCGCGGTCCATTCGCCGATCGGCATCTACAACAACGGCAACGGCTGGGACTGGGACGGCCGCGATCCGAACGTCGATCCTCTCGTGACCTATTGGGGCGTGGACGCCGATTTCCTGGAAACCTTCGGGATGCGCCTGGTCCGGGGGGAATCGTTCAAGCCGGGCGGGACGGCCATGGCCCCCGACGTCGTCATCAACGAGAATTTCGCCCGCATCATCGGCGCCGCCGACGTCCTGAACATGCGCCTCAAGCAGGGGCCCTTGGACCTGCGGATCGGCGGCGTCGTCGAGGACTTCCACTTCACGCCCGTCACTCGCGAGATCGGGCCGATCATCGTCTACTGCGACCCGACCTATCGGGCCATCCAGGCTTACCAGTACCTGTTCCTGCGCCTCGACCCGGGTGGCGTCCCGGCCACCCTGGCCTCGGTCGAGCGGGCCGTCCGGGCGCGCAATCCGGGCTACCCCTTCGAGGTCCGGTTCCTCGACGACGACTACGACCGCCTGTACAGGTCGGTGGAGCGGGAGATGGCCATCGTCCGGGCCTTCACGCTCCTGGCCATCCTCATCTCCTCGCTCGGCCTCTTCGGCCTGGCGGCCTACACCGCCGAGCAGCGCCGGAAGGAGATCGGCGTTCGCAAGGTCCTGGGGGCCAGCGTCTCCGGCATCGTGGCCCTTCTCGCCGGCGAATACGCCCAGTGGGTCCTGGTCGCGAACCTCATCTCCGTTCCGGTCTCGTACGTCCTCATGAAGGGCTGGCTCAGGGACTATCCCTACCGGATCGGCCTCGGCTGGGGGATCTTCGCCGGCGCGGTCGCGGCCACCCTGATCATCGCCCAGCTGACGGTGATCGGGCAGGCCTTCCGCTCGGCCCGGACGAACCCCGCCGACGTCCTCCGGAACGAATAAACGGAAAGGGGGGACACGTACCGCGTACGCGTCCCCAAATCAATGTTTGAAGCGGAGGGTGAAGACGGTCTGGCCGGGCCTCGAGACGGCGCTGATCGAGCCGCCGTGGAGGCGCATGATCTGGCGCGACAGGCTGAGGCCGATGCCCGAGCCGCCCTCCTTGGTCGAGAAGAAGGGGACGAAGATCTTGTCCAGGTTCTCCGCGGGGATGCCCGGCCCGTTGTCGCGGACCTGGACGACCGGCCGGCCGCGCTCGTCGAGGCTGGCGGAAAGGGCGATCTGCGGTTGGTCCAAGCCCTGGACGGCCTCGCAGGCGTTCAGGACAAGGTTGATGAGGACCTGCTCGAGCAGGACCGGGTCGGCTAGGACCTCGAGCCGGGCCGGGCTCGAGGAGGTCTCGAGCCGGCCGCCGCACTCGTCGAGCTTGGGCTGAAGGAGCTGCGTGACCTGGGCAAAGAGGTCGGCCGCCGGGAAGAACCTGAGGTCGGGCTTGGGCACGCGGGCCAGGTTGCGGTAGCCGTCGACGAAGTGAAGGAGGCCCTCGCTCCGCCGCTGGATCGTCTTCAGCGCCCCGCGGATGTCGGCGAGGCTCTCCGACTCGCCGGCGCAGCCCCTGTCGATCAGGCCCTCGACCGTGCCGGCCAGCGAGGAGATGGGGGTCATGGAGTTCATGATCTCGTGGGTCAGGACGCGGATGAGCTTCTGCCAGGCCTCGATCTCCCGCTCCTCGAGCTCGCCGCGGATGTCCTGGACCGAGACAAGCGTCAGGTCCCGTCCCCGCTGCTTGAACGCGGCGGCGTGGAGCAGCAGCTGCAGCTGGTCGTCGCCGGCCTCGACCTTGACCAGCTCGCGGTCGCGCGGCTTGAGCCGCAGGAGAGTCGCCGCCAGGCCGGGACAAGCCTCCTCGAAGTCCCGGACGTTCTTGAAAGGCGGGATCCGGAGAAGCCGCTGGGCGGCGTTGTTGAGGAGCTCGATCTCGCCGTCGGGCTGGAAGACGACCAGGCCGATCCCGACGTGCTGGACGACGGTCTGGAGGTAGAGGGCCTGCTCCTCCTTCTCGGCCCGGGCGGCCCGGAAGGCCTCGACGACCCGGGCCAGGGCGGCGTGGAGCTCCTTGAAGGAGCCGCCGAGCCGCTGGCTGCGGAAGGTCTGGGTATAGTCGTCGAAACGGACGGAGTCGAAGAACCGGGCTAGGTCCCGGTTGGTCCGGTCGACCGCCCGCAGGAGCCCCCAGAGCTGGGCCGCGGCGAGAAGCCCGAGCAGGACGGCGGCCGCGGCCAGCCTGGCGCCGAAGACGGCGAAGAAGAACGCGCCGATCGTGACGGCCAGGGCCGCCACGCGCGCGAAGACGTCGACCCGGAACTTCCTATAGACCATGCTTCTCCAGCCGGCGGTAGAGGGCGGCCCGCGAGATGCCCAGCTCCCGGGCGGCCTGGCTGACGTTCCCGCCGTGCTTGCTCAAGACACGCTCGACGTGACGGCGCTCCAGGTCCTCCAGGCTGGTCGCGGCGGCCGGGGCCTCCTCCGCGGCGCCCGCCGCGGCGCTGAAGTGGAAGTCGGCCGGCTCCAGGACGGCGGCATCGGACATGATGACGGCCCGCTCGACGGCGTGCTGGAGCTCGCGGACGTTGCCCGGCCAGCCATAGCCCTGGAGCTTGAGCAGCGCGGCGGGTCCGGCCGTCTTGAGCGGCCGGCCGTACTTGCGGCAGTAGGCGGCCAGGTAGTGGTCGACGAGGAGGGGGATGTCCTCCCGCCGTTCGCGGAGGGCCGGCATGCGGACCTCGATGGTGTTGATCCGGTAGAGGAGGTCCTGGCGGAACCTGTTCTCGGCGACCATCCGGTGGACGGGCCGGTTGGTCGCGCAGATGAGCCGGATGTCGATGGCCGCCGGCCTGTTCGAGCCGACCCGGACGACCTGCCGGTTCTCCAGCGCCGTCAGGATCTTGGCCTGGAGCGGCAGCGACAGGTTTCCGATCTCGTCGAGGAAGAGCGTCCCGCCGGATGCCGTTTCGAAGCGGCCGGCCCGGTCCTCCCGGGCGTCGGTGAATGCGCCTTTGACGTGGCCGAAGAGCTCGCTCTCGAAGAGCGTCTCGGGGATGGCGCTCATGTCCACGCCGACGAAGGCCTCGCGGTGGCGCTGGGACCGGCGGTGGATCTCGCGGGCGGCCAGCTCTTTTCCCGTCCCGTTCTCGCCGAGGATGAGGATGCTGGCGTCGGTCCGGGCGACCTTGTCGATCGTGGCGAAGACCCCCGTCATGGCGGGGCTTTGGCCCAGGAAGTCGCTGAAGGGCCGGTCGAGGTCGGCGGAGAGGTGGCTCTGGCGCTGGCGGAGCGAGCTCGCCTCGACGCGCGAGGCCCGCAGGCGGAGGGCGGCCGAGAGCGTGGCCAGGAGCTTCTCGTTCTGCCAGGGCTTGAGGATGAAGTCCGTGGCCCCTTCCTTGATGGCCCGGACGGCCATGCCGACGTCGCCGTAGGCCGTGATGAGGATGACCACGGCCAACGGGTCGGCGGCCAGGATCCGGCGCAGCCAGGCGAAGCCCTCCTCGCCGCCGGTCGCGCCCTTGGCGAAGTTCATGTCGAGGAGGATGACGTCGTAGGTCTCCTCCTTCATCAGGACGGGGATGCGGTCGGGGTCCTTCTCTGTGTGGACGAAGGCGGCCTGGCCCTTGAGCAGCAGCCGGGCCGCGCCGAGGATGTCTTCGTTGTCGTCGACGACGAGGATCTTGCCGCTCTTTCGGTCCATAGCCGGCTCCTTTTGGGGAACGGTCCTGCAAGTTCCATGCCCCGGGGGTCCGCCTGTAGGATGACCCGTATTATACAACAACTGTCCGGAAACGAACACCTTTTGTCATGAGGCCGAACACGGCCGGACGGGCCGCCGCGGCCGACCCGGGCAGGGGCGCGCGCGCTGGCATTGGCACGGTTCGTGCATAAAGAAATGACGAAAAAAGGCGAGCGCGTCAGCTCCAGGAGATCGAGAATGGGCATGGACCGGCAGATCGAGAAGAAGAAATGGCCGCCGCGCAAGATCGCCGCCGTCGCCGGCGCCGCGGTCTTCGTGCTCGTGGTCCTGTACCTCTTCCTGTTCCAGTTCAACGAGTCCACCTTGAACGTCGACGCCGAGCGCATCACCGTTTCCACGGTCGCGAAGGGCCCCTTCCTGGAATTCATCCCCCAGCAGGGCACGGTCACGCCCATCAACCGCTATTCGCTGGAGACGACCGAGGGCGGCCGGGTCGAGAAGCGCTTCCTCGAGGCCGGGGCCATGGTCAAGGCGGGCGACCCGATCGTCCAGCTCGTCAACACCAACCTCCTCCTCGACATCATGTGGCGCGAGGCCGACTTCGTCCAGCAGAGCAACTCGCTCCGGCAGACGCGCCTGAACATGGAGCAGTACCGCCAGGGGCTCCTTCAGCAGATGAACCAGGTCGAGAACGACCTGGCCAAGCAGAAGACGACCTACGAGCGCTACCTGAAGCTCCACGAGAACAAGCTCGTCTCCGACCTCGAGTTCGAGCGGATCCGGCTGGACTACGAATACCAGGTCCGCAACCGCGACATCGTGGCCGAGAGCCAGAAGAAGGAATTGGCCTACCGGGAGGAGCAGCTCAACTCCCTCGAGGACCAGCTCCACCGCATGGACCTCAACCTCCAGACGTCCAAGCGCAAGCTCGACGACCTCGTCATCCGGGCCCCCATCGCCGGGCAGCTGTCGCTGCTCGACGCCGAGATCGGCGCCTACAAGAATCCCGGAGCGAACATCGGCCAGATCGACGACCTGGCCGCCTACAGCGTCCGGGCCCTGATCGACGAGCACTACATCACCCGCGTCGAGGCCGGGCTGAAGGGCGAATTCGACCTGGCCGGCAAGACCTACGGCCTCAAGGTCCGCCGGGTCTTCCCGGCCGTGCGCGAGAACCGCTTCGAGGTCGACCTCGACTTCGTCGGCGAGACGCCGCCGGACCTCCGCCGCGGCCAGACCCTCCACATCCGGTTGCAGCTCGGCGACGTGGCCGAGGCCGTCCTGCTCGCGCGCGGGGGCTTCTGGGAGGCGACCGGCGGCAATTGGGTCTACAAGCTCGACGCCTCGGGCAAGGCGGCCTTCAAGCACCCCGTCCGGCTCGGCCGCTACAACCCCGAGGTCTACGAGGTCCTCGAGGGGCTCGGGCCGGGGGACAAGGTCATCACCTCGTCGTATGAAAGCTTCGGAGACATGGACCGCCTGGTCCTGAAATAACGGCCGTCGGGCCGAAAGGAGAACCGCATGCTCATCCAGACCAAGAACCTGAAGAAGATCTACACCACCGAGGAGGTCGAGACGACGGCTCTCAACGCCATCGACCTGACCATCGACCAGGGCGAGTACGTGGCCATCATGGGGCCGTCGGGCTGCGGCAAATCGACGCTCCTCAACATCATCGGCCTCATCGACAACCCGTCGAGCGGCGAATACATGTTCCTCGGCAAGAACGTGGCCGATTCCTCGGAGAGGAAGAGGGCCGGGCTGCGGAAAGCCAACATCGGCTTCATCTTCCAGAGCTTCAACCTCATCGACGAGCTGACGGTCTTCGAGAACGTCGAGCTGCCGCTGCTGTACCTGGGCACCTCGGCCGGCGAGCGCAAGAAACGGGTCAACGAGGTCCTCGAGAACATGGCCCTGATGCCCCGCAAGAACCACTTTCCCCAGCAGCTCTCGGGCGGCCAGCAGCAGCGCGTGGCCGTGGCCCGGGCGGTGGTGGCCCGGCCGAAGCTCATCCTGGCCGACGAGCCGACGGGCAACCTTGACTCGACGCACGGCGAGGAGGTCATGAGCCTCTTGGGCGAGCTCCACGCCGGCGGGACGGCGATCATCATGGTCACCCACTCCCAGGCCTACGCCGAGTACAGCCAACGGATCATCTACCTCTTCGACGGCCAGATCGTCTCCGAGAACATCCAGAAGAAGTTCAAGCTGTGATCAGGCTGCGCGGCGTCACCAAATCCTACTCGACGGGCTACGTCAAGACCTTTGTCCTGCGGAACATCGACCTCGACATCGCCGAGGGCGAGTTCCTGACGGTCATGGGCCCGTCGGGGGCCGGCAAGTCGACCCTCCTCCACATCCTCGGGATGCTCGACACCCCGTCGGAGGGGGAGTATCACTTCGACGGCCAGCCCGTCCACACCTTCAGCGAGAAGAGGCTGACCGAGTTCCACAAGCACCAGATCGGCTTCGTCTTCCAGAGCTACCACCTCATCGACGACCTGACGGTCTACGAGAACCTGGAGACCCCGCTCCTGTACAAGAAGATCAAGGCCTCGGAGCGGAAGGCCCTCGTCGCCGAGGCCCTCGACCGCTTCCACATGGTCGCCAAGAAGGACCTCTTCCCCCACCAGCTCTCGGGAGGCCAGCAGCAGCGGGCGGCCGTCGCCCGGGCCCTCATCACGAAGCCCCGGGTCATCCTGGCCGACGAGCCGACCGGCAACCTCAACTCCAAGGAGGGGAAGGAGATCATGGGGATGTTCGCCGAGCTCAACGCCGGCGGGACGACCGTGGTGCAAGTGACCCACTCCGAGCAGAACGCCGCCTACGGCCGCCGGACCATCCACCTGCTTGACGGCTGGATCCAGGCCTAGCCGTCCCTGCGGCGGGGACAGGAGAACGACCATGATGAGAAGAACCACAGCCTTGGCCCTGGCCCTGGCCGCCGCCGCGATCCTGGCGGCGCTCCCGGCCGCCGCACAGCCGGCGCCGGCCGGAGAGAAGACCGTGACGCTCCAGGAGTGCCTCGAGATCGCCCTGAAGAACAATCCCGGGCTGTCGGCCGAGGTCCTCGGCCCCCGGGCCGCCGCGGCGGCGGCCAGCCGGGCCGGGGAGATCTTCCTGCCCAAGCTGTCCTTCACCCTCGGCACCCAGACCACCAACCAGGCTTCCTACACCTGGCTCGACGCCACCGACCAGGTCACCAGCGACTACGCCGACTACCAGGGGGCGCTCGAACAGCGGCTGCCTACCGGGGCCACGCTCTCGGCCACTCTGGCCTCCTACAGGAGCGAGACCAATCGCAGCTTCCAGACCATCAACCCGCGCTTTGGCAGCACGCTGAGCTTCGACTTCGCCCAGCCGCTCCTGCGGGACTTCGGCTTCAAGATGGCCCGGCGTGAGATCATCGTCGCCCGCGACAACCAGGAGATCTCCGAGAACGATCTGAGGCGGGCCCTGCTCGACGCCGTCTTCGACGTCGAGCAGGCCTACTGGAACCTCGTCTACAGCCGCGAGGCCCTCGAGGTCCAGCGGGAATCGCTGCGGCTGGCCCGGGATCTGCTGGCCAAGAACGAGAAGGAGCTCGAGGCCGGCGTCATCCCCCCCATCGACATCCTCGGCGCCCGGGCCGAGGTTGCGAGCCGGGAGGCCGACATCCTCCAGGCCCAGGCCCAGGTCAGGAACAGCCAGGACACGCTGCGGACGCTGCTCGATTTGAAGGGCGAGGCCGGCGGGCCCGCGCCGGTCCTCGTCCCCTCCGAGACGCCGCGGACCGAAGCCGTTCCGCTCGACCTCGAGGCGGCCTGGGCCACGGCCCTGGCGCGCCGGCCCGACCTGGCCTCGGCCCAGGTCGCCGTGAGGTCCAGGGCCTTCGATCTCGCCTTCGCCAGGAACCAGACCCTGCCGAACCTCAGCTTCAGGGCCAGCTTCTGGAGTCCCGGGGTGTCGGGGACGCAGATCCTCTACCAGGACAACGACCCTCTCACGGGCGTCATCGTCGGCACCGTTCCCGGCGGGGCATCGTTGGCCTTCCAGGACGCCTTCCGGCTCCGCTACAAGAACTGGTTCGTCGGCCTGACCCTGGATTTGCCGCTGGAGTCGGTGGCGTCGCGGGCCCGCGTCGCGGAAGCCCGGATCGCCTCCGACCAGGCGGCCCTGCGGCGCAAGGACGCCGAGGCCCGGGCCCAGCTCGAGGTCGAGATCGCGGTGCGGGCCGTCGAGACGGACTATCAGCGGATCCAGGCCTATCAGCTGGCCCGGGAGCTGGCCGAGGAGAAGCTGGCCGCCGAGCAGAAGAAGCTCGAGGCCGGCCTCTCGACGAACTACACGGTGCTCCAGCAACAGCGGGACCTGGCCCTGGCCCGGACGAGCGAGACCCGGGCCCGGGTCGACTACAGCCTCAGCCTGGCCCGGCTCGAGCGGTCCACGGGGACGTCGCTCGACTCAAAGGGCGTCCGGATCCAATAAATCGGGGACACGTCCCTCCGGGACATGTCCCCTTCAGCCGATCTCAAGGATCCGGTCCAGGCGGAAGGTGCGGCACTCGCCGCGCGTGTGGCAGAAGGCCCGGAGGCCCTCGAACCGCCGGCCGTGGTACTCCATCATCTCGACCGACTCGGGCCGGATGCGGCGCCGGCTCTTGGTGTCGTCGGGCTTGAGATAGACGATCTCGAGCTCGCGGCCGTCGCGGATGGCCTCGAGGAGGAGGGCCCGCTTGTCGACGAGGGGCAGCGCCCGCTCGGCCTTGTCGTACTGGAAGCGGGTCAGGAAGCGGACGATGCGCCAGTCCATCCAGATGTGGCTGCGGCGGATGGGGGTCTTCAGGACGAGTCCCTCGAACGACGTGCAACGGCTCAGGGCGACGTAGACCTGGCCGTGGGCGAAGGCGCCGCGGCCGATGTCGATGACGACGCGGTCGAAGGTCTTGCCCTGGCTCTTGTGGATGGTCACGGCCCAGGCCAGGCGCAGCGGGTACTGGGTGAACGCCCCGACGGACTCGGACTCGACGCGGTCGGCCTTGGCGTCGTATTGGAAGCGAAAAAGCTCCCAGGTGTTGGGCGAGAGGTCCACTTCGCCGCCGTCCGGAAGCTCGACGGTGACGATGTCGTCGGCGTCGGGGACCTTGGCGATCTTGGCCACGCGGCCGATCGTGCCGTTGACGAAGCGGCCCCGGCGGTCGTTGGTCAGGAGCATGACCTGGGCCCCGGGCTTGAGCTCGAGCGTCTCGTCGGTGGGCAGGGAGCGGCGGTCGAACTCGCCCTCGATGAAGCCCTCGTAACGGCGGGCCCGGCCGCGCAGGGCGGAGAGCTTCTCCCTGTTGCGGGCCGCGGCCAGGTCGTTCGTGCTGGTGAGCGTGATGTAGAACTCGCCTTCGGGCGGCGTGAAATCGGGGTCGAGGCGGCTGTTGAGGTGGGCGATCTGAGCTTCGTCGACGGAGCGGTTGCGGATGGCGTTGAGCAGAGCGATGAAGGCCGCGTCGCTCTGGCGGTAGACCTTCTCGAGCTCGACGAAGTCCATGTCGAAGCCCGGCTCGGCGAAGATGCGGGCCGAGAAGAAGTAGGGCGACTCGTAGCGGGCGGCGGAGAGGGGAGAGGGCGATGCGGCGCCGGCGCCGAAGCCCCGCCTGAGCGAGGGCGGGTCCGGGGCGAACAGGCCCCGCTCCTGGCCGGTGACGACGGGCGGCAGCTGGTAGAGATCGCCGATGAAGATCATCTGCAGGCCGCCGAACCAGTCCTTGGGCCGGGGGCCGTTGAGGCGGAGGAACTTCTCGACGCAGTCCATGAGGTCGGCCCGGACCATGGACACCTCGTCGATGACGATAGCGTCGAGGTTGCGGTAGAGCGCGGCCCGGTCGGCGGCGGCGCCCCGGCCCTTGGGCAGCTTGCGGACGGCCTCGGGCGTCACGTCGGGCTTGAAGCCGAAGAACGAGTGGACCGTCTGGCCGCGGACGTTCAGGGCGGCGACGCCGGTCGGCGCGAGGACGGCGACGCGCTTGAGCGTCTGGCCGCGCCAGTGCTCGAGGAGCGTCGACTTGCCGGTCCCGGCCTTGCCCGTGATGAAGACGTGGCGCGACGTCCCCTCCATGATGTCGAGGGCGCGGCGGAAGCCCGGGTTGATCTCGATCGCCGGGGCGGTCGCCGACTTCGCCGGAGGCTTGGCCTTTCCTGTTCCTGTCACGCTGCCCGCGCTCTTCTCGGATCTCGCCGTTATCCCGGCATTTTCTCCGAATCGCGACGCTGATGCAATCCTTAAGACGCTCGGGCCGGTCCGGCCGTCTCAGTAGTGCTTCTGGATGCCGCCGAAGCCGATGATGCGGTTCCTCTGGGTCATGGCCACGAAGTTGCGCAGGCGCTTCGCGAACTCGGCGGGACGGTCGCGGGCGCCCTCGATATAGGCCACCCGGATGCGCTTATAGGGATCCGAAAAGGCCCGGAAGTTCCTCCAGGTCTGCGGGTCGGCCTTGAGGGCGGTCAGGATATCGGGCGGGACGGCCGGCGGCTTCTCGGCGAGGAGCGGCCGGACCCGAGCGAGGACCTCCGGGACGACCTTGCCCTTCGCGGCCATCGCCCTGAGCCGGGCCACATTGGACTCGGAGTATGCGCTCTTGGGATTGCGCGGCGTGAAGCGCTGGGCGTAGCGGTCCTCGTCAAGCTTCTTGGCCGTGCTGTCGATCCAGCCGAAGGCGACGGCCTCCTCGACCGCGTCGTTGTAGCTGATCCGGGGCCTTCCCGTGTGCTTTTTTGGAAAGACGAGCCAGACCTCTTTTTCTGTCCTATAATGACGACGGAGCCAGGCCCGCCATTTCGAACGCAGGGCGACCTCAAGAAGGCGCGACCGGTCGATCTCGGGCATCGGAGCGGATCCTCGCTCCTATTCTACCCGAAAAACGGCTCCGTCCCTCTCCGTGCGATCAGATGGGCTTAGGGCAGAGGATGCGCGCGAACGCCGCGCCCAGGATCGCGCCCATGGCGGCCGAGACGACGTATTCGCCGAGCGGGACGGGCATTTTCAGTCCGAAAGCGAAGAACCAGAGCAGCCCGTAGGCGACTGCGATGAACGCGGCGATGTAGCATTTGAGGCTGAGCTTGGGACAGACGATATCGCCGAATTCGGTCGACCTCTGGACCGGCTGTCCGCAAGGGATGACCCGGGAGCTGAGCAGGAGCCCGGCGCTCCACCAGCCGAGGGCCATGAGGACCCATTGAACGATACGCATCGACACCTCCTTCAATTATCGATCTAAAAGGGGCCCCTGATCTTGGTCTCGAGGGCCTTCGCTTCGTCCGTTCTTCCGGCCGCCCTGAGGAGCGCCGCGTACTCCCGGGCGGCGTCCCGGTATTCAAGGCTGGCGGGCGAGAGCTCGGAGCCGACGAGCTCCAGGGCCTTCTTCAGCTTCGCTTCCGCCCCGGACAGGTCCTTGTCCTCGTGGAAAAGGTGCCAGGCCCGTTCCGAGAGGACGTTGCCCCACATCGTCGGGTCGGCCTCTCCATGCTTTTCGCAGAGCTCCTCCGCGGGGACGAGGTATTTCAGGGCGGCTTCGCGGTCGCCCGAGAGCCGGGCCCAGCGGGACATCCCCAGCAGGCTTTCGACCCGTTTGAAGCTCTCGGGGGCCGTTTCCTTTTCGAGGATGGCCAAACCCCGGGCGAATTCCTCTCCGGCCTCTTGGACCCGGCCGCGGACGAGAAGCACCGTCCCGAGCACGCAGCGGGGATGGGCAGCGCGGGCGTGGTCCGGCCCGAAAGTCTTCTCCATGTTGGCGACGGAACGCCGGACGAGCGTCTCGGCCTCGGCCGACCGCCCCTGGATGAGACAGATATCACCGATGTTCTCGAGGATCCCTGAGATCTCCGCGGTATCGGGGCCATAGGCCTTCTCGGTGATGTCCAGCGCCTGTCTGTAGGAGCGCTCGGCGTCGGCCAAGCGGCCCGCGCGGTGATCGAGCTCGGCCAGCAAGAGCACGCTCCTGGCGACGTCGGGGTGGCCCTCTCCCAGGGCTTTCCGGCGGATGGCCAGGGCCATTTCCGTGTCGGTCAGCGCTTCGGGCCACTGCCGTTGGTAATAATGGAGGAGCCCGAGGCTGTCGTAGGCGTCGGCGACCCGCGGGTGGTCGGGGCCG
>CAYOYQ010000012.1:0-26262 GCA_964408215.1 uncultured Eubacteriales bacterium
GGCCTGGGGGGATCCGCCCGGGGGCGGGGGCGCGCTGCCGGTCATTCCGGGCGCCGCGGAGTACTTGGCCTTGATGTCTTTGGGCAGGAAATCGGGCGCTCCGGGGAGGATCAGGACGACTTTGCCGAAGACGTCGATCCCCTTGTATTCGTCGAAGCCGGCGCCCTTCTCGGAAAGCCCGTAGCCGACGAAGACGACGGGGCCGCTAATCGTGTCGCCGGTCGCGGCGAAGCCCATATAATCGAGGTTCGGGCGGAACGTGTGCGTCCGGACCGAGCCGCCTTTGCGGACTTCGAGGCCGAGGGTGCTGGAAGACTCCAGCGTTTCGATGAGCGGGAACTCTTGGAGATAGGTCGTTTCGGGAGGCTTGCCCGGGCCCTGCGGCGAAGCCGTCAGCATCTGCATCATGTTGAACGGGCGCATCGCCGGATCGCCCAGGGGCGTGAGATGGGCCAGTCCGAAGAGCGACGCGGCGTATTCCGCGGCGGCCTGGTACCCGCGCGTCGCCGTCTCCCGGCCTTCCATGAGGTCGGAGGCGATGTAGGTGAGCATGGCCAGGGAATCCTTGGCCGAGATGGATTCGAACCCGGCCTTGAACGAGTCGGGAGCGGGGGCGACCTTCTCGACCAGGTCGAGGTTCTTGACCCGCTCGTCCGGCTTGGCGGCCGGCGCGGGTGCCGGGACCTGGGCGGCCAGGCTGAGGACGATCAAGACGGCCACGAAAGACATGAGGGCTGGCTTTTTCATAGGGACGACCTCCTCGAACTGATACGGGTGATCGGGCGGAATACGACGGGCATTCTCATTAATATACGGAATAGATCTATCCCTGGTTGCCTATCAGGGGTCTCCGCTATTCGGCCGGCGAGTCCTTTCCGGGCTCTCCCGATCCGTCGATCCAACGGAACATCTGGTAGGTGCCGACGCCTTGGACGATCGCGAGGATGCACAGGAGGGGCAGCAGCCGCGGGTCCGATCTCAGGCCCAAGCTTTTGCCGCCGGGGTAGACGAGAAAGATCTCGACGCAGAGGATCAGCCACGTATAGACGACGGACTCGAGGAGACCCAGCCCCTTCTTCCTGCGGAGAGCGAACGGCCACAAGCATGTGATCAGAGAAAGGATGACCGAGGCCCGTAACCAGGGCCATTTCGGGAAATACGCGCTCCCATAGACGGCATAAATGGCCGCGATCGTCGCCAGAACCAGCCCCGCGAAAATGAACGCGGGGCCGGTCGTCTTCCATAAACGGCTCCCCGCCTCTTTTCTCAAGGTCCCGTTCCGTGCCGGCATGACTCGCCCCGGTTTCATTAGATGCCAACACCCCTCGATCTGTCAATCCATTCTGGAACTGAATGGCTCATCCCGGAGGCGCGAGAAGTCGGCCTGGACTCTCCTTGCCCTCTCATGGCTCCTTCTCCAGAATTGACATCTTGTTGACAACTTGCAATTCTGCGGGAATATACTGAGTAAGGCTGATATGTGGAGAAAGAGGTCGGCTCTGCTTCTGGCCGTGACCCTGGCGGCCGTCTGGTCCGCCCCGGGTTGCGCGTCGATCACCCGGAGAAGCACGCAGAAGATCCCCGTGACCTCCTCCCCCGCAGGGGCCTTGGTGGCTGTCAACGGGATCCAGACGGGAGCCTTGCCCCTTCTGCTTGACATCGAGACCGAAGGGAAGGACGTGAGGACCTGGGCCTTGATCGGATTAGGGACCGGGCTGTTCTTGACGACATTCTTTGATTACGCAATTACTGGCGCGGTCAATGAGTTCAGGCCGGAGGAGATCAGCGTAACGCTGACGAAGGCCGACGGACCGCCCCGGGTCAATACGTTCTTCCTAGAGGCCGATGGATTCCGGAACGTCAAGTGGATCCGGATACGAGCTGACCGGTAGCTATCCAGCGCGGCCGACTAACCGGTGAAATCAGAAGCGTTGAGTTTCTTGATGTTCATCGCGGCACCCCTACAGAGGAAAGGGAAAGCGCGCCCGGGGTGACTCGAACACCCGACCTGCTGATTCGTAGTCAGACGCTCTATCCAACTGAGCTACGGGCGCGCAGGGCGGAAAAGCGGGGGAATTATAGCGTATTGGGCGAAACCATTCAAGAAAGAATGGGGACACGCACCGAAGCGGTACATGGCCCCTATTGGATCTTCAAGACGGCGGCGCCGTTGACCTTGCCCGCACGAAGGAGCTTTAGGGCGTCGTTCGCCGCCTCGAGCGGGAAGGCCTGAACGGTCGTCCGCACCGGGATCTCCGCTGCGGCCCTGAGCAGCTCCTCCCCGTCTTTCCTCGTGGCATTGGCGACGCTGAGCATCTTCCGCTCATGGTAGAGAAGCGAACCGTAATCGATCTCGGGGATGGGCGACATGTGGATCCCGGCCGAGACGACGGTCCCGCCCCGGTCAAGGAGCCGCAGAGCATCAAGGTAGAGAGCGCCGATCGGGGCGAATATGATCGCATTGGTGAGCCTGGCCGGCGGCTCTCCCCCGGCCTTCCCGACCCAGTCGGCCCCGAGCTTCCGGGCCATCTCCTGATGGGCGGCGCTCCGGGTGAAGACGAAGACCCGCGCTCCCCGGCGCTTGGCGATTTGGAGCCCGATGTGCGCCGAGCCGCCGAAGCCGTACAGCCCCAGCGTCCCGCCCGGCTCGATCCCGCTCAGGACGAGGGCCCGGTAGCCGACGATCCCGGCGCACATCAGCGGCGCGGCTTCTTCGTCCGTGAATCCGTCGGGGACGGCATAGGCGAATTTCTCGGGCACGGCCACGAACTCGGCGTAGCCGCCGTCGGCGTCGTAGCCGTTGAACCGGGCCTGCTCGCAGAGGTTCTCGCGCCCGCTCCGGCAGAACCGGCACTCGCCGCACGTCGATCTCAGCCAGGCGGCGCCGACCCGCTGTCCGATCCTGAAGCGCCTCGCCCGCTCCCCTGCCCTCTCTACCGTCCCGATGACCTCGTGACCCGGCACGACGGGCATCCGGTGAGGCGGGAGCTCGCCCGTAACGACGTGGAGGTCCGTATGGCAGACGCCGCAGCAGCGCACCCTGATCAGGATGTCACCCGGCTCGACCTCGGGGACCGGGATGTCCTTGAGCTCGAGCGGCCTCTCTTCGACCGGCCGGACCGACCCGAGGACCATGGCTCTCATCTCGCCGGGCCCCCTTTCCCTTTGGCCATCTTGCCGTTAAGGCGGGCGATCCGCTTCTCGAAGTCCTTTTCGGCGGCGGGCGCCTTCCCCTTGGACAGGGCCAGTCCCTCCGTGGCCACTCGGACCGCCTCGCCGTAGTCCTTGGCTGTGTGCTCGAAATAGATGGCCAGCTCGCGGAAGCAATCGACCTCTTCGCCGGCCGCCATTTCCTGCCAGACGAGGAGGGCCTTGTCCCACTCCTTGTTCTTCTTGAAGTGGCGCGACAGCTTCTTGCGGGCGGCGTGGGTGACCTCGGCCGTCAGCCCGCGCCCGCCCGAAAGGGCCTGCTCGAGGAGCGCGGCCGAGCGCCCGGTGTCGCCGGCCCGCTCGAACAGCCGGGCCACGCCGAAGAGGTCCATGGCGTCGGCCTCGCCCCGCGCCGCGGCTTCCCGGTTCCTCTCGACGAGGACCGCGCCGGCCACGACGACGCCCAGGAGCGATAGCAGGTCCTCCTGATTGTGGTAGAGGATCGGCTCGATGAGCGAGAAGTCGCCGCTCCGGATGTACTGGAAATAGCGCAGCGGGATCTCGGCCCCGGGGATGTCCTCGGACCTCGGGGCTTGAACGATCTCCTGGGCCAGGCTGAACAGCCGGCAGCTCTCGTATTTGTGCTGCCACAGGCTCCGGGCCGAGAATAGGAAATCGAGGTGCGGCAGGCCGCGCAGGGGGCAGGGCGCGCGATGGAGGGCGAAGCGCGTCTCGATGAGCGGCAGGTCGAAAGCCTTGCCGTTGTACGTGACCAGCGACTTGAAGCCCATCTCGCGGATGAACCGGCCGAGCTCGTCGATAAGGCGCCCTTCCTCGGCCATCTCGTTGAGGAAGAACTGGGTGACCTTGAAGCGCTCGTCGCGGTAATAGGCCAGCCCGACGAGGAACGGCACCGTGCCCGTCCCGCCCGCCAGCCCTGTCGTCTCGAGGTCGAGGAAGATCGCGGACGAGAGATCGAGGCCCTCGAACGCGGCCTCGCGGCTGAGAAAGCCCAGGATGTCGGCCGGGATCTGGAGGCCCATCGCGATCGGGATCTGGCCGTAGCTCGCGCCGAGGACATAGGCGTTCTCGAAGACCTGGACGGGCTCGCGGCGCCTGATCTCGACGGGCTTGGGTTCGGTCCGGAGGGCCGGGCCGCGGCCTTTATCGGTCAAAGCGATGAGGCGCTCGAGCTTCTGCTTGATCGTCAGCCCGGCGTCTTCGTCGATCTTCTCCCAAGCCGATTCGACGCTCCGGGGCCGGCTCCGGGCCTCCCGTTCGCGCCGGAGCTGTTTGAGCTTGTCCTCGAGCGGCATGGGCCCATTCTATCAAAAATACTGGCACGCGCCCACACAGAGCCGGGACACGGACCGGAGGTACATGTCCCCTTGTCTCGCCCCACACAGAAGGGGGACGCGTACCGGGTCCCTGTCCCCCTTCTCAGGCTTGAAAGTGCCGGCCATTCCGAATATAAGATGAAAGGCGAGCAAGCATGACGGACCCGAAAGACGCTACCCACATCCTGGCCTTCGATCTCGGCGCCGAAAGCGGCCGGGCCGTCCTCGGCACGCTCGCCGGAGGCCGGCTCTCGGTCCACGAGGTGCGCCGCTTCCCCAACACCCCTCTTCCGCTCGCGGGGCACATCCACTGGAACGTCTACCGCCTGCTCGACGAGATGAAGGGCGCCATGCGCGACGCCGCGGCCGCGATCGGCGCCCGGCCTGCGAGCGTGGGCGTCGACACGTGGGGCGTCGACTTCGGTCTCCTGGCCAAGGACGGCACGCTCCTCGGCCTGCCCTTCTGCTACCGGGACCCCCGGAACGACGGGGCCATGGAGGACTATTTCAAGCTCGTCCCCCGCGAGGCCCTCTACGAGGCGACGGGCATCCAGTTCATGCCCTTCAACACGCTGTTCCAGGTCTATGCCATGGTCCGCGAGCGCTCGCCCCTGCTCGACGCCGCCGCGGACCTCCTGTTCATGCCCGACCTCTTCAACTACCTGCTGACCGGACAAAAAGCGGCCGAGTTCACGATCGCCTCGACCTCCCAGATGCTCGACCCGAGGACCCGGCAATGGATCCCCGGCCTCTTCCAGGCCATGGGGCTGTCGAAGAAGATCCTGCATGACATCGTCGAGCCCGGGACGGTCCTGGCCCCGCTCTCGGCCGAGGTCGCCGCCGCGACCGGCCTCAGGGACGTTCCCGTCGTCGCCACAGCCAGCCATGACACGGCGGCGGCCGTCGCGGCCGTCCCGGCCGAAGGGGACGGCTGGGCCTACATCTCCTCGGGGACATGGTCTCTCGTGGGCGTCGAGACCCGCTCGCCTCTCATCTCGCCCCGGTCGCTCGCCGCGAACTTCACCAACGAGGGCGGCGTCGGCGGCGCGGTCCGCTTCCTCAAGAACGTCACCGGGCTTTGGCTCGTCCAGGGCTGCCGCAAGGCCTGGTCGGACGAAGGGGCCGCCTCTTACGAAGAGCTGGCCCGGGCGGCAGCCGGGGCCCCGCCGTTCGCGGCCCTGGTCGATCCGGACGACCCGTCCTTCCTCAATCCGCCGGATATGCCCGAGGCTGTCGCCGCCTTTTTCCGCCGGACCGGCCAAGCGCAGCCCGAGTCGCGGGCCTCGCTCATCCGGTCGCTCCTCGAAAGCCTGGCCCTCAAGTACCGTTTCGTCATCGAGGAGCTCGGCCGGACGACCGCCCGGCCCATCCGGAAGATCCACGTCATCGGCGGCGGCTCGCGCAACGAGCTCCTGTGCCAGTTCACGGCCGACGCGACGGGGCTTCCGGTCGTGGCCGGCCCGGCCGAGGCCACGGCCATCGGCAACATCCTCGTGCAGGCCATGGCCGTCGGGCGGCTCGCCTCGCCGGACGGGATCCGGTCGATCATCCGCGAGTCCTTCCCGCTCCGGACCTACGAGCCGGCCGGCGGCCCGGCCTGGGACGAAGCGGCGGTCCGTTTCTCCGAGCTCCGGGGCGCTCGACAGGATAAGGAAGGAAGCCTATAAGAATGGCGTTCTTGCGAGGAGGGATGAGAATGGATCCTGCCGCGATCGAAAGATCTTACGCGTCCGCTCGCGAAAAATACGCCGGGCGCGGCGTCGATACCGAAAAAGCACTGGCCCGCCTGCAGGCGATCTCGCTCTCGCTCCACTGCTGGCAGGGGGACGACGTCGCCGGCTTCGAAAAGCGAGGCGATAGCCTGGCCGGGAGCGGCCTCCAGGTCACCGGCAACGCCCCGGGCCGGGCCCGCGACGCCGCCGAGCTCCGGGCCGACATGGCCCAAGCCTTCGCCCTGATCCCCGGACGCCACCGGGTCAACCTCCACGCCATGTACGGCGAGTTCGGCGGCCAGGCCGTCGACCGCGACGCCATCGAGCCGGAGCATTTCCGGGGCTGGCAGGAATGGGCCCGGCGCCAGGGCCTGAAGATCGACTTCAACCCCACCTGTTTCGCCCATCCCAGGGCCGCCGCGGGCTCGACCCTCAGCAGCCGCGAGAACGGCACGCGCAAATTCTGGGTCGAGCACGTCAAGCGCTGCCGGAAGATCGCCGCCTCGATCGGCCGGGAGCAGCAGGCCCCCTGCGTCCACAACCTCTGGATCCCCGACGGGGCGAAGGACGTCGGGGCGGACCGGTGGGGGGCCCGGGCGGCTCTGCTGAGATCGCTCGAGGAGATCTTCGAGGTCGAATACAGCCCTCAGCAGATCAAGGACGCGCTCGAAAGCAAGCTCTTCGGCATCGGCAGCGAATCGTTCGTCGTCGGCTCGCACGAGTTCTACCTCGGCTACGCCCTGACGCACAAAAAGATCATCTGCCTCGATCTCGGGCATTTCCATCCGACCGAATCGGTCGCCGACAAGCTCTCGGCCCTCCTGCCGTTCTCGGGCGAGATCCTCCTTCACGTCAGCCGCGGCGTCCGCTGGGATAGCGACCACGTCGTCCTGCTCAACGACGAGGTCCGGGACCTCGCGGCCGAGATCGTCCGCAGCCAAGCCCTCGAAAGGATCTTCATCGCCCTCGACTACTTCGACGCCAGCTTCAACCGGATCGGGGCCTGGGTCCTGGGGGCCCGGTCCATGCTCAAGGGCCTGCTCATCGCCCTGCTCGAGCCCCAGGACAAGCTCAGGGAGCTCGACGCCGGCCCGAAGACGCTGGCCCGGCTGGCCCTGCTCGAGGAGCTCAAGGCCCTGCCCTTCGGGGCCGTCTGGGATTACCACTGCCTCAAGAACGGCGTCCCGCCCGCCGACGAGTGGCTGCGGGAGGTCGAGGCCTACGAGCGCCGGGTCCTCAGCCGGCGTTGACACGATCGCTGTTGACGCGGACCCGCCGAATCGCCTAAACTGGGCCGGGACCAAGAAAGACCCCGATGACCGCGGGAACGATGCGACCGATCTCCCCGACGTCCCCTCAAGACGACGAGGACCTCGTCCTGACCGACAAGGAGCTCATCCGGAGGGCTGAGGACATCCTCAACTGCATGGCCAACGCCGTCTCGGCCATGAAGCTCTTCCCCTCCGACCACGCCACGGTCAGGAATTTCGTCGACGCCCTGAGCGAGAAATTCGACTCCTTCTTCAAGACCTACGCCCGGCTCGAGGTCGGCGTCGACGAGTTCTCTTTCACCTGCGCCGGCCAGGTCGTCTACACCGACGAGACGACGCTCAAGAGCCTGCCGTTCTTCTTCTTCAAGGACGGGACCCAGATCCTTTATTTCTACCGGGGCCTCGACCGGCGCGAGCTCGTGGAGTTCCTCGAGCTCGTCAAAGCCGTCGCCCAAAAGCCGGGCGGCGACAACGACATCGTCGCCGCGCTCTGGGAGAGCGACTTCTCGAACATCCAGTACTACGCTCCCGACGAGTTCCTGGAGAACCAGATCCTGGCCGAAAAACCCGAGACCCAGTCTGAACAGAACCTCCCCGAGCTCCCGTCCGACCTGGCCCACGAGACGCTCGAGGTCAAGGTCGACCTGGCCAAGCTCTCCCAGGGCCGGATCGAACTGAAGCCTGAAGACCAGGAGAAACTCCATTGGCGCCCGGGCGCCGATGGGGAAACGCCGCCGGCCGCCCCGGTCGGGACCGAGCCCGAGGCCGAGCCGAGTCCTTCGCCCGATGAGCCCTCGGGGGCGGCGCCCAGCCCCGCGGCGACCGCGGACCCGAACCTCAACGAAGCCGAAGTCCGCGAGCTCGACGCCATGATCCATGCCAACAGGGTCCTCTGGCCCGAGGAGGAATTCGTCAAGATGACCGCCGAGGTGGTTTACCTCGAGGAGGACCTGTCGACCTGCGCCGCGAGCCTCGATGTGCTTTTGGACTTCTATCTCGACGAGCTCCGCCAGGGCCTGTTCACGGTGGCCGCGATGGTCATCGGCAAGGTCCGCGACCTCAGGTCCCATCTCGGGGCGGAGGAGTCACAGAAGCAGGCCCTCATCGATTCTTGCCTGAAGAAGCTCCTCGGCCCCAAGGCGCTTGAAGCCGTGGCAGCCCTGATAACGACCCCTGGTTCGGTCGATTGGACCGCGCTTCTGGCCTTTTTTCAGCTCTTGGGACCGATGACCCTGCCGATGGCGGCCGGTTTCTACGAGGCCCAGAAGGACCCGGGGGTCCGAACCAATATCCTCGCCTTCATCGAGAGCACGGGGCGCGACGATCCCGGCCTCATCGCCCGCCTGGCCAACGATTCGCGGCCGGCCCTGTCGTTGGAGGTCATCCGCATCCTCGTCGGCCTGCCCGGAGAGAAAGGGATCTCGCATCTCTCGGCGTTCCTCATGTTCAAGGACCGCGACCTCAAGCTCGAGGTCATCCACGCCCTCGGAAGCCGACGGGACGAGATGTCCAACAAGATCCTGATGGGCTTCCTGAACGACCCGGACGAGGAGCTCCGGATCCAGGCGGCCATGAAGCTCAACCCGACCGAGGAGAAGTCCCGGATCGTCCATCTCATCCACGAAGCGTCCGACCCGGCCTTCCGGAAGAAGAGCCTCAAGGAAAAGCAGGCCATCCTCTCGTTCCTGGGCCGGACCCGCTCGGCCGAGGCGCTCGCTTTTCTCGTCGGGACCCTGGGACGGACGACCCTCTTCCCATCTCCGAAGAACATGGAGATGCGCCTGGCCGCGATCGCGGGGCTCGAGAGCATGGGCACCGCCGAGGCCTCGACGGCCCTCGAGGACGGGACACGAGGGCGGGGGCGGAAAGTCCGGGAGGCCTGCGCCGAGGCGCTGGCCCGGATCGGGTCCGCGGGAGCGCCCCAAGGGTAAGTGACCATGGCCGAAGAGCAGGAAAGCAAGACCCGCGTCGAGCGGTGGCCCTCCGGCGACGCCGACGTCAAGGCCTTCCAAAAGGCCGCCGTCGAACTGCTCATCCGCTTCCACGTCCTCGAGAAGATCGCCAAGATCCACGATCCGAAGAACGACGCCTTTCAGGAACAGGGACGGCTCCTGTTCGACTCCCTCGACCGCCTCCTGGCCGCGGAAGAAGAGGACGCCTGTCTCCGCATCCGCCACAGCTCCCTGCTCCTCAACGGCGTTCGCCTGAAATTCTCGCTCGGGACCTACCCCATCTTCAAGTCCGTGATGGAGGAGATGCGGCTGCGCGAGCTCGACGCGGTGGCGTTCAAGCATGGCCTGACCAAGGACGAGCTCTACCGCTTCATGCCGATCTTCGCCCGGCGGGACAAGAAAGAGGGCTCGATGTACGCCCGGCTCCAGGCCGAGCTCGATGCCGCCGACATCTCCCACGTCGCGCTCGAGAAGGCCTCGGAGACGAAGACCCCCTCGAACCTCAACCGCAACACGGCCCGGATCTTCTTCCTCAGCATTGTCCACCTCAAGGAGTCCTTCAAGCGGAACCAGGAAGGCCAGGGGATCAAGGTCCACACGACCCGGCGGCTGATGCAGTCCATTTACAACCACATCGTCGACAACGAGTCCTTCGTCTTCGGCATGACCAACCTCAAGAACTACGACGAGTACACGCTCAACCACTCGGTCAACGTCTGCCTGCTGGCGACGGCGCTCGGCCGGCGGCTCGGCCTCAACCGGGGCGAGCTCGTCGACCTCGGGATCGCCGCGTTCTTCCACGACCTAGGCAAGCTCGAGACGCCGCTCGAGATCCTGAACAAGCCGGACAAGCTCGACGCGGATGAGCGCGAGATCATGGAGCAGCACCCGTTCAAGGGCGCCGAGAAGCTCGTCCTCCTCAAAGAATCGCGGGGGTTGCCCCTCCGGGCCATCCACGTCGCCATGGAGCACCACATCAAGGAGGACCTGACGGGCTACCCGCGCTATTACGACAAGGCCGACGTCAACCTTTTCAGCAAGATCGTCAAGATCGTCGACTTCTTCGACGCCATCACGACCAAGCGGGTCTATCGGCCCAACGTCTTCACGCGGTCGGAGGCCCTGAGCCTGATGATGGAGCAGGCCGCCGCCGAGTTCAACCCGGTCATCCTCAAGGCCTTCGTCAACCTCATGGGGGTCTTCCCGATCGGCTCGCTGGTGGCCCTGACGACCGGCGAGATCGGGATCGTTTCCGACCTCAACCCCGAACCCAAGCTGGTCCTCCGGCCCACCGTCAAGCTCATCACGGACACCGCCGGCAACAAGATCGATGGCGACACCGTCGATCTCGCCGAGCGGGACCCCGCGACCGGCCGGTACGCCCGGACGATCTCCAAGGCCTTGAACCCGGCCGAGTACGGCGTCGAGGTCGCGGATTATTTCCTGGCCCAGACGTAAGAAGGCGAGGTCCTCCATGTCCCCCCAGCCGCCCGCCCGTCTCCGCTGCGAGCATCTCGACGAGCCCCGCGGCGTCGATACCGCGACGCCCCTGCTCGCGTGGTCCCTCGAGAGCCCGGTCCGGGGCGAGAGCCCGAGGTCGGTCCACATCCTCGTCGCCTCCGCGGCCGAGCTCCTCCGCAACGACATCGGCGACCTCTGGGACACCGGCCGGATCGACGCCCCTCCCCTGCCCCGCCTCGAATACGGCGGCGAGCCCCTCTCGAGCTGCGCCCGCTGCGTCTGGAAGGTGCGCTGGTGGGACCGGGACGGCGCCGCGAGCCCGTGGAGCGAGCCGGCCTCTTTCGTCACCGGGTTCCTCGCTCCGGGCGACTGGAAGCCGAAGTGGATCGGGGCCCGGGAGGTCCGGGAGTTCCGCTCCAAGGGCACCGTCCTTCTCGGCCACCCCGGGGCCGACGACGTCCAGGCGTGCGCCGTCTACGTGCGCAAGGAGTTCGCCCTCAAGGAACGGGCCGCCCTGGCCATGATCTTCGTCTCCGGCCTGGGCTGCTACGAGCTCCGCCTGAACGGGGAGAAGGTCGGGACGAGCGTCCTCGATCCCGGCTGGACGGACTACAAGAAGCGGGCCCTCTACGCCGCCCACGACGTGACCGCCCTCGTCCGCGACCGGAACGCGGTCGGCCTCATCCTCGGCAACGGCCGGCACATCAAGAGCTACGGCTACGACGCGCCCCGAATGACCTGTCGCATCGAGGTCGAGTACGAGAGCGGCGAGCGCGAGGTCCTCTTCTCGGACGAGAGCTGGCGGACCTCCGGCGGCCCGCTCCAGGAAAACGGTCTCTACTACGGCGAGCGCTATGACGCCCGGATCCTCATCGACGGCTGGGACCGGCCGGGCTTCGACGACCGGACCTGGGACAAGGCCGTCCTTGTCCCCGGCTATCCCCTGGCCGCCCAGGTGATGCCGCCCGTCCGGGCCGTCGAGAGCCTCCCTCCCCGCTCGGTCGCGCGGCTCGCCTCCGGGTCCTTCGTCTTCGATTTCGGCCAGAACTTCAGCGGCTGGACCCGCCTCAAGGTCGAAGGTCCGATGGGCGCCGAGGTCCGGCTCCGCCACGCCGAGCTCCTCCACGAGGACGGCACGCCGAACGTCGGGCCCAACGAGAACGCCGAGGCCGCGGATGTCTACATCCTCCGCGGCGGCGGCCCGGAGATCTACGAGCCGCGCTTCACCTACCACGGCTTCCGGTACGTCGAGATGACCGGCTTCCCGGGCCAGCCCGGCCCCGACGCCCTCGTGGGCCGGTTCGTCCATTCGGACGTCGGCCGGACGGGCGAGCTCTCGACCTCGAACGCGCTCGTCAACGCCATCCACCGGAACACGGTCTGGGGGCAGCTCTCGAACCTGATGAGCATCCCCACCGACTGCCCCCAGCGCGACGAGCGCCACGGCTGGCTCGGCGACGCCCACCTCTCGGCCGAGGAGGCCCTGTTCAATTTCGACATGGCCGCCTTCTACGCCAAGTTCCTGGACGACATCCGCCTGGCCCAGAAAGAGGACGGCAGCCTGCCCGACGTCGCTCCGCCCTATCTCCCCCGCCTCTACCCGGCCGATCCGGCCTGGAGCGCCGCCTACGGGATCATCCTCTGGCTCCTGTGGGAGCACTGCGCCGACCGCCGTCTCGTCGCCAGGCACTACGCGCCGCTCAAGCGCTACGTCGACTTTCTCGGCCAGAACGCCGACCGGGGCATCATCCGCAGGCTCGGCAAATACGGCGACTGGTGCCCGCCCGGGAGCGTCGGGCCCAAGAAGACGCCGGTCGAGCTGACCTCGACCTGGTTCTACTACCAGGACCTGCTCATCGTCTCCCGCCTCGCGGCGGTCGTCGGCCGCGACGAGGACGCCCGGAGCTACGCGCGCTCGGCCGAGTCCGTCAAGGCCGCTTTCAACGAGGCCTTCCTCGGCGACTCGCAATACGCCGCCGTCCGGGTCAGCCCGGTCGACAATCACCCGAACCAGACCGCCAATGCGCTTCCGCTCTACCTCGACATGGTCCCCGCCGATCGGAAGGCGAAGGTCCTGGCGAGCCTCGTCGACAGCGTCGAACGGCTCCAGGACTTCCATGTCGACACGGGCATCCTCGGCACGCGCTACCTCCTCGACGTCCTCACGGCGAACGGCGCCGCCGAGACGGCCTTCCGCGCCGCGACCCAAAAGAGCTACCCGGGCTGGGGCTACATGATCGCCGAAGGGGCGACGACGCTCTGGGAGAGATGGGAGAAGCTCACCGGCCACGCCATGAACTCCCAGAACCACATCATGTTCGGCAGCGTCGACGCCTGGTTCTACCGGACGCTCGCGGGCCTCGCGCCGCTCCTGCCCGGCTGGAAGGCCCTGCGCGTGCGGCCCCATGTCCTGGGCGGCCTCGCCTCGGTCGAAGCCCGCCTCGAGACCGTCGCCGGCCGCATTCGCTCCGCCTGGAAGAAGGCGGACGGTGTTTTTTCGCTCGAGGTCCGGGTGCCGGTCGGGGCGAGCGGCGAGGTCCATCTGCCGCTCCTCTGGCCCGGCGCCCGCGTCCTCGAATCGAACAAGGTCCTCTGGCGCGCCGGCCGCGCGGTCGAGGCTTCGCCCGGGATCGAGCCCGCGGGTGACGATGGGACCTGGGCCGCCTTCAAGATCGGCAGCGGAGATTACCGGTTCGAAGTGAAGGCGGGCTGAAACCGGGCCGCGCCCGCGGCTTCAATCGCGGTATTTCTTGATCAGTCGGGCCGCTTCGCCGTAAGCGGCGATGGTCGCATCGATCTCCCTCGCGCCGTGGGCCGTCGAGACGGCCCCGCCGCCGTGGACGACGTTGACGCCGTTGACGAGCAGGGCCAGCTTCAGGATCTCCTCGCGCAGCGCGAGGTCCGAGCGCCGGTCGTCGTGCACGTCCTCCGGGCGGTCGTAGGCGATCTCCTTCTCCCGCGGGAAATGGACCATGAAGAGCGAGCTCCCGGCGACGACGTCGTTGCCGTCCCCCGTCGTGCGGGCGAGAATGCCGGCCTCGGCGAAGACGCGCTCGATGCCGCGGCGCAGCCGGTCGCCGGCCGCCGCGAGCTTCGGGTAGACCGTCGCCGCCCCTCCGGCCAGCCGCCGGAGCATGACCAGCCCCGCTTTCATGTATTCCGCGTGCGCCGAAAAAGTCCCGCCCTCGAACTGGACGCGGCCGCCGGCGCCCCGTCCCCGTTCGCACTCCTCCATGATCCTGGGCGACCCGACGACCGCGGACACCGCGTGCCCGCCGCCGATGATCTTACCGAAGGTCGAGAGATCGGGATGAACGCCGTAAAGCGTCTGGACGCCCGACGGGCAGAAGCGGAACCCGGAGATGATCTCGTCGAAGATGAGGATGATGCCCCCGGCGGCCGTGAGCTCCCGGGCCAGCTCGAGATAGGCCTCGGTCGCCGGGAGGAAGCCGCCGACGCCGAGGAACGGCTCGACGATGAAGCAAGCGATCCGGTCGCCCTCGGCCGCGATGACGCGCCTCAGGTCGTCCGTGTCGTTGAAGCGGGTCACGAGCGTCCGCCGGACGATGTCGTCGAGCAGTCCGGCCGATTCCCGCCCTTCGAACCCCTCGTCGGCATGGTACTTGACGCCTTTGAGCAGGTACGGCGAAGCGCCGTGCCAGCCCCCGCCGACCTTGAGGATCAGCTCCCGGCCGGTCAGGCCCTGGGCCAGCATGACGGCGTACATCGTGGCCAGGGTGCCCGACGTGGTGAAGCGGACCTTGGCGCCGGGGACGCCGAGGCCGCCGGCGAGCGTCTCCGCCAGCTCGATCTGGTGGCGGGCCTCGAAGCCCGTGTGCAGGGCCCCCTGGCGCAGGCAGGCGGCCATCTCCCGGAGGATCAGGCGGGGATTGTGCCCGAGGATGTTGGCGTAGTGCCCCTGCCAGTAATCGATATAGGTGTTCCCGTCGACGTCGCGGACCGTGGGGCCCTCGGCGGAAGCGGCGAAAAAGGGATAGGGCGGCCAGAGGCGCATGGTGTGGCTGCCCCCGTCGACCATGACCCGGGCGGCCCGCCGGAAGGCCGCCCGGCTCTTGGGGGTCTTGCGGCGATACTCCCTGATGAGACGCTGGCGAAGTCGTTCGAGTCCAGGCATGTTCATTCCCTTTGAAAGGACTTCATTTAATCCCTCGGGCCGCCCAATGTCAACAGGGCGGGCCCGGGCCATAAGGCTGACACGGCCTTTTCATTGACCGGAGAGCGGGGCTGGGGTAAAATGGTCAAAATGCCCGCCCCCAAGCGCAAAAAGACCGGCCGCGCCTGCGTCATCGGCCTCGACGGCGTCCCCTATGGCATGATCGTCGAGCTGGCCCAGCGGGGCATCATGTCGACGATGGCCCGCCTCATGGACATCGGCCGGATCCACCAGATGCGGGCCAGCCTGCCCGAGATCTCGGCCGTGTCCTGGACGGACTTCATGACCGGCACGGACTCGGGGACCCACGGCGTCTTCGGCTTCACCGACTTCAAGCCCAAGTCCTACGGCGTCCGCTATCCCAATTTCCTCGACGTCAAGGCCCCGACGATCTGGGACCGCCTGGGGGCCAAGGGCAAGCGGAGCGTCGTCATCAATCAGCCCTCGACCTACCCGGCCCGCAAGATCGAAGGCGTCCTCATCTCGGGCTTCGTCGCCCTCGAGCTGGCCAAGGCGGTTTGGCCGATGACCTACCGGGCCGCCCTCGAGCAGATGGGCTACCAGATCGACGTCGACATCCTCAAGTGCCGCGAGAGCCCGGAGCTCCTCTGGCAGGAGCTCAACAAGACCATGGCCGGCCAGCAGAAGGCCCTGAACCATCTCTGGGAGGAGCCCTGGGACTATTTCGAGCTGGTCATCACCGGCACGGACCGGCTCCACCATTTCCTCTGGCGGGCCTACGAGGACCCCTCGCACCCGGCCCACCAGAACTTCCTCGACTTCTACCGCTACATCGACCGGCTCATCGGCAAGATCGTCGCCGCCTACCACAAGCTCACGACGACCTACGACGGGTTCTACGTCCTCTCGGACCACGGCTTCACCGGCATCGTCCAGGAGGTCTACCTCAACGCCTGGCTGGAGAAGAACGGCTACCTCCGGTTCCTCAAGCCCGCGCCGGAGAGCCTCGAGGACATCCACGCCCGGACCAAGGCCTTCGCCCTCGACCCGAACCGCATCTACCTCAACCTCCGGAACAAGTTCCCTAAGGGCACGGTCGAGCGGTCGGCCCGCCGGGCCCTCCGGGAGGAGATCGCCGGCAAGCTCGAGAAGCTCGAATACCAGGGCCGCCGAGTCGTCCGCAAGATCTTCTTCGCCGAAGAGGCCTATTCCGGGCCGCTCGTCTCCAAGGGCCCGGACCTCATCGTCGTCGGCGAGCCCGGCTTCGACATGAAGGGCTCGGTCAAGAAGAAGGAGGTCTTCGGCCGATCGGGCCTCCAGGGCATGCACACGTGGGACGACGCGTTCTTCTGGGCCGCGGACGACTTCGGCGACGGCCTGCGCATCGCGGACGTCGCTCCGATCGTCCTGAAGAACTTCTGATGAAGCGGACAAGACGCCTCGCCGCCTGCGCCCCGTTCCTCGTCGCCCTCCTCGCCTCGCCCCTCGCCGCGTACGTCGGCCCGGGGGCCGGGTTCGCCTTCCTCTCGTCCTTCCTGGTCCTCTTCCTGACCTTCCTCCTGGCCCTCTTCTCGTTCCTGTCCTGGCCGTTCCGCTTCCTTTGGAAGGCGCTGCGCGGCCGGCGGGCCTATCAAAAGGGCGCGATCGGCCGCCTGGTCATCCTCGGCCTCGACGGCCTCGAGCCCACCCTCGCCGAGAAGTTCATGGCCGAGGGCAAGCTCCCGAACCTGGCCCGGCTGAAGAAAGACGGGACCTACGCCCGCTTGAGGACGACGACGCCGGCCATCTCGCCCGTCGCCTGGTCCTCCTTCATGACGGGCTCCGAGCCTTCGAAGCACAACATCTTCGATTTCCTCAGCCGCGACCCTCGGACCTACCTGCCGGCCCTGTCGTCGGCGGCGGTCGGCAAGCCGAAGCGGACGCTCGCCCTCGGGCGCTATCTTCTCCCCCTGTCCAAGCCCGAGGTCCGGGGGCTGCGCAAGAGCGTCCCCTTCTGGAAGATCCTCGGCGAGAAGGGCATCTTCAGTACGGTCCTCCGGGTGCCCATCACCTACCCGCCCGAGAAGTTCAAGGGCCACCTGCTCTCCGGCATGTGCGCGCCCGACCTCAAGGGCAGCCAGGGCACCTTCGCCTTCTTCACCGAGGACGCGGACAAGGTCCGCAAGCACGAGGGCGGCGTCGCGGTCCTGGTCCGGCGGGAGGACCGGGTCGTCCGGACCGAGATCTCCGGGCCCGAGAACTCCCTGCTGAGGACGCCCGAAGAGATCCGCCTCCCGCTCACGGCGACGATCGACCCGGCCAAGGGCGGGGCCTGGCTCGCGATCGGCAAGGAGAAGTCGTTCTTCCTGAAGGAAAAGACCTTCAGCCCCTGGGTCCCCATCGTCTTCAAGGCCGGCCTGGGGACGAAGGTCCGAGCCATCGCCAGGTTCCGCATCGCCTCGCTCGAGCCCGGGTTCGAGATGTACATGACCCCGCTCAACATCGACCCGGAGAAGCCCGCCCTGCCGATCGCCCACCCGTTCGTCTACTCGGTCTATCTCTCCAAGCTCCTCGGCCGGTTCATCACCCTCGGCGAAGCCAACGACACCTGGGCCCTCAACGAGGGCGCCCTCGACGAGGCCGCCTTCCTCGAGCTCACGTATTCGAACCACGCCGAGTGGGAGGCCATGCTCCGCAACGCCCTGGCCAAGACGCCCCGCGGGCTGGTCGCCATCGTCTTCGAGACGACCGACAGCATCCAGCACATGTTCTTCCGCTACCTCGACAAGACGCACCCCGCGCTCAAGGCCGCCCCGGCCCGGATGAGCGCGGCGGTCGTCGAGGAGCTCTACAAAAAAATGGACGATCTCGTCGGCCGTATCGCGGCGGAGCTCGACGGCCGGGGCGCGCTTTTCGTCATGTCCGACCACGGCTTTAAATCCTTCCGCCGCGGCGTCAACCTCAACTCGTGGCTCCACCGCAACGGCTACCTGAGCCTCCGCGAGGGGAAGACGGAGAGCGGCGAATGGTTCAAAGATGTCGATTGGACGAGGACCAAGGCCTACGCTCTCGGCCTCGGCGGCCTCTACGTCAACCTCAAGGGCCGGGAGGCCCAGGGCACGGTCGGCCCCGGCGCGGAGGCCGCCGCGCTGAAGGCCGAGCTCGCGGCGAGGCTCGCGGCCCTCAAGGACGGCCCCAACGGCCCGGCGGCCATCACCCGTGTTTACGACCGTGACGCGATCTACGCCGGCCCCTACAAAGAGAACGCTCCCGACCTCATCATCGGCTACAACGAAGGCTACCGGGCGTCGTGGGACGGGGTCACCGGCGTCGTCAACGCCACGATCATCGAGGACAACACCAAGGCCTGGAGCGGCGACCATTGTATCGACCCCGTGCTCGTGCCCGGCGTTCTTTTCTCCAGCCTGAAGCTCACGACCGACAAGCCCTCCATCATGGACATCGCCCCGACGGCCCTGGCGCTCTTCGGTGTCGCGCCGCCGAAGCACATGGACGGCCGGGTCCTCGTCGATCGGGCGAAAGCGACCGGCGCCGCGGAGAAGAAGGTCTCATGAGCGAAAAAAAACGGCCGGCGGCCCTGACCCGCCGGGATTTCCTCAAAGCGGGCGTCGTCGCCTCGGCCGCCGCGGGACTCGGCGGGGCGGGCCGGTTCGTGCCCAAGGTCTACGGGCGGGCCCGGACCGCGAAAAAGATGATCGTCCTCGGCCTCGACGGCCTGGATCCCGTCCTGACCCGGTGCTGGATGGACGAAGGCCGCCTGCCGGCCTTCTCCCGCCTCCTGGCCCAGGGAGGAGACTTCCGGCCCCTCGGAACGAGCCTGCCGCCGCAGACGCCCGTGGCCTGGTCGAACTTCATCACCGGGATGGACCCCGGCGGACACGCCATCTTCGATTTCATCCACCGCGACCCGCAGTCCTACTTCCCGGTCTTCTCGTCGACCGAGACGGCGGGGGCCGCGAAGACCGTCCGGATCGGCAAGACCGTCTTCCCGCTTTCGAGCGGGCACGTGCGGAGCCTGCGCAAGGGGCCGACCTTCTGGCAGGTCCTCGAGGGCGCCGGCGTCCCCTCGACCGTCTTCAAGATGCCGACCAACTACCCGCCCGCGGGATCGAAGCAGCGGACGCTCGCCGGGATGAACACGCCCGACGTCAAGGGGTCCTACGGCATCTTCAACTTCTACACCAACACGCCCCCGACCCTGATCCAGGAGGCCGGCGGCGGGGGCCGGGTCCACGAGGTCTATGTCGTCGGCAACCGGGTCGAAGCCGAGCTGCCGGGCCCGACCAACACGTTCCGCACCGACGCGCCGGAAGCGACCATCCCCTTCCGGGTCTTCCTCGACCCCCGGGACGCCGTGGCCAGGATCCGGATCCAGGAGAACGATTTCGTCCTCAAGGAGAAGGAGTGGAGCGGCTGGATCCGGGTCCGTTTCAGCCTCATCCCGACCCAAAGCGTCCACGGCATCTGCCTGTTCTATCTCAAGGAGGTCCGGCCGGACTTCAAGCTCTACATCTCGCCCGTCCACATCGACCCGGCCAAGCCAGCCCTGCCCCTCTCGACGCCGGAGTCCTACGCCCGTGAGCTGGAAAAGCGCTTCGGGCCCTTTTTCACCAAGGGACTGCCGGCCGACACGAGCGCCCTGGAGAACGGTGTCCTCGACGAGGCCGAGTTCCTCGACCTCGACAACAAGGTCTACGAGGAGAGCCTGGCCATGCTCGAGTACGAGCTCGGCCGGTTCGATGCGGGCCTGCTCTTCTTCTACTTCTCGAACGCCGACCAGCGCCAGCACATGTTCTGGCGGCTGACGGACCCGGGCCACCCGGCCTACGACGAGGCCCTGGCCAAGCACTTCGGAAGCGTTATCGGCCGCACCTACGGCGAGATGGACCGGACGGTCGACCTGGCCCTGCGCAAGGCCGACAAGGACACCGTCGTCCTGGTCCTGTCCGACCACGGCTTCAACAGTTTCCGCCGCGGCTTCAACCTCAACACCTGGCTCCTCCAGAACGGCTATCACCGCCTGCAGAGGCCCTGGAAGCAGGAGGAGTCCTCGCTCTTCGACAACACCGACTGGACGAAGTCGCGGGCCTACGGCGTCGGCCTGAACAGCCTCTACATCAACGAGGCCGGGCGCGAGCGCGACGGCATCGTCCGGCCGGGGCCGGACAAGGACAACCTCGTCCAAGAGATCGCCCGGAAGCTCGAGGCCCTGACCGATCCCAAGACGGGCGAGCCCCCCGTCCTCAAGGCCTTCATCGGCCGGGAGGCCTATCACGGCGCGAACGTGGACCAGGCCCCCGATATCGTCCTCGGTTTCAACCGGGGTTACCGGATCTCCTGGCAGTCCCCGCTCGGCGGCTTCCCCCGGGACGTGGTCGAGGACAACACCCAGAAATGGAGCGGCGACCACATGTCGGCGCCAGCCGTCCTGCCCGGCATCGCCTTCGCCAACCGCAAGTTCACGGCCGAGGCCCCGGTCCTCCAAGACCTGACCGCCTCGGTCCTCGGCGTCTTCGGCGTCGAGAAGCCCCGGGAGATGAGCGGGACGAACGTTCTCGAATAGCCCGCGAAAGGAGGAACGGCATGGCCGACGCGAAGATCAAGATCGGCAAGGCCCTCTACGACAAGATCAAGAGATACGCGGAGATGTCCGGCTACTCCTCGGCCGAGGAGTTCGTCACCCACTGCCTCGAGAAGGAAGTGGCCAAGATCGAGGAGGCCGATTCCGAGGAGGAGATCAAGAAGAAGCTCAAAGGGCTGGGCTATATCGGCTGATCGCCATGCCTGTCGTGAACCTCGTCTTCGGCCGGATCGTCGACGCGGCGCTCTGGCCGTTCCGGGGCGTGTCGCCGTGGATCGGCCTCGCCGTGGTGTCGCTGCTGACGGCCGTACTGATGCTCGAGGTCTACAAGCTCACATCGAACCAGGCGGCCATCCGCAGGGCCAAGGACCGCATCAAGGCCCATCTCCTCGAGATGCGCCTTTACAAGGACAACATGCGGGTCACCTGGAGCGCCCAAGCCGGGGTCCTCAAGGCCAACCTGTCCTACATGGCGGCCAACCTCAAGCCGCTCCTGGTCATGATCGTCCCTCTCGTCCTCATCCTGGCCGGGCTCAGCGTCTGGTACGACCGGGCGCCTCTCAAGCCGGGCGAGGAGACGCTGGTCAAGGCCCGGCTCGTCGGGACGGCCGATCCCGTCGCGCTCGACCTCCGGCTCGAGGTCCCGCCGGGGATCGAGATCACGGCCCCGCCGGTGCGCGTGCCCGACGAGCACGAGGTCGTCTGGCGGATCAAAGCCGTCGCCGAAGGAAGGGGCCGCCTCGTCTTGCGCGCGGGCGACAGGGCCATCCCGAAGGACATCGCGGTCGGCGGCCGGCCGCTTTCCAAGGTCTCGCCCCTCGCTTCGCGGGGATCGTTCGGCCAACGCCTGCTCTATCCCGGCGAGCCTCCGCTTCCGGACGGCACCCCCGTCCGCAGCGTCGAGGTCCTCTATCCGGCCCGGCGTCTGGCGGCCTCGGGCGTCGGTGTCCACTGGCTCGTCGCCTATCTTGTCCTGTCCATCGCCTTCGGTTTCGCCCTCAAGGGCGTTTTCAAAGTCGAGATCTGAAGAACGGTCTGCGGAGAGTCCCATGAAGATCGATGTTTTCAAAATGGAGCGGATGCAATCGACCTGGGAGAACGTCGTCGAATACAACCTCTCCGAGAGCGGCGTCCATCCCCTCAACCTCAAGGAGCTCCTGACCCCGGACGAGATCGAATCGCTGAGCCGGGTCGAGCTCGGCTATACCCAGACCAACGGCACGACCGGCCTGCGGGAGGCGATCGCCCGTCTCTACCCGGGGATCTCGCTCGAACAGATCCTGGCCACGGCCGGGTCCTCGGAGGCCAATTTCCTGCTCATGTGGAGCCTCATCGAGCCGGGCGACGAAGTCCTGTTCGAGCTGCCGAACTACATGCAGATGGCCGGTCTGCTCCGGGCCTTCGGCGCCAAGGTCAAAACGTTCCGGCTCCGCGAGAGCCTGGGCTGGCAGCCCGATCTCGACGAGATACGTAAGCTCGTTACCCCGAAGACCAAGCTCATCGTCCTGACCAACCCGAACAACCCCACCGGGTCGATCCTCTCTCCCGAGGTCATGAAGGGGATCATCGGCCTCGCGGCGGACTCCGGGGCCTGGATCCTGGCCGACGAGGTCTATCAGGGGGCCGAGCTTTCGGGCGTCCGGACGCCGAGCTTCTGGGGCGCGTGGGAGAAGACTCTCGTGGTCAACGGCCTGTCCAAGGCCTACGGCCTGCCGGGCCTGCGGGTCGGCTGGATCATCGGCCCGGAGGACCTGGTCAAGCGTACCTGGCCGTACCACGATTACACGACGATCTCCCCCTCGGCCCTGAGCGATCAGCTGGCCACACTGGCGCTTGCCCCGGGGCGGAGGGAGCGCATCCTGGAGCGGACGCGGGCGATCCTCAACGCCAACTTCCCCGTCCTCGAAGCCTGGCTCAAGGGGCACGGCAGCCTCTTCGCCTTCCATCCTCCCAAGGCCGGGGCCATATGCTTCGCCAGGTATGCTCTCGAGGCCCCCTCGATCGATCTGGTCGAGCGTCTCATCAGGGAAAAAAGCGTCCTTCTCGTCCCCGGCGACCATTTCGAGACGGAGGGCTACCTCCGCTTCGGCTACGGCCCGGACCAGGCCTATCTCCGGGCGGCCCTGGCCCGGATCGACGAAATGCTTAAAAAATCGGGCCAATCGTGGTAGAATCTTGAATCCATTCCGCGGGGAATGAGTTTATAGGCATAGGACCTTTAAGGAGGCTTTATTCATGAACAGGATCCGAACCATCGCCCCCCTCGTCATTCTCTTCGTCCTGGTCGTGGCCGCGGCCGGGTACGCCCAGGGCAAGATCGCCATCATCAACTCGCAGCAGGCCTTCGAGACGTCCGTCGAAGGCAAGAAGGCCCTGGGCCAGATGCAGGATCGCGAGAACAAGATCAAGTCGGAGCTCCAGAAGCAGGACGACGCGATCCGGCTGCTCGAGAACAAGCTGACGACGGGCCGGCTGACCATGACCAACGAGGCCCTCATGGCCATCCAGGCCGACATCGACAAGAAGACGACCGAGCGGAAGCGCTACGAGGAAGACCAGACGCGCGATGGCAACCAGTTCGCCAATAACATCATCCAGAAGATCCGCGCCGAGATGGTCGCGGTCATCGAGGCGCTGGCCAAGGAGCGTGGCTACGACCTCGTCCTCGACATGGTCACCAGCGGCGTCGTCACCTCCAGCCCGACGATCGACATCACGACCGAGGTCGTCCGCCGTTACGACCAGACCAAGGCGACGGCGACCCCTCCGGTCAAGAAGTAACCCGCCACCGATCCAGGATCCGGGAAGAGAGGCCGCCCTCTCTTCCCGGTCTTTTTATAGGTTCATCTCCCAATCCGGAAAGTCCCTCTCTCCGGCTTTGCTCGGGAATTGCCTCTAGCTCCCCGGTCCCCCGGGGAACCAGTTACGCACGGTTCCCCCCCGCTCCGCGGGTCCCCTCCTCCAGCAACGGGGATCTTCGAGGCAAATTCCCTCGCCGCCTCGAGAGGAAGTTCCGGAAATGGGAGATGAACCCTTTTATTTCAGCCGGAGAGTCACTTCGGCCGGGATGTACCCGCCGGAAGGACCCGGGAAGGACACCTTGAGCTTGCGGCCGTCGAACGCCGCCCCTTCGACCGAGGCGACGCGATCCCCGTTGAGGACCTCGAGCGGGTAGCTCTCCCCCGCCCGTCCTTCGAGGCTGAGGACGAGCGCGGCGCCTGAGACGTGCGAACGGACGAGTCGCAGACCGCGACTCGCGTCCCCCGTCATCGAGGCGACCTCCGGGAGGGCGACCTCCGGCCCCGGCGTGAAGCGGAGCTCGACGGTGTCATCTCCGGACAGGGGGAATTCCACGCGAGGCCGCACCGACTGGGCGGACGGATCCGCGTCCGCGGCCACCTCGACCGGGCGTCCGTTCACGCTGGCCGAGAACCCGCGTGCCCCGAGGCCGAGCGCCGGACCGAACGTGAACTTGATGCCGCCGGCGTTCTCCGCCCGGACCCGCAGCGCGACGCGGTCCTTGTCCCTGGTGAACTCCAGGCCCAGCACGGCCGGGCCGATCCGCCAATTTGAGACCGATACGGCCGGCCACGCCGCCGGGAAGCTCGGCCTGAACGCGGCCGTCCTGTCGAGCGCGCTGCCGTCGAGGCCGAGAAGGCCGCGGACGAGCGGCAGCACGATGCCGGTCGAAGAGAATCCCTGGTGCGGAACTCCCTCCTGCGGCCAAGTGTTCTGATGGCCGGAGAAGAGCTCCATGACCGTACCCAAGGCGTTATCGAAAGTATGCCGGGCGTTGGCCAAGAGGACATGCTGCGCCTGAGGCAGGAAATCGAGCTCGAAAAGGGCCGCCGCGACCCATCCGGAGAGGAACGGCCAGCAGGCCCCGTAGTTGTAGTTGAGCGGCTCGAAGAGCGGGCTCTTGTCGGAGAGCATCCGGACGCCCCAGTCCGTGGTCAGGTCGGACCGGTTCATCCGGGCCAGGGTTTCGACGCCCTTTTCGCGATCGCCCAAGCCCCAGGCCAGGCCGACGGCGCTCCAGGGGGTGAGCTCGGCGACATGCTTCCCGTCCTTGTTGAAAGCGTAGGAATACTGTCCGTTCGCAACATCCCAGAATCTCTCTTTCCAAGCCGCCCCGGCCCTCGCGCCGTTGGCTTCGGCCTTCTTCGCCGTAGCGTTGTCCCCCATCGCTCTGGCCATCGTCCGCAGGGCTTGGTTGGCTTTGACCCCGACCGCGCCGAGATAGATGTCGGTCTGGATCCCGGTCAGCGCGCCGAATTCGAGGGCCCCGAGCCCGGCCTTGCCGTTGTCCATGAGCCCGTCCCCGTCGGCGTCGGTGGCCAACGACCACTCATAGGCCTTGAGGACCGATGGCCAGCTCTCGCGGAGGAACGCGAGGTCGCCGGTCCGCCGGACGTAGTCCTCGACGGCGATGATGTAATAAGGCGAAGTGTCGCCGTGGATGTAGCCGTAAGGATAGTCTTCCCACCAGCGGAGATAGCCGGCCGCCTGCGACAGCTCGTGAGCCATCTTGCCGTCTTTTCTCTGCCATTTCCGGGTGAAGGCCAGGCCGTCACGGGACCCAGCGAAGTTCCCGAAGCAGTTGAAGCTCAAAGAGTTCAGATAGGCGTCCGTGCCGAAGAACCAGCCGAAGCCGGGCCGGCCGCCGGTCCCGGAAGGGCCGAGGCCGGCGACGAGACCGCGGCCGAGGTCGGGATTGTCAACGATGAGGCCGTCGAGCGCGACCTTGGCCCAGGCGAAGGCCAGATCGAGCTCTTTGACGGGCGTCCGGACGCCGAGAGTCGACCGGCCGAGCTCGGCGAAATGACCGACCGCCCGCCGATATCCGGCGGCCGGGTCGGCGGCGAGAGCCTGGTAGGCCTTCCTGACATCCTCCCGGGCGCCCTTGCCGCCCGCGATGACGAGCGGGATGAACCGGCCGGACGCTTGCTTCGGATCGGCGATCTCGAGCTTGAACTGGTTCGGCACGTCGGACAGCATGTGCGCCGGCGTGTAAGAGATGCCTTGGGCCGACGGCGAGCCGAGATAGCCGTGGTTTTTCCGGGTCGGCTCCGAGATGAGGTAGGCCTTGAGGCCGTCGTCCCAATACGCGTACTGGCCGCCGATCCCGGCCGGCCACATGGGCTGCAGGACGGGGAGGAACGAGCAGACGATCGTCAGCGGCTCGGTGGAATCGACCTCGAGAAGGATCACCGTGCCCGGATCGTCCGCCGGGGCGACGATATGGGCCTTCACGGTGAACGACTGATAGGTGAAGGTCAGCGTCGTCACGGCCGGATCGACGGAGACGAACCGGACGATGTCCCGGCCCTCGATGGCGACCGTGCTCGTGCCGAGCAGGAACGAAAGCTCGAGGCCGCGGAAGAGCTTCAACGGGTAGGCCCAAGCCTCGAACCCGCCGCCCTCGAAGCCGATGAGGGCGAACCTGCGCCCGACCTTGTCGAGGGGAGTCTGGGCCTGGGCCTCGCGGCGGAGCGCGATCTCGCCCGGCTCGATCTTGAAGGCCGGGATGGAGCCGGCCAAGACCTGCGCGGCCTCGGCGTTCTGGGCCGCCGCGGAAAGGCGGCCGGGAACCCCTGCCGCGAGTAGGATCATCGTCAGCAAAGCGGCCAGGCCTCGGGCTCTCAGCGTCATGTTCCCCTCCG
>CAYOYQ010000013.1:0-25869 GCA_964408215.1 uncultured Eubacteriales bacterium
CCGTCGGGACTGGTCCCCGGGGGGGCCGGGGGACTAGGGGCGATATCCTGAGCAAAAGCCGAGAGAGGATGTTCTCCGATCTATGTCTGGTCCCGATCATTATCGAGTTGACTTCAGGCGGCCCGGGCTTTGCGCACCGCCGCCTTCCAGCCGGCGTAGAGCTTGTCGGCTTGCCCGCGGCTCATGGCCGGAGCGAAGCGCCTCTCGTCGACCCGGAGCCGCTCGATCGCCGCCGTCGAATCCCAGACGCCCGCGCCCAATCCGGCCAGGTAGGCCGCGCCGAGCGAGGTCGTCTCCACCGTCTTCGGCCGGAGAACGGGGATGCCGAGGATGTCGGCCTGGAACCGGCACAGGAGATCGTTGACGGAGGCGCCGCCGTCGACCCGGAGCTCGCGGATGCGGAGCCCCGAGTCCTGGCGCATGGTCTCGAGGACGTCGCGCGTCGAGTAGGCCATGGCCTCGAGCGCGGCCCGGACGAGATGGTTGCGGGTGGCGCCGCGGGTCAGGCCGACGATCGCCCCCCTCGCTTCCGCGTCCCAGTACGGGGCGCCGAGACCGACAAAAGCCGGAACGAAATAGACGCCGGCGGTGTCCTCGACGGCTCCGGCCACGGCTTCGGACTCGGCCGCCGAGCCGATGAGGCCGAGCTGGTCGCGGAGCCACTGGATGGCCGCGCCGGCGACAAAGACGGAACCTTCGAGGGCGTAGACGGCCCTGCCGCCGGGCCCGCAGGCGACCGTGGTGATGAGCCCGTGCTTCGACGCCACCGGCTTGCGGCCGGTGTTGAGCAGGATGAACGCTCCGGTCCCGTAGGTGTTCTTGATGGCCCCGGGCCGGAACCCGGCCTGGCCGAAGAGCGCCGCCTGCTGGTCGCCGGCGACGCCCATGATCGGAACGCCCGCCGCGAGCCGGCCCAGGCGGACGGTCCGCCCGTACTCACCCGAGGACGCCTTGACCTCGGGCAGGATCGCCCGCGGCACCCCGAAAAGGCCGAGCAGGTCGCCGTCCCAATCCAGGCGGCGGATGTCGTAAAGCATCGTCCGGGAGGCGTTGGTCGGATCGGTGGCGTGGCTCGCGCCGCCGGTCAGGTTCCAGAGGACCCAGGCGTCCGTCGTGCCGAAGGCCAGCCCGCCGCGCTTGGCCCGCTCGCGGAGGCCGCCCCGGTCGAGGATCCACTCGAGCTTCGTCGCCGAGAAATAGGCGTCGATCGCGAGGCCCGTCCGCTCCCGGACGAGCCGGGCGACCCCTTTCGTCGCGCTGAGCTCCCGGCAGCGCCCCGCGGTGCGGCGACACTGCCAAACGATGGCCCGGCCGACGGGGCGCCCCGTCCGGCGGTCCCAGACGACCGTCGTCTCGCGCTGATTGGTGATGCCGATCGCGGCGATGGAGCGCCCGGGTCCTGCGGCCAGCGCTTTCTGGATGGTCCGGCCGACGCTGCGCCAGATCTCCTCCGGGTCGTGCTCCACCCAGCCCGGGCGGGGGAAGTACTGGGGAAATTCCTCGTAGGCCGACGCGACCGCGCGGCCGCGACGGTCGAAGACGATGGCCCGGCTGCCCGTCGTCCCTTGATCGATAGCCAGGATGAAGGGTCCCGTCATGGCCGGATTATATCAAACGGCCCGCGCCCCGGGAAAGGGCGCGTCCCTCTCGCAGCGCACCGGTCCCGGCTTGAACGCAGACGGTGTTCTCTGTATGATAGAGCCGAATCCGGACCGAGGAGGTATGGTGGGCAGAGGCAACAGAGCGTTCAAAAGCCAAAAACGGACAAAAGAGCTGAGACGTCTCAAGAAACAGGAAGAGAAGCGGTTAAGGCGGTTGGGCAAGCTCGAAACCCCCGAGGGGGCTCCCGAGGAGTTCTCGCCCGACGAGGCGCCGGCCGCGCCGCCCAAAACGGACGAGACCCCCGGGGAGACGTCCTGACCCTCGTCCCTCGGACGAAGATCCGTTCATTCCGGCTCGCGGCCCCGTTCCGGGGCGTTCGCGCGGGCCCAGGCCCGGTTCCCAATCATCCCGTGCGCACCGCTCGGCGGTGTGGCGGTCCGCTCGCGGCCGCGGGAGAGGCATGGTTCACAGCTTTGGCGCTCGCCGCGGCCGTCGGGTCGCTCACGGCGGTCCTGGCCCTCGCCGCCGGCCCGCCGTCGGAACGGACGCTTTTCCAAAAGCTCTCCCCGGACGACCCCGTCCGAGAAGCCGTCGGGGCGGTCCTTAACCGGCCGGCCGCCGCCGTCCGGAGAGGCTTCACGGAGCGGGAGTGGACCTCGGAAGGCTTCGCGGCCGCCTGGGACCGGGCCCGGCGCTATTTCCCGGAAAGGACTTTTCTCGTGCGGCCGGGGACCTACTTCATGACCCACGGCTTCGACCCGGAAGGCCGCCGGTTCATGGAGGTCCACGATTCGGACTATCTCGAGATCCTGGTCGCGAACAGGCGGACCTTCGCGGCCGGGCGGACCGTCGAAGACTCCGCCCGGATGCGCGCGGCCGACGACGGCCGGGAGGCGGCGGCCTTCGGGGACAAGATGGGCCGGCTCGAGCCGTTCTTCCGCGGCGACGCGTCCGAGAGGAGGCTCCGCGAAGTTCTCGGCCCGGTCCTCGCGCGACGGCTGTTCGAGGAGCTCCGCGACGAGGACGCCCACATGCTCGCCGCGGGCCTCGTCCACGAGGGCGTCCACGCCGGCATCGACGACGCCGAGGCGGCCCGCCTTCAGGCGGCGTTCAGGACCGGCCGCTCCCCCATCGAGTGGGATGAGCTCCGGGCCTTCATGGCCGAGTCGGTCTATCACGCCCGGTTCTGCCGCTGGGCGGCCGCGGACCTCCGGTCTTCGAACGGCGGGATCGAGGCCGCTCTCCGCGCGCTCGAGGCGCTTCGACGCCGGCCGCGGCTCGCCTCGGGGAAGGACCGGTCCGGGTTCGAACGGGCCGGGGCGCAGGGCTGGGCCTTTGCCGCGCTCGTCCGCCTGAGGATGCGCGAGCATTGGCAGTCGGTCCGGCGCCTCGAAGCCCTCGCCGCCGGCTTTCGCGGGGATTACGTCCGCGGCGACCCCCCGCCCGATGTCGCCGGGCTTCTCAAGGCTCAGGCCCAGGATGCGTCCGCCTTCGTCGCCGCTTCCGAGCGGGCCATTCAGAAAGAGGAGGCGGCGCTCCGCTCGCTCGAGGAGGTCATGGACCTTTGGACGTCCTGGGCCGAAGGCCGGCGGCCCTATCCGCCTCCGGTGACCGATTCTCTCGCCATCGATAAAAGCCTGTCGGCCGTTCCTTGGCCAGATCCCCCGGTCGCGGCGAGTCAGGCCCTCATGAAGCGGGCGGAAGCGGCTCTCGCGGCGGAACGTTCCTCCCGCTGATCAGGCCCTCGACGCCCCACCTTTTCTCGACGGCCAGGAACCGGACCGGCTTGTTCGGCGGGACGAAGGTCAGGGCCCGCTCGGCGAAGGCGGTGATGGACAGGGCCGGGTTCACGCCCAGGTTCTCGGGGATCTGGGAGCCGTCGCAAACGATCATGTTCGCGTAGCCCTTGACCCGGTTCCGCTCGTCGATGACGCCTTCCTCGGGCGTGGGGCCGAACGAGCAGCCGCCCAGGATATGGGCCGTGATGGGCGCGTTGGCCGTGACCTCGGTGACGACATTGGCCGCGGCGCCGCGGATCCGCCGGGCCAGCCGGCGCCCGAAATCGTTCCCGGCCGGGAGCCACTTCGGGTGCCGGCGCTCGCCCTCGTCCTTCGAAGTCAGGACCTTGACGAAAGGAAAGAACCGGGGCCGGCGGCGGTCCAGACGGAAGTAATTGTCGACGGTCTGCATGACCAGGAGGATGATCGTCTCCTTGGCCCAGCCGGCCGGGTTGCGCAGGCGGAGGTTGCGGACGGGGTGCCGCAGCTCGTTCCCGATCCAGCGGAGGACCCGAGGCGTCCTCTTCCCGCCGTCGGTCAGGGCGGCGACGAGGGCGCACATCGCGTCGTGGCCGGGCCCAAAGCGGACGGGCTCGAGATGGGTCTCGTCGTCGGGGTGGACGCTCGAGGTGATGGCCACGCCCCGGGTGTAATCGGCGCCGGGCGCGAAGGAGCGGACGCCGAGCAGCGTCTCGCTGTTGGTCCGGGCATAACGGCCGAGATGCGGCGAAAGGTTCGGCAGCCGGCCGCCCTTCTTCAGGTCGAGGAGGAGCGTGTTCGTGCCGAGCGTCCCCGCGGCGAGGACGAGCCCCCTCGTTTTGAATGTCAGGCCGCGACGGCCGCGGAAGAGGCCCGTCGTCTTGCGCGTCCGGACGAGGTAGCCCTCCTCCCCGCCGGGCGACAGGGGCTCGATGTCGACGACCTTGTTCTCGGCGAAGATCCGGGCCCCGAACTTCTCGGCAAAATAGAGGTAGTTCTTATCGAGGCTGTTCTTGGCGTCCTTGCGGCAGCCGGTCATGCATTCGCCGCAGAGCTCGCAGCCGATCCGGTCCGGCCCCTCGCCGTCGAAATAAGGATCGGCCGCGGGCTGGCCCTCTTTCCCGAAATAGACGGCGACGTTGGTCAGCCGGTAGGTCGATTCGCGTCCGATCTCGGCGGCGGTCTCCCGCATCAGGACATCCTGGGGCGTCTCGGCCGGATTGGGGGCCAACCCGAGCATGCGGCCGGCCAGGTCATAATAAGGAAGGAGCGCCGCCTTGCCCCCCAAACGCCGGACGCTCGGCCGCTCGAAGAAGACATCGGGCGGGACGTAGAGGGTATTGGCGTAATTGAGGCTGCCGCCGCCGACGCCGGCCCCGGCCAGGATGAAGACCCCGTTGAGAAGCCGCAGCCGCCAGGTCCCGTAGAGCCCCAGTCCGGGCAGCCACAGGAACTTGCGCAGGTTCCAGTTCCGCCGGGCGAACTGGTCGGCATGCCAGCGCCGGCCGGCCTCGACGACGCCGACGGAGTAGCCTTTCTGGGCCAGGCGCATGGCCGCGACGCTGCCGCCGAAGCCCGAGCCGACGACGAGTTGATCGAATTCGAAGTCGAAAATCTTGTCCATTGTCCCCGATGCCGTCAGAATCTACCCAAGATATCCCTCCGGGTCAAGAGGATTCCCCCGCCGCCGAGCGAGCAGGTCCCGACAAGGGAAAAAAAGCGCTTGACAGGCGCTACTCGGTTAAATATATTCCTATACGTTCATGTTTATTCAATATATTATATAATCTAGCCGTATAGGTACATTATGAACAAAGACCTCCTCAGCCTCGAGGACCTGGCCGGGAAGACCGGCGCCGGCCCGGATCGGATCGCCGATTGGATGAAAGCCGGCCTCCTCAAGCCGGACGGCTTCACCGACGGCAAAGCCCCGCTTTTTGCCGCCGGGATCGAAGAGCGCGTCGCCCGCCTGCAAAAGCTCTCCGACCTCGGCTACGGCACCGAGGAGATCCAGAAGATCATCAAGAAGGTCGGGCTCCCTCACGATGGGAAGGGCGGCAAGAAGGAAGCGGGGAAAGGCCGCTTCCTGACCGTCGGCAACCTGGCCGAGAGGTCCGGGGTCAGCCCGCGGACGATCAAGCACTGGGAGGACAAGGGCATCATCGAGCCCGACATGCGTACGGAGGGGGGATTCCGGCTCTACTCGGAGTCCTACGTCGTCCTTTGCCAGCTCATCCGCGATCTCCAGCTCTTCGGCTACACGCTCGAGGAGATCAAGGCCATCTCCGACGACGTCCGGACGCTCCTGGCGATCGAAGCCGCGCCCGGGTCCTTCCCTGCCGCCGACGTGGAGAAGCGGCTGACGGTCCTCCTCGAGGCCATCCAGGCCCTCCTGGCCAAGATGAAGCTCCTCGAGGAAGGCGTCGAGCGGTGGAAGGACCTGCTCAAAAAGAAGAAAAAGGACATCCTCGCCCTCCAGGCCAAGAACCGGAAGCGCGCCGCCCCGGCCAAGGACAAGAAACATGCCTAGGATCGTTTTCATCGAGCCGCAGGCGCCGAACCTGCACATCTTCTCCCAGTTCCCCCTCCCCCGCCTGGGGACGCTCATCCTCGGGACGATGATGAAGAAGCGCGGCTGGGAGGTCGAGGTCTTCGTCGAGGACCTCCGGCATATCGACTACGGCCTCCTCGCCGCCTCCGACCTCGTCGGGATCTCCACGATCACTTCGACCGCGCCCCGCGCCTACGCCATCGCCGACAAGGTCCGGTCCCTCGGCGTTCCCGTCCTGATGGGCGGCCCGCACGTCACCTACCTCGCGGACGAGGCCCTGGAGCACGCCGACTTCGTCATCCGCGGCGAAGGCGAGGCGGCCCTCATGGCCTTCATCGACGCCTGGGAGACCGGCCGGGACTTCTCCGCCGTGCCCAACCTGTCGCTACGGGCCGACGGCATCGTCGTCCACCACCCGATGCTTCCCCTGGAAAAGGACCTCGACGCGATCCCCTCCCCGGACCTAGCCCTTCTCAAGCCCGAGCCCGGCCGCTTCCGGCTCGCCCCGCCGATCCCCGTCCAGACGTCGCGCGGCTGCCCCTTCGATTGCTCGTTCTGCTCGGTGACCGGCATGTTCGGCAAAAGGTACCGGTTCCGCTCGACCGCCAATATCATCGAGGAGCTCCGCGGCTACGCCCGCGCCGGCCGGCCGGTCTTCTTCTACGACGACAACTTCGCCTCCAACCGCGAGCGGACCAAGGACCTGCTCCAGGCCATGATCCGCGAGCGCTTCCGGTTCGAATGGACGACCCAGGTCCGGGCCGATATCGCCCGGGACACCGAGCTCGTCCGGCTGATGAAAAGGGCCGGCTGCCACACGGTCTACATCGGCTTCGAGTCGGTCAACCCCGAGAGCCTCGACGCGATGAAGAAGAAACAGACCGTCGAGGACCTCATCCGGGCCGTCCGGGTCCTGCGCCGCTACCGCATCCATATCCACGGCATGTTCGTCCTCGGCTTCGACGAGGACGATTGGGCCACGGTCAAGAGGACCCTGCGCTTCGCCAAGAAGGCCCGCCTCTCGACGACCCAGTTCCTCATCCTGACGCCGCTTCCCGGCTCGGAGTTCTACGACCGGATGAAGGCCGAGAAGCGGCTGCGGTTCCACGATTGGGCGCTCTATGACGCCCATCACGCCGTCTTCCAGCCGGCCCGCTTCACCCTGCCGGACCTGCAGCGGGCCCAGATCGTCTGCCACAAGAAGTTCTACTCCCTGAAGCAGACCGTCCGGAAGGTCCTCGCCGGCGAATGGCTCAGCGTCGGCGTCGCCCATTATGCCCGCAAGCTCAACCGGAACTGGACGCGCCGCAACCGGACCTTCCTCCGGGCCCTGGCCCTGCTCAAGCCCCGGCCGGGCTCCCGGGCCCGGGTGACGGTCGATTACCGGGAAGACATCAGGCTGGATCAGTAAAGAAGCCGGGGACACGTACGAAGCGTACATGTCCCCTTCCCTGAACGGTTTACTTCCCCTTCCGTATCAAATAGAATAACCGGGATATTTTCGCGCATCGCAAGGGAGGCGCCCATGCCCAATGTCCTGACCGTCCGGGGATTGAAGAAATCCTTCGGCACTCAAGCCGCCGTGGCCGGCATCGATTTCGAGGTCCGCGCCGGCGAGGTCTTCGCCCTGATCGGCCCGAACGGGGCCGGCAAGACGACCACGCTCCGGATCGCGGCCACCCTCCTGACCGCCTCCGCTGGCGAGATCGCGTTCCTCGAACACGACCTCCGCAAGGACCCCGATTTCGTCCGGGAGAAGATCAGCTACCTCCCGGAAGAGGCCGGCGCCTACAAGGACATGAAGGGGATGGATTACCTCCACTTCATGGCCGACTTCTACGCCCGGACGCCCGAGGAGGAAAAGACCTTCGTCGACCGGGCCGTGGCCATCACCGCTCTCGGCGACCCGCTCGGCGACCGGCTCAAGACCAAGGTCGGCACCTATAGCAAGGGCATGACCCGGAAGCTGCTGCTGGCCCGGGCCCTCATGACCAAGCCCGCGCTGGCCATCCTCGACGAACCGACCTCGGGCCTCGACGTCCTCAACGCCCTCGAGATCCGGGAGATCGTCCGTAAGTACGCCAAGGAAGGGACATCGGTCCTCCTCTCCTCCCACAACATGCTCGAGATCGAGTTCCTGTCCGACCGGGTCGCCCTCGTCAACAAGGGCCTCATCCTCGATACGGGCACGCCGGCCGAGCTCAAGGCCAAGCACAGCGCCCAGAACCTCGAAGAGGTCTTCAGGAGTTCCGTCCGATGAAAAAATTCGCCAATCTGCTCAAGAAAGAGATCAAGGAGCTGGTCACCAAGCAGCTCGTCTTCATGCTGGTCTTCTTCGTCATCATCTTCAACTTCATCGGACGCGTCACCCAGAAAGAGGCCCAGAAGGCCTCCGGCGTCCAGACCATCTCGGTCCTCGACGAGGACGGCTCCGCGGGCTCCCAGGGCCTGCTCAAGGGCCTCGAGACCGGTCCGGCCGCCCTCAGGGAGCTTCCCGGAGGCTCCGAGATGCCCCGGTTCAAGGTCATCGACCAGGCGGGCAAGACCAAGGAGGAGGCCCTCGCGGCGGCCAAGACGAACGATTCGAAGCTGCTCCTCGTCATCCCCAAGGGCTTCGGCGATTCCCTCGCCGAGTTCAAGCCGATCCCGATCGAGACCTATCAATTCATGCGCACGTTCTCTATGGTCGGCGCCCGCACCCAGGTCGTCGTCGGCGGCCTCCTCTCGGTCATGAACAACGTCCTGTCCGACAGATTCCTCACGGAGAAGCTGCCGGGCTTCGACCCCCAGGGCGTCAAGAACCCGATCAAGAGCACGGACTACGTCGTCGTCCGGGACCGGGTGGCGAAAGGGTCGGCCCTCCGGGTGGCCGGGATGATGTTCCAGCAGTCGATGCTCATCCCCATCGTGCTGATGATGATCATCATCTACTCGTCGCAGATGGTCATCTCGGCCGTGGCCATGGAGAAGCAGAACAAGACGCTCGAAACCCTCCTGACGGTGCCCATCAAGCGGACCTCGATCATCACCGCGAAAATGCTCGCGGCGGGGCTCGTCGGCCTGATCTCGGCCGGCGTTTACATGTTCGCTTTCAAGGGTTTTTACGGCGGGATGGGCGAGGAGATCGCCAGGGCCAGCGCCCAGGGCGGCGGGGCCGAGCTGATGAAGCAGCTCGGCCTGACCTTCAGCGCGACGGGCTACGTCGCGCTCGGACTGGCCCTGTTCCTGGCCATCCTGGTCGCCTTGGCCCTGGCTATGATCCTCGGCGTCCTGGCCGAGGACTTCCGCAGCGCCCAGACCCTGATCATGCCGGTCACGTTCCTGGTCATGATCCCGTACTTCATCTCTCTCATGGCCGACCTGAACTCGCTGTCGCTGCCGGTCAAGGTCCTCGTCCTGGCCATCCCCTTCACCCATCCGTTCCTGGTCCCGCAGAACCTCTACCTCGGCAACTGGGGCATGATCGCCTTCGGGCTGGGCTACATGTTCGTGATCTTCGTCGTCCTGACCATCTTCGCCGCCCGCGTCTTCTCGACCGACAAGATCCTGACGATGAAGCTGAAGCTGGGGAAGAAGAAACCCTCCCTGGCTTGAGGCGTTGACTTCCGGCGGCCAAAGGCGATAAGGTAAGGCCGAAACGGAGGGTTCCGATGCATATCATTTGGACTATTCTCGTTGGCTTGGCCGCCGGCATCATCGCCAAGTTCATCTACCCCGGCAAGGAGAACATGGGCTGGATCTGGACAATCGTTTTGGGCATTGCCGGGTCGTTCGTCGCCACCTACCTGGGCAAGATGGTCGGGATCTACCAGCCGGGCGAGGCCGCCGGCTTCATCGGCGCCATCGTCGGCGCGCTCATCCTGCTGTTCGTTTACAACTTACTCAAGAAGAAGAAGTAAAGCTCCCCGCCCGGGGCCTTCTGCCCGCCCGGAAGCGCGCCGTCTATTCCCTGGCGCTCCTCCGGTGATGCCAGTGGATGAAGAGCCAGACCGCGAGGAGCACGAGCAGCATGATCAGGACGGGGGCCACGATGGCAACGACCGTCGTGACGCCGGACACGGTGTCCTCCGCCAGGCTGACAATCGGGTTCCCCGTGCCCATCGTCCCGGCCGTCACGGCGGGCCGGGCCACCGCCTTGGCCGTGTGGACCCCGCCGGCGATGATGAGGCCGCAAACCATGGCCAGGACCGGGCTGACATCGCTGATGACGTTGCCGCTCGCCGCGAACAGGATGGCCCCGGCGGCCGGCCGGAAGACCGTCTGGATGACGTCGTTGACGGTGTCGACCGCCGGGATCTTGTCGACCGTGATCTCGATCGCGAGCAGGACGCCGATCGCGATAAGCACCACCGGGTGCGTCAGCGCGTCCCACGGCGCCTTGAGGGCGATGAGGCTCGTATAGCGGGCCAGCAGGCCGACGATGACGAGCGGCAGATAGGCGTTGAGGCCGGTCGCCGCGGCCAGCCCGAACGCGGCGAGGAGGCCCAGCATCAGAGCTTCGGGATCTTCAGCTTCTGGCCGACCTTGATCAGGTCGGGGTTGTTCAGGATGTCGCGGTTGGCCTCGAAGATCTTCATGTACAGGCTGGCCTTGCCGTAGAAGCGCTGGGCGATATGGCCGAGCGTGTCGCCGGGCTTGACCTCATAGATCTGGACCTCCGCCGCCGGCGCCGCGCCGGGGCCCGGGAGCGTCGAGGGTGCCGCGCCCTGGACCAGGATCTTGTTGAGGGTGTTCTCGGTGTTGACCATCTTGTTGAACTCGAGCATGGCCCGGCCCTTGGCGTCCAGGCTGGCCGCCTGGCCCTCGAGGGTCACGACCTTGCCGTCAACCTTGGCCCTGAGGTCCTTGACCCCGATATCCGACTTGTTGATGACGTCGACGGCGTCCTGGACCTTTTCTCCGAACGATTTGCCGAACAGACCCATGTCGTCCCTCCTTGAAGTGTCGTTAACTGGGGGCGGACCGTCCGCCCGCCGGTCTTAGCGTTTCTTGCCGAACAGGCCGCCGAGCAGGCTGCCCAGCAGTCCGTCGCCGCCGTACTGAGACATGAAATCGCTGATGAGATCGGCCATGATAAACCCTCCTCTCCTCTCCTTCCCCCGTGTGAATCGATTCTATGCCCTAAGAAAAGACCTGTCAATCATTCGCTGGCCAAGCCGCCTGGAGCTTCACCGGGCCGAGGAGGCCCGAGGGGAGCAGCGGCGAGTCGGCGGCGTAGTGCTTCCAGGTGCTGAAGGTGCGGCGCCCGGAGGACGGCCGCGGCTTGCCTTCGAGGAGCCAAGCCGGCCAGCGGACGAGGCTCCCTCCCGGACCGTATTCGGCGTCGGGCGGCTCGCGCTCGTCGCCGATGAGCCGGTTCTGCCAGAGGTTGGCGACGCGGATCTCCAGGCGGTTGCCTTTGGCTTTGACCGCGGCCGTGATGTCGACGCGCCAGGGATCGCACCAGACGACGCCCAGGTCGCGGCCGTTGAGCCGGACGGAGGCCATGACCTCGACCCGGCCCATATCGAGCCAGAGGCGCGCGTTTCCGGCCGCCGGGATCCGGGGGATATCGAAGGTCGTCCGGTAGAGGGCCTGGCCGGAATAATACCTAATCGCCGCCTCAGGCCGGAGGCTCCAGTCGTCGAGATCCTCGAAGACGACCTTGTCGGGCCCGCCCCACGCCGGATCGAACGCGACGTCCCAGGGCCCGGACAGCGTCGCGATATCCGTGGCCACAGGAAAGGCGTCTTCCCGAGCGACCGGGGATTCGGCGGCCTCGGGAGCTCCGCGGAAGACGACGAAGAACGACCGGTGCGGTTCAAAGCGCAGGGCGACGGACGTGCGGCCGCCTCCCTCCTCGAATTCGGCCAGGGCGCGTCTCTCCCCCGTGAGCGGGTCCCAGAGCTCGGGGCGCTTGCCGGTCACCCGAAATGTCGCCGTAGCGTCGATAGCCCGAGGCTCGGGGTTGGCCACGAAATAGATCTCCGTTCCGGCCTCGCGGCGGTGGATCCAACGGAGCGGGACATCCGACGTGAAGTCCGGCGGCACGGACATCCTCCCGAGCACGCCCATGACGCCGGCGAAATCCCCGTATTGAGGCGGATCGTCGAGAGGCGGCGCGCCGACCGACCAGGTATCGAACCCCGGAGATCCCGGGCCGGCGCCGGTCGGATCCGCTGCTCCGGGCGCCGGCAAAGTGGCCGCCCCAGCCCCCGTCCCGGAGCGCGCCCAGACGATGCGGCCCCGGCCGAAGGGCCGCTCGGTGACCTTGACGCCGTCACAGTCGCCCCAGACCTCGGCGGCCAGCCGCTCGACCTCGGCGTCGCAGTCCGGATAGCCGGACAGCGAGGGAGACTTCCGCGGCCGCGGCCCGATGACGGTAGCGCCCGCTTCGACGAGGTCGCGAACCTTTTCGAGAAGGGCGGGCGTCATGGTCTCGCGCTCGGGAAGAACGAGGACGCGGTAGCTCATGCCGTCCGGGAAAACGATCTGGCCGTCGGCGACGGAGGCGGCCGTGAGAAGCGTCTCCGGCGGGCAGCCGTCGAAAGCGGGCCCGGCCGGACCGGGCGGGCTGCCGCGAAGGGCCGAGGCCGGCGGCCGGAACGCGTGGGGCGCGCCCTCGGCCACGAGGAAGCAGATGTCGGCGACCGGCAGTCCGTGGCGGAGCAGGAACTGGCAGCGGGCGAGGTACTCGTGATAGGCCGGGACCATGTCCCACCAGGTCTCGGTCCTCTCCCAATGGACGCCGTAGGGTCCCATGGTCAGGCCGGGCTTGACCTTGAGCCCGGCCTGGTTCTCGTAGCGATGGAAGACGATGCGGTTGACCCCGGCCGTGAAGGCCCAGTCGCCGAGGGCCTTCATCGAGGCCGGATGGGCCCGCCAGGCCTCCCGGTCGTCCGAGGTAAAGGCCTCCGCGGCCATCACCCGGCGGCCGTTCGTGTGGGCGATGCCGGCCGCCTCGAAAACGCTGTGGGCCGTATTGAAGCCGTAGAGCCAGAATTCGCTCATGGGGACGTCGGCGACCGCGCCGAGGGACATGTCGGCGCAGGGCGTCATGTCGTAGGGCTCGATCGACAGGCGGAAACCGTCGCGCCGGCCGAGCTCCTTGAGGCGCCGGGCGTGGTTCCCGAGGACGAGCTCGTTCGCGGTCTGCCGCAGGTCCCAAAGGAACCGCTCCGAGATCTCCAGACTGTCGACCGCGCGGCCGGTCACGACCGGAAGATACGGGAGCGGGTCGTAGCCGCGCCTCGTCCGGAAGTCTTCGCGGAAGGCGGCCGTCCAGTTCTGGGCGCCCATCTCCCAGCTGTCGATATGGACCGTCGTCCAGCCGGCGACGCCGTCGGTCCGGCGCGGCCCGATCTCGCGGATCAGGGCGCCGACGAAGGCGTCGTAGTGGGCGTTGAGCGCGGCGGCGTCGAGCTTGTCGCACTCGAGCCCCAGTCCGGGGACGGGCGCCGGACGCGTGTTGGCGCCGGTCGTCGTCCGGCCGAAGCGCAGGATGGTCCAGCGGCCGGGCGGGACGTCCCAGACGAGGCGCCCATCCGCCTGGAGGCGGCCGGTGATGTCGATGACGCTGGACCGGTCGATGGCCGTCCCGGCCGGGAGCGCGGGGTATTCGGGGGGCGACGGGATGAACGGCCGCACGCCCGGCTGGGAGGAGTAGGGCGCGCGGACATAAAGCGCTTTCTCGTCAATGTCGGCGATCGCCGGGCCGGGGGCGGGCGTCGGGGAGGCCAGAACGGCCACGTCCCGATAGAACCCGTCCATCTTGTCCTTGATCTCCTGGGGCAGGCCGCCCTCGCCGAAGAAGGCCGGGCGGCGCGCGGGCCGCGGCAGGACGGAATCAAAATGAAGAGGCCCGCGGACCTCCGTCGCGGCGGCCACGATGTGCTGCATGGACTCCTCGGGCTTGACCCAAGGGCCGCCCGAGCCGGTCCAGCCGGGGCCGGCGTTGAGCGTGACCTCGAGGCCGAGCCGCTCCGCCTCCTTGACGACATGCTTGAATAGGCGGCGCCACTCCGGGCTCATGAACTCCACCGGTCCGCGGGGGACGCCGACGTTGACCTCGCAGATGACGACCCCGCCGAGCCCGGCCGCCCGCATGGCCTCGAGGTCGGCCGTGATCCCTTCACGGGTCAGGTTGCCGTCCATCCACATCCAGTAAACCCAGGGGCGCGCGGAGTCGGGCGGCGCGGCGAATCCGGCGGCGAGATCGTCGGCCGGACCGCTCTTGGGAGACTCGGGCGAGCAAGCGACAGAGAGGAGCGATCCAAGCATCAGGGAGGAAAGCGACAAGATCAGAGGGAAAGGAAACCTTTTGGGGTGCGGCACGGGGCCTCCTCGTCCGACCCGTTCTTAGTACACTCCCCCCCCGGGAGTCAAGGGACGTTTGAGGCGCGGGCCGCTTCGGACCGGATCCGTCGCGCGGCGCGGCCCTAAAAGACGTAGACGACCGTCACTTGAGCGCCGCTGAGCCAGGCGCCGCTGAAGACATTGGAAACGAAGGCGGCGTAAAACCGCCACTTGGCCCCCTGGGTTCCCAGCTGAAGCTTGAGCATGCCGTCCCCTTGAATCTCTTGCCGCTCGGAGAAGAAATAGAGCAAACCGGCTCCCGCTCCCAGAAAGATCTTGCTGAGGCGGACATTGACCGTGGCCCCGCTATAGAGCCCCCCGATCCCGACGGCCAGTTCGGGCGCGACGAAGAGCGACCGTCCCAAGTTGAAATGGACGACGGCCGCGGGACCGAAGAGGGCGCGCGCATCGCCCGAATCGGGATTGACCGCCAGCCCGCTGATCCCCAGGGAGAAGGACACCTTCTTTTCAGAAAGCGTCTCCGCGCCCGGGAGTATACCGATCGTCATGGCCGCTATCACCAGGATCATGGACAGTTTTCGCATGGCCCCTCCCTTGTATCGCCGGCCATATTGGTTCGTCCCCCCTCGGAAGTCAACGGGCCGGTGAGGAATGGCAAGCGGGCGGGAGAAGGTCGGCCCGCCGGCTATTTCTTTGCCCAGGCGCCGTCCTCGGCCTGGACCCACCAGCCGGCGGCGGCGCTCTTAGCCCACTCGGCGGCGAAGATCTTCTGGATCTTCTCGATCTGGCTGGCCTCGATGTTCAGGGCCTTGGCCACCTCGGCGTAGAGCTTGGTCCGGTCGGCGTTCTCGTCCTTGACCGCGTTGCGCAGGGCCGCCTTGGCCTGGAGGGCGAGGCCCGTCTCGTCGCGGACGTCGAGGAGCCCCTTGTTCGACTCGCCGATGTTGCCCGCTTCGAAATAGGGCTTGAGGACAGGGAAACGGGCCTTCATCGACTCCTTGAGGGCCCGGATGGCCGGCGTCGAGACGCTCGTCGCCTCCTGGGCGTAGGCCGCGGGGACGATCGAGAAGGCCGGGGCGAGCCGGGGCTCGGCGAGGAGGGCCACCGCGTCCGGCGCCTTCTTTTCCGCGTCCTGCTTCCGGATCTCGTCGACGATCTCCGCGGCGGCCTGCTTGACCGTCGCCTCGGGGAAGTAGATGTTGACCGTGATGCAGGCCAGAATGAAGAGGAGGCCGACGGCCGCGGCCGTCCCAAGAGCGTATCGCTTGTTCATGTCGTCATCCTCCTTGCGATGCGTCGCTATTTCCCGGACTGGCCGACCCGTTTGAGCCGGCCCGTCATTTCCTTGAAGCTGATGACCTTATCGGGCTCGCGGTTCACCACACTTATACCAAAAAGGGCCGGTTTCTTCACCAGGTACTCGACCCCGCCCTCGTGGATCGTCCCGTTCAGGGTGAAGGTGTCGTTGCGGAGCCGGCTGACGATGCCCAGCTTCTCGTAGCGGAAGCCGCGGACGAAGCGGAGGAAGAAGCCGCCCGCCCCGGCCGAGGCCTGCTGGCCCGAGCTGAGGACGGTCAGGTTGTCCACGGCCTTGAGGCTGAAGGTCCGCGCGACGGCCTTGCGCGGCACCGACTCCAGCCGGAAGTCGAACCGGGCCGGCTGGTTGTAGGTGATGACCAGGTCGCGGATCTCCCCGCTGACGATGCCGGTCACCTCGCCGAAGGGGACCTCGTCGGTGAGCTTCTTGAGGTCGAGCTCGACCAGGTCGACGTTGAGCGAGATGGCCCGGCCGGGGGTGAAGGGGTCGGTGATGGCCAGGTCGCGAAGGACGATCTTGCCGCCGAAAACCTCGGCCTCGCCCCGGCCGGAGACGCCGATGAGCTTCGTCCCGATGTCGAGGCGGGGGAACTCCGCCCGGACCTTCCCGGTCAGCTTGAACTGGGGCGAGGCGACGGGGAAACGGGCGACATCGACGTCGCGCAGGGCGAGCGAGCCTACGCCGCTGAAGGTCCCCGCCGCGGGGTCGAGACGAAAGACCGTCCGCCCGAGCTCGAGCCGGCCGCCGTAGAGGCCGAGGCCGAGCGGTTCGAGGGCCAAGGCGTTCGTCCCGGCGCGGAGGACCATGTCGACCGAGGAGAGCGCGAGGAACGCGTTCGAGAGCTCCTTGACGCGGAGATAGCCTTCTTCGGGAAACGCCTCCCCGGTCTCGCCGGACGAGCCCGGCGCGGATTCATAATGGACGGGGATGTCGGCGGAGATGCCGGCCAGGAGGGTTTTGGTGAGCGGGCGCTCGAGCGCGGTGTCGGCGAGCTTGATCCGGCCCTCGGCCGAGAGCGCCCGGCCGTCCCGGCGCAGACGGAGGTCGGCCCCGAGGCGGCCTTCGAGCTTCATCCGGCTCTCCTCGGACGCGCCGGCCTGGGTATAAAGGGAATAGAGCGGGCCGAGGGCCAGGTCGGCGGCAAGACGAAGATCGAAGACGGGGACGGCCTGCAGCCGCGCCGTGCCGGTCGCGTCGATCGTGCCGATCCCGGGCAGCAGAGCCCGGGCGGCCAGGCCATCGACGGCGACCGTCGCGGGATCATAGCGGCCGGAAACCGTGAGGGCGAGCGGGTGCTGGCCCCAGGAGATGTAGACGGACTTCCACAGGGATTCGCCGTGGGCGATATCGATCCCGCCCTCGAACGAAAACCCCGTCGGCGTGGAGGCCGCCTCGAGGCGTAACGCCGGGTCGAGCTTCTCTCCCGCGACGGTGAAAGAGGGGTCGTTGAACGTGGCCTCCGAAAGCGCCAGCGCCCCCGAAGCTCCCCAATCGGCGGCGGAACGCCCGCGGCGATAGGCGAGCGAGAGATCGGCTTTGGCCGCCAGCTCCCAACCGGAGAGGGCGGCCGGGAGGAAGGGCGCGGCGACGGTCCGGAGGGAGGCGAGGTCGAGGCCGCGGCCCGTGAGCTCGAGCCGGGCGGAGCGGTCCGCGCCGAAGCCGAGGCGACCGGTCAGATGGAGGGGCGCGAGGCCGGGGAAGGCCGCGTCGAGCGAGGTCACGGTGGCGGTCTTGCCGGCCAGGTCGAGCGTTGCTTTGGCGGCGAGTGACGTCTTGTCGAACGATACGGTCTTTCCCTCGGCCGCCGCGAAGGCGAAACCGGCCAACGAAGCCTCGAGCCCGGAGATCGCGACGGTCCGAGGCGTCCCGCGGACGGCGAGGTGAAGACCGGCCCCGGCGACGGATAGGCCGGAGACCGAGAGCTTGCCGACGGTCGAACGCAGGTCGGCTGAGAAGCGCGGGTCGCCGGTCGGGCCGGAGGCGGTGATCCGGCCGTCGGCGCGGAAGTGGACCGGGCGCCCGCCGACGACCTGATCGAACTCGACGCCCTGGAGCGAGAGGGTGGCCTCGACGGCGTCTGTCGATCCTTCGTTCGTACGGTGGAGGCCGTATGTCCCGGCCAGGTCGACACGGCCTTTGAGCCCGGCGCCCCTGAGTGCGGCCGGGAGGCGGGGGCCGAGAAACGCGACCGCACGCTCGAGGCTTTCGAAGCGGGTCTTCGTCCGGGCCTCGACGAAAACGCTCGTCCCGAGCCCGCCGGCGGCCGTCCCCTCGAGACCGAGCAGGCCTGGCGCCGTGATCTCGAGGCGGGAGACGGCGAATTCGCCGGAGGAGCCGTCGAGCCGGCCGGCCGCCGAGACGGTCAGGGCGTCCAAGGCGTGCTCGATCCCGCCGGAGGCGAGGCGGAGCGAACCGAGGGCGAACGCGGCGTCGAGGCGGAAGGGCGAGACGAGCCGCAGCGTCCCCGACGAGCGGAGCGTGGTCGTCAGAGCGAAGCTTCCGGCCGGGGCTTTTACGCGAACGTCGGACCTTCCGACGTCGTATGCGATCACGCTGTCCGGTCCGGGGTCGAGCGTCAGGTCGAGGCCCTCGAGGTCGGCATTGAAGGCCAGCATGGCCACGGACAGCCGGGCACCGGTCAAGGAGACGTGCCGGGCGTTGGCCAAAGCGTCGGCGGCGTGGACGAGGAGGGCCTCAAGGTCGAAAGGTTCCTCGGACCGGGCTTTCTGTTCGAGGCGCAGCGAGAGGCCGTCGATCTCGATCGCGTCGAGGGCCGGTTTGATCCCCCGCACGAGCTTCCAGAAGCCGCCCCGCGCCTCGAGCTTCGCCAGAGAGACCCCCATCTTCTGATACGGGTCCTCGCGCGCGTACTCAAGGGCCTCGACGGACACGCGGAAGGGGAAGAGGGAGTAGTCGAGCCCGTCGAAGCGGACCGTCGTCCCGGGCGTCCTGTTGAGCCGGCTCCGGACGATCTTCCGGACGAGCGGCTTGTCGAACATGACGAGGAGCGCCGCTGCGAGGGCCAGAAAGCTCAGGGCCCCGACGGCGAGGCCCGCGATCTTGAGCGCTTTCCCGACGGCTTTCTTCATGCCGCTCCCGCCAGATTATAACACCTAATTTTTCAATTTTCGGCCCGCGAGTTTATCTTGGCCGGCGGAAATCGAAAAATTGATCGTATGACGCCTTGTTATTTTAAGGAGACGAGGGTGACGTGGCCGTCCGCGTCGGTGACGACGACCTCGCGCCCGCTCGTCGGGGTCGCCGTGTTGAGAAGCGCGACCCCGACGCGGTGCCTCCACTTGACGGCGCCGGTCGCGCCGTCGAGGGCCAGGAGCAGGCCGTTCTTCGTGCCGTAGAAGACGACGCCGTCCTTCTCCGCGAGCTGGGCCGAGTTGATGTCCTGGCCGAAGCCGGCGTCGGTCTCCCAGAGCGTTTCCTGCCCGTCGGCCGCTGGGTCGACGGCGGCGATGACGTTCTCGACGGCCCGCACGTAGATCCGCTTGGCGTCTTCAGAAAGGCCGATCGATTCCCGGACGGCCAGGTTGTCGGTCCCCCAGAGCTCCCGCCCCGAGGCGAGCTCGATGGCCGTCATCATGTGATCGGGCGCGACGATGAACACCTTGCCGTCCGCGGCCACAGGCCAGCAGGCCGCCGGGGCATAGAACGGGCTCCTCTGCTCGCCCTGCCAGGTCCAGGCGGTCCGGCCGGTCCGGGCCTCGAGGGCGTAAAGCTTTCCGTCCCAAGCCCCGAAGACGACCATCCCGCCGGCGACGAGAGCCCGCGTCTCGACGAAGCCCTCGATCCCGTCCTGGCTCCAGACGAGCCCGCCGTTGTCCAGGCGGATGGCCCGGAAGACATGGTCGCTCGAGCCGATGTAGACGACGCCGTCGGCGATCGCGGGCGAGGCGACGATCGGTCCGCCCGTCTGGACCTTCCAGGCGAGCGTCCCCACCCTCGCGTCGACGGCATAGACCGCCCCGTCGGTCCCGGCGAACACGACCCGGCCGCCGCCGGCCGCGGGCGTCGAATAGACCGGCTCGTCCGTCTTGAATTCCCAAGCGATGCTGCCGTCGGCGATCCGCACGGCCCGCACGGCCCCGGACGCGTCGCCGAAGACGACGGTGTCGCCCGAAACGGCTGCCGACGAGGCAATCGTCCAGCCGGCGTCGAACCGCCAGCGGACGCGGACATCGGGGAAGAGCCCGTTGACGCTGAGATCGGGCCGCGGCGGAGCGGGCGCGGCGGGCGCTTTGGCCGAACCGGCCCGGCGCTTGGGCGGGACCGGCCGGCCGCGCTTGTCGAGCGCGATCCGATGCCACGGCGTGCGGGTCTTTCCGCCGGTCCGTTCGGCGAAGGTCATGGCCCTGGCGCCGATCTCGACCACCGTGTAGCCCGGGGCCTTCTCTTTCGTCCCGATGTTCGCCCGGCCCATGACGCCGTTGAGGCCCTCGAGATCCAGGGCCCGGTCGGCGTGGCCGTGGCCGACGAGGACGGCGACCGTGGGGATCGCCTTGAGCTTGTCCAGGACAACGTACCAGTTGTCGACGCTCTCGTCGAGGGGGTAGTGGCTCACAAAAATGGTCGGCTTGTTGCGGGCCCCGGGCTCGTTCAGCCGCTCGTCGAGCCAGCGCACGTCCTGGGGCGCGAAGTGGCCGTCGCCCATCTTCAGGACCGGGCCCTCGGCCAGGCCGATGAACCGGACGCCGTCGCTCTCGAAGTCGAAGCGGTCGTCGCCCCAGATCCGCCGGAAGTCCGAGCCGCCCGAATCGGACCATTTCGTATCGTGGTTGCCCGGGATGACGTGGCAGGGCGCGCGGAGGCCGTCGAGGATGTCCCTGGCCGCGCGGAAATTGTCGTAGAGCCCCATCTCGGTGACGTCGCCCGTGACCAGGACGAAGGCGAAGCCGCCGTGCTTGTTGATGTCGGCGACGGAGGCCCGGAGGTCGGCCGCGCCGCGGTCCGAACCGACATGGGTGTCGCTCAGCCACGCGAAGCGCAGCGGCGGGCGGGCGGCGGCTGAATCAGCAGGCCCAGACAGACCTAAGCCCGCCAGGGCGGCGATAATCAGGGCTAGGGGCAGCACGGAGGGGACGCGCCGCCAAAGCTTCCTCATGGGGCCGTTCTCGATGTCTAAATTCGGTTTGACCGGGGATCCGTCTCCTTCAATCGTATGGTTCCCGGGCCGCGTTGTCAAACGCCCGGCCGGCCGCGTTGACTCCCTCTGCGGCGGAGGATACACTAGGCCCATCGTTCGCCGGCAAGCCTGAGGAGGTTCCCCCATGTCGCAGAACGCTTGGGACAGACGGGATTTCCTGAAAACGCTCCTGGCCGGCCTGCCCCTCGCGGCCTGGAACTGGAACGCCTTCCCCCGCGGCGGCCAGGACAAGCTCCCGCCGGGGAGCTACGACGCCGTCGTCATCGGGGCCGGGCTCGGCGGCCTGAGCGCCGCCGCGGCCTTCGCCCGCCAGGGCTACAAGGTCCTCGTCCTCGAGAGCCACAGCGTCCCCGGCGGATACGCCAGCGCCTTCACCCGGCCGGGCGGTTTCACCTTCGACGTCTCCCTTCATTCAACCACGGTCGGCATCCGCAACGGCGTCGCCGATCTCATCGGCGGCTTCCCCGAGATCCGGGACGTCGTCTTCGTGCCTCACAAACCCCTTTATCGCGTCGTCTACCCGGACCTCGATATCCGGGTGCCGCACATGGATGTCGCGGGGTACATCGCCCTTCTCAAGAAAAGCTTTCCCGACGACGGCGCGGCCATCGACGGCATCTTCGCCGACATGCGGGGCCTGGCCGACGAGGTCGGCCGGCTCCAGGCTGCCGGCCGCCAACCCGACATGGCCTCGTTCCCCGCCCAGTTCCCTCTTCTCTTCAAGAACTTCGCCCGCCCCTGGGGGGCCATGCTCGACGAGCGGGTCAAGAACCCCAAGCTCAAGGCGGTCGTCTCGGGCCTGTGGGGCTATTTCGGCCTGCCGCCGTCCAAGCTCTCCCCCTTCTATTACGCCATGCCGCTCATGGGCTATCTCCAAGGGGGCGGCTTCTACCCGGTCGGGACGTCGCAGAGGATGAGCGACGCCTTCGCCGGCCTGATCAGGAAGCACGGCGGCGAGGTCAAGCTCAATACGCGGGTGGACCGCATCCTGACCCGCGACCACGCCGCCGTCGGCGTTAGGACGGCGGACGGCGCGGAATACCGCGCCCGGGCGATCGTCTCCAACGCCAACGCCCCGGACACCTTCGGCCGGATGATGCCGGACGAAAAAGAGTTCCTCAAGGACCTCTTCAGCCGTATGGACCGGTATTCGATGAGCTACTCGACCTTCCTCGTTTGGCTAGGCCTCAAAACGGACCTCGTCCGCAAGGTCGGGATCAAGGAGAGCGAGATCTTCTACAACACGGGCTACGACCTCGAGGCCGACTACCGGGACATCCTGGCCGGCGGGCTTCCCGAGAACTCCGGCTTCGGCCTGACCCTCTACGACAACCTCGGCCCCGGCTTCTCGCCCAAGGGCAAGAACACCCTCAACATGATCGTCGCCCAGGGCTACGACTACTGGAAAAAGTACGAGACCGATTATTTCTACGGCAACAAGGACGCCTACACCAAGGAGAAGATGAGGCTGGCCGACATCCTGATCGACGCGGCCGAGAGGAAGTTCCTCCCCGGCCTGCGCAAGTCCATCGAGGTCGTCGAGGCGGCCACCCCGCTGACCTGCCTGCGCTTCACCTCGAACCCGCGCGGCGCGATCTACGGCTGGGACCAGACGGTCGGCAACTCCGGCAACAGCCGCTTCCCACAGCGGACGCCGATCAGGAACCTTTACCTCTCCGGCGCCTGGACCTTCCCGGGCCACGGCTACGGCGCCTGCATCCCCAGCGGCCTCTCCTGCTTCGCCCAGGTGATGGCCGATTGGAAGAGCTGACCGGCCGGCGGGCCAATTGGCATGAGAAGAGATGCGCATGAAGAATCAGCGACGTTTCGTTCTCGGCCTGGCTCTGGCCCTATCGGCCGGACTGGCCGCTCAGGACCTCGATGAGCTGCGGGCGCTCCTGCGCAACCGGACCGAAGAGGCCCGAAAGGCCTTGGGCATCGTCGCCGGGCTCGTCGACGCGACAGGTGAACGCTTCGCCGCGGCCGGGGCCACGGCGCCCGGCGGAGCGGCGGCGCCGGACGTAGACACCGTCTTCGAGATCGGCTCGATCACCAAGGCCTTCACCTCCCTTGTGCTGGCGGACATGGTCGTCCGGGGAGAGATCCGGCTCGACGACCCGGTGGCGAAATTCCTGCCCCCGACGGTCAAGGTGCCCGGCCGGGACGGCCGCGAGATCACGCTGCTCGACCTGGCCAATCAGGTCTCCGGCCTGCCGCGCCTGCCCGACAACCTCAAGCCGGCCGATCTCGGCGATCCCTACGCGGATTACGGCCCGGACCGGCTCTACGATTTCTTGTCCCGATACACCCTGACCCGCCCGATCGGCGAACGGTACGAATATTCGAACCTCGGCGTCGGTCTGCTGGGGCAGGCTTTGGCCTTGAAGGCCGGCACGAGCTACGAGGAGATGGTCCGGCGCCGAGTTCTCGAGCCGCTCGGAATGACCGACACGGCGATCACGCTCCCGGAAGCCTTGAAGGAGCGCTTGGCCGTCGGGACGAACCCGATGCTTCTTCCGGCCAAGTATTGGGACCTCAACGTCCTCGCCGGGGCCGGCGCTCTCCGCTCGACCGCCCGCGACATGCTGAAGTTCCTGGCCGCGGCCATGGGACTCCGCGAGTCGCCGCTCCGCAAGGCCTTCGATCTCATGCTCGCAAAGAGGCGCCCGACCGGAACGCCCGACCTCGACATCGCCCTGGGCTGGCACATCTGGACGAAGTACGGCACGGAGATCGTCTGGCACAACGGCGGCACCGGCGGGTTCCGGTCCTTCGCGGGTTTCATGCCGGGGAAGAAGACAGGCGTCGTCGTCCTCTGCAACACTTCGTTCGGCGTCGACGATCTCGGCCTCCACGCTCTCGTCCCGCAATGGCCCGCGCCCCTGCTCGAGCCCGTAGCCGGGCACAAAATGAATGCCGCCAGGCTAGAGGTTTTTTGAGGACGGCGTCGCGCTATGCGATGACCCGAAAGGTCGCAGTTGCCGTGCCGGCCTTCGCGCAGAGCTGCCACGGAAAACGGCCGATGAAGAGCGCACGAGGGATCATTCCCTGGCTCGATCCGCCCGTCGCGATCGGCCTCCTGATCGCCTGGGTCGGCTCCCACCCTCGATGGGATGGCGCAGGGATCACGGCGGCTCTGATCCTCATAGCGAGGGCGTCTTTGGGGACGTTCCGTCCGCAAGGTCCCCGAGCGTCCCACTCTGAAATCCTATTCAGATAAAGTTCAGTGGCGATCGGTTGGGCCGGGTGCTATATTCAGGCTCTCCGGAGAGCACGGCCTTGAATATCCTGGTCATCGAGGACGAAAAGAAGGTCGCCCAGGCCATCAAGAAGGGGCTCGAGGCCGAGCACTATCAGGTCAAGCTGGCCCTGAGCGGAGAGGAAGGGTTCTTTCTCCTTCATTCGGGACCGTTCGACCTCGTCATCCTGGACCTGATGCTCCCCGGCCGGGACGGCACGGAGATCCTCCGGACCCTCCGCCGGACCGATCAGGCGACGCCCGTCCTCATCCTGACCGCCCGTGACGCGCTCGAGGACAAGATCCTCGGCCTCGATCTCGGCGCCGACGACTACCTGGTCAAGCCGTTCGCGTTCCCCGAACTGACGGCCCGCATCAGGGCCCTCTCGCGCCGGGGACGGGGGGACCCGCTGACCAAGCTTGGAGTCGCCGATCTCGAGATGGACCTGGTCAAGAGGACGGTCGCCCGGGCCCGACAAACGATCGTTTTGACGGCCAAGGAGTTCGACCTGCTCGAATTTCTTCTGCGCAACTGCGAGCATGTCGTGACCCGGGACATGCTGGCCCGGGAGGTCTGGAAAGAAACGCTCCGGGCGACCCCGCTCGACAACGTGATCGACGTCCACATCGGCCGATTAAGGCGGAAGGTCGACGACCCGTTCGCCGTGAAATTGATCCACACCCTGCGCGGGGTCGGTTTTATCGTCTCGGAGACCGGGCCATGAGGATCCGGCCGGCCAGCGTGCGGGTGCGGTTGACGCTCTGGTACACGGCCGTCCTGGCCGTGACCGTCCTCGCGCTTTTCGTGGCGATCTTCTTAGCCGTGAGGGCCGGTTTCATCGGCCAGCTTGACCGGCAGGTAGAAGCGGAGTTCCAGGTCGTCTCCCAGGACGTGGCGGAGGACGTCACCGATCTCAGCGAGCTCCAGGACGAGGTGCCCGGACGGCTCTTCGAGATCCGCCGGGACGGAACTCTGCTGTTCGAGACCGCGGCTTTCAAGGACCTCGGCCTCGGGACCGTCGCCGCGGACGGGGCGTCGTCCCGAAAGACGATCTTGACACCGGCCGGAGCGGCGTTCCGCTTGAGGTCCGGCCCCGTGGCCTCGGGCGTGATCCTGACCGTTGCCGTGTCGGAAGAGCCGATCCGCCGGGCCTTGAAGACGCTGGTCGTCATACTTGTGCTGGCCCTGCCCGTCAGTCTCGCTCTGGCCGCGCTCGGCGGGTCGCTGCTGGCCGGCCGGCTGCTGCGGCCGGTCGCCCAGATGGCCGCCCGGGCCGAGAAGATATCGGCCGAAAGCCTGTCGGCCCGGCTGCCGGTCGAAGATCCCCGGGATGAATTCGGGCGGATGGCCGGCGTCATCAACAACATGTTGTCCCGTCTGGAAGGGTCCTTCGATCGTCTGCGCCGCTTCACGGCCGACGCCTCGCACGAGCTGAGGACGCCCCTCACGGTCATCCAGAGTGTCGGCGAGGTGGCCCTCCAGGAGGACCTCGATGCCTCGACGTATCGGGACCGGATCGGCAGCATGCTCGAGGAGGTCGGCCGGCTGAGCCAGTTGGTCGACAGCCTCCTGACGTTGACCCGGGCGGACGCCGGGGCCATCGCGACGCGCCGGAAGGAGATCGATGCCTCCGCTCTCGCGGTCCGGGCCGTCGACGACCTGCGGCCCCTCGCCGAGGAGAAGCGTCAAGACCTGACCCTGACCTCGGCAGGGGAAGCGCACGTCCTGGCCGACGAACCGACCTTGCGGCTGGCTCTGGTCAACCTGCTCGACAACGCGATCAAGTACTCGCCGCCGTCGGGCCCGATCGTCGTGGCCATCCGCGTCAAGGATGGGGAGGTCCTCATCGAGGTCGCCGACAACGGCCCGGGCATTCCAGCGGAACAGGCCGCCCGGGTCTTTGATCGCTTTTATCGGGCGGACCCGAGCCGATCGTCCCGGGCGGCCTGTTC
>CAYOYQ010000014.1:0-15602 GCA_964408215.1 uncultured Eubacteriales bacterium
GCCCGAGGCCCGGGTCCGGTCGAGATATTCGCGCCAGGCCAGGATGATCGGCTCGAAGCCGGGGTCGAGCGGAGGCTGGTGGGGCTGCTTCCGGGCGCTCATCGGGATTTGAACTCCACCCGGACGGGAACGAGCAGGCGGGCGGCCAGCTCCTCGACCTTCCGGGGCCAATTCTTCGCTCCCGGGACGCCGGGTGTCGTGATGCCGCGGTCCCAGGCGCCGGCCACCCAATAGGTGAGCCTGGCGCCGGGCCGGGCCTCGAGCTTGACGCCGCGGTCGGCCGCGGTCTCGTCGGTCCCGGCAAAGGCCGCCGGCGGGAAGATCGCGGCCAGCCCGACCTCGCCGGCCTTGTCGGCGCCCTTGCCCCAGACGGCGAGGTAGCCCTTGGCCTTGTCGAAGGCCGGGGTCTCGCCGGGGAGCTTCTCGAGGCCGGGGCCGGCGACGACCGCGCGCCCGGCCTTTTCGGGGATGAGGAGGTCCTGCCGGGAGTAGGCCCCGTCGGCGAAGGCCGAGTAGAGGACGGATACGGCGGTTTCGCCGGAGGCGGCGCGGACGGCCGGGTATTCGGCCTTGATCAGGGCCCGCACGGGGCCCGCGGCGAGCACGGTCACCGTGGGCCGGGGCGCAGACTCCCCGAAGAGCGGGACGCGGGCTGCGCCGTCCCAGAGGATGAGGCCGCCGAGCCCGGCCGAGTCGCCGGCGTCGAGGACGTCCATGCCCCAGTCCTGGGGCCGGGTGTCCGGCTTGGGGAAGGCCTTGAGGATGAGCCCGGACTGGAGCTTGCCGTAGAACTCGATCCGGCCGCGGGCGAGCTTGAAGGCGATGAGGTTCGATTCCCAGCCCGCCTCGACCGCGCCGGCCTCCCAGCCGCCGCGGGCGAAGGCCTTTTGGGCCGGCATCAGCTGGAAGCTGCGCTCGGGCGTGTAATAGCAGAGGAGGCGGGTCGTTGAAGAGGGCGGCAGCGTCCGGATGAGGACGATCTCGTCGTGGTAACGGTCCTTGTCGAGGTCGTCGGCCTGGGAGACGACGAGGGAGTATTCGCCGCCCTTGTCCTCGAACAGGGCGTACATGTAGGTGTTGAAGTCCCAGGCGACGGCCTCGCGGATCGCGGCGACGTCGATGACGACAGCGTGGTTCTCGAGGGCGAGCGGCGAGGGATTGCGGATCTCGACGATGAAGCTCTTCTTGAAGCCGAGGGCCTCGGGGCCCATGGCTTGACCGATCGTCTGACCCGCCGCCGCGACGCCGACGGCGAGGGCGAGGACGGCGAGCCCGGCGAGGGCCGTCAATCCGGCCGGCCGCAGGGGAGGGGCGTGTCTCGTTCGCATCGGGGGCGTCTCCTTTCGGGCCGGGTCCGCGATCATTTTACTCCATTTTTCGGGCAAAAGGGACGCCCTTTTCAGGTGATCAGGTGGGACTTGAAGCCCTTGCCCAGGACGTCGTAGGTGTCGTTGATGACGACGAAGGCCTCGGGGTCGGTCTTCTTGATGAACGACCGCAGGTCCGAGAGCTGCTTGCGGTGGACGACCGTCAGGATGATCTCGCCCTCGCGGTTGAGGTAGAGCGAGCGGGAGCGCAGGGCCGTGCCGCTGCGGTCGAGCTTGTGCAGGATGAAGTCGGCGATCTCCTCGGTCCGGGACGAGGTGATGATGACCAGCTTGGAGTAGCTCCAGCCCTCGAGGACCATGTCGATGACCTTGGTCGAGAGGAAGAGGACGAGATAGCCGTAGAGAGGGGCCTCGAGGCTGCCGAAGGCCAGGCCCGAGGCGGAGATGACGACGAAGTCGGCGATCATGATGCCGAAGCCGAGCGACAGGCCGGTGTGCTTGCTGAGGACCATGCCGATGATGTCCGAGCCGCCGGTCGAGGCCCGGCCGCGGAAGACGATGCCCAGCCCGACGCCGAGCGTGATCCCGCCGTAGATCGCGGCCAGGACGGCGTTGTCGGTCGCCGAGGGCAGCCGGAGGACCCTGTTGAAGAGGTCGATGAAGGCCGAGGAGACGATCATGCCGGCCAGGCTGTTGAGGACGTATCTCTTGCCCATCGTCTTGAGGCCGAACAGGAAGACGGGGACGTTGAGGACGACGATGAGCGCGCCGACGGGCCAGCCGGCGAAGGCGTTGATGATGATGGCGATGCCGGAGACCCCGCCCGGAACGAAGTGGTGGGGGATGAGGAAGAGGGCGTAGGCCAGGCCCATGACGGCGCAGCCGAAGACGAGGAGGATGCCGTTGCGGATCTTGTCCATGGTTCTTTCCCTGTTGTCCGGCGTATTTTACCCGGAAACCGGCGGCGTTTCCATCCCCGGCGTCTTTCCGCCGCCGGGCTTTCTGTGCTATGTTTAAGCGAAGGAGATCCCGGCATGGCCAACATCGTGACGTTCGGCGAGATCATGCTGCGGCTGGCGCCGCCGGGGAAAGAGCTGCTGTTCCAGTCGCCGCGCCTCAGCGCGACGTTCGGCGGGGGCGAGGCCAACGTGGCCGTCTCGCTCGCGGCGCTCGGGCACCGGTCCCGCTGGGTCTCGGTCGTTCCGGCCAACCCCGTGGGCGAAGCGGCCCTGCGCGAGCTCCGGCGCTACGGCGTCGACGTCGGCGCCGTCGTCCGCGGCGGGCGCCGGCTCGGCCTCTATTTTGCCGAGACGGGGGCGAACGAGCGGCCGTCGCGGGTCGTCTACGACCGGGACGGCTCCGGGATCGCCGAGGCCGGGCCGGGGGCCATCGACTGGGCCGGCGCGCTCGAGGGGATGGACTGGCTCCACGTGACCGGGATCACCCCGGCCCTCAGCGCGTCGGCTGCGGCGCTGACGCTCGAAGCGGTCAACGCCGCCCGGGCCAAGGGAATGACCGTGTCGCTCGACCTCAACTACCGGGCCAAGCTGTGGCGGTACGGCCGCCCGGCCCCCGAGGTCATGCGCGAGCTCGCCGCGCACGCGGACCTGCTCACGGGGAACGAGGAGGACTGCCAGAGATCGCTTGGCATCGGCCCCGCCCCCGAGGTCAGCGCGGGCCGGGTCGACCCGGAGCTTTACGACGAGCTGACCGCCTCGATCCTCGCGGCCTTCCCCAATCTTTCCCGGATCGCCCTCACTTTGCGCGAAAGCTACAGCGCCGACTGGAACCGCTGGTCGGCGGTCCTCCGCAACGAGAAGGAGTTCCTCGTCGGCCCGGCCCACGAGATCCGGTCGGTCGTCGACCGCATCGGCACGGGCGACGCCTTCGCGGCCGGCCTCATCCACGGCCTGGCGACGGGGCTTCCCGACGCCGAGGCGCTGGAGTTCGCCGTGGCCGCGGCGGCGCTCAAACACACCATCCCGGGCGACTTCAACTTCTCGACCGAGAAGGACGTCAGGGCCCTTGTCCGGGGCGACCGGTCGGGCCGGATCCAGCGTTAGCAGGCGGGGCAGGGAGGAGGGCGCTGTGACGAAAGACGAGGTCCTCGGAGCGATCCTCGAAACGCGGGTCGTGGCCGTCATCCGGATGAAGGACGCGGCCCGGCTGGCCGGCGTCGCTGCGGCCCTCGGCCGGGGCGGGGTCCGGGCCCTCGAGATCACGATGACCGTGCCCGGGGCGGTCGGGATCATCCGCGGGATGGCCGGGAGCAAGGCGCCGGGGACGCTCGTCGGGGCCGGCACCGTGCTCGACGCGAGGACCGCGAAGGACGTCATCGCCGCCGGGGCCGATTTCGTCGTTTCGCCGATCACCGACATGGAGACGGTGAAGGTCTGTCGCGACGCGGGGGTCCTCGTTGCGCCCGGGGCGTTCACGCCGACGGAGATCGTCGCGGCCTGGCGGGCCGGGGCCGACATCGTCAAGGTCTTTCCGGCCACTTCGCTCGGGCCGCAGTTCTGCCGCGACCTGCGCGGGCCGCTGCCCGAGGTCCGGCTCATGCCGACGGGGGGCGTCACGGTCGAGAACGCGCGGGACTTCATCGCGGCCGGCGCGGCGGCGGTCGGCCTGGGCACAGCCCTCGTCGACGCCAAGTCCGTCGAGGCCGGCGACTGGGAGGCGCTCGAAGCGCGGGCCCGGCGGCTCCTGGCCTCGCTCCCCGGCCGGTCATGACGGACGCGTGCCGGCCGTCCTTCTGGAACCGGGATTTCCTGCTCGGGTTGGCCGGCTACTTCTTCCTGTTCATGTCCGTTTCGCTCTTCTTTCTCTTCCCGGTCGTGCTCGAGAGGTTCGGCTCGAGCCAGGGGCGGATAGGCCTGATCATGGGCGTCCACAGCGTCGTGGCCATCGCCGTCCGGCCGTTCTTCGGGCGGCTCGTCGACCTGCGCGGCGGGCGCCGCATCGCCCTTCTCGGCCTGTTCTTCCTGGCGCTCGCGGTGCCGTTCTTCCATTTCGTCGACGACGCCGGCTGGCTGCCCTTCCTGCTGCGGGCGCTTGCCGGCCTGGGCTGGGGCATCAGCATGACGGCGACGATCGCTATGTGCTCGGACCTGGCCCCGGCCGACCGGCTGGCCAAGTCCATGGGCATCATCGGCGTGGCCGGGCTGGTGGCCAACGCGCTGGGGCCGCTTCTCGCCGAAGAGCTCCTGCGAAGCGGCGGGCCGGGCCGGCTCTACAACGCGAGCCTGCTCTTCCTCGCGGCCTCGGTCGGATGCGTGCTCCTGGCGCGCGACATCGTCAAAGCCGAGAACGGGGAGAGCGCCGCCGGGATGAAGGCCCTGAGGCTCGTGCCCTGGGCCCTCGCCGCCGTCGTGGCCTCGATCCCCGTCTTCCACGGGGCCATCCGCGGGGCCATGATCTATTTCATCGCCGTCTTCGGCAACTCGGTCGGGATCGCCAGGGTCGGGCTGTTCTTCGTCGTCTTCTCGGCCGCGGCGATCCTGACCCGGTTCCGGCTCGGCGACCTCTCCGACCGGTTCGGGCGCAAGACCGTCATCCTGCCGGCGGCGCTCATCATCGCCGGGAACCTGTTCGTGATCGCCGAGGTGCGGAGCTTCCCGCTGCTCGTCGTGACCGGGTTCGTCGGCGGACTCGGCCAAGGCCTGATCTTCCCGGCCCTCAGCACCTACATCATCGATTTCCTCGGCCGCGAGAACAAGGGTCTGGCCATCAGCCTCTACAACTCGCTCTTCGACGTCGGCATGGGCCTCGGCGCGCCCGTCTTCGGCTGGGTCTCGGACCAGGCCGGGTACCGCTGGATGTACCGCGTCGCCGGCCTGTGTCTGCTTGTGTCAACGGCCGTATTCATGCTCAAAGCCCCAGAGGGGGTCAAACCTACTTTTTTTCGAAAAAAGTAGGTTTGACCCTCTCTTGAGAAAGGAGATACAGCATGTGCCAGGATGACAAGAACGTTTACGACCTCGCGGCGGCGCGGCGGACGATCCGCAAGTTCAAGCCGGACCCTGTGCCGCGGGAGCTCCTCGAGCGGATGGTCAACGCCGCCCGGCTCGCCCCGTCGGCGGCCAACGTCCAGCCGCTCGAGTTCCTCGTCGTCGACGGCGCCGGGCCGAAGGCGGAGGTCTTTCCCGCCCTGAAGTGGGCCGCCTACATCGCGCCGGCGGGCGATCCCCGGCAGGGGGAGGAGCCGGCGGCCTACGTCGTCACCCTGGTCAACTCCAAGCTCCGGGAGAAGATGTTCGAGTACGACGTCGGCGCGGCCATGGAGAACATGATCCTCGTCGCGCTCAGTGAGGGCGTGGGGGCCTGCTGGATGCTGTCGATCGACCGGGACCGGCTGCGGGCCGCCCTCGGCATCCCGGCGGACTACCGGATCGACTCGGTCCTGGCCCTGGGCTATCCGGCCGAGGAGCCGGCCGCCGAGGTCATGGGCGAATCCTGCCGCTACTGGAAAGACGAAGCCGGGCGGCTCCATGTGCCCAAGCGCCCGCTGGACGCGGTCGTCCATTACGACAATTTCTAAAACGGGGAAAGGGAAAGGAGAATGCATCCATGAAACATCCGCGCAAGGCCGTCTTCCTCGGACTCGTCGTTCTCGTCGGGCTCGCGGCCGCCGCCGCGCCGGCCCTGGCCGACGTCACCATGAAGCAGAAGGTCCACACCGGCGCTTTTCAGATGATGGGCCAGAGCCAGCCGGAGAAGGACGAGATCATGGTCTTCTGGATGGCCTCGAACAAGGCCCGCACGGATTCGGAGAGCGGCGCCACGTCGATGCTCTTCCTGACCGACAAGAAGGTCCTCTACATGATCGACCACGCCAAGAAGACCTACGCCGAGATCCCGCTCGACTTCGGCAAGATGCTCGGCCAGGCCGCGGCCCAGGCGGGAGGCGGGGGCGAGGAGCAGGCCAACCAGGCCGCCGAGATGATGAAGGGCATGTTCGGGAACATGTCGGCCAAGGTCACCGAGACCTCCGAGACGAAGAAGATCGGGAGCTGGAACTGCCGCAAGTACCTCATCGACATCGATATGGGCATGGGCAAGACCCAGTCCGAGGCCTGGACGACCGAGGACATCAAGGTCGACTACGGGATGGCCTTCACCATGGCCAACGCCATGATGGCCGGCATGCCCGGCTTCGACAAGATCGTCGCCGAGATGAAGAAGCTCAAGGGCGTCGTCGTGTATCAGACATCCAAGGTCAACATGATGGGGGCCGAGGTCGTCTCGACGACCGAGCTTCTGGAGTGCACGGAAAAGACGGCTCCGGCCGGCACGTACGACCTGCCTGGGGGGTATAAAAAGGTCCAGGGCTTCGGCCAATAGGCCGAACCCCGTTCTTCTCTAGCGATTGGGGATCAGGATGACGGCGGCGCCGCCGCCCGGGGCCAAGCGCAGCGCCAGCACATCGCCGGCCATGACCCGCTCCGTCTCGACCGTCAAGCTTGTCCCCTCGGTCGCGGCGTCCGGGCCGTCGGCGAAGACGCGGGCCTCGTACTCGCCCACGCCCAGGAAGTCGAGCTTGATCGGGACCTCGCGCGGGTCCCAATTCGTCATCGCGCCGACGTACCACCCGTCGCCCTTGCGCCGGGCCATGGCGATGAACTCGCCCGGCTTGCCCGCGAGGACCTGGGTCTCGTCCCATACGGTCGGGACCTTTTCGATGAACTCGAGCCCGGGCTGCCCCTCGTAGGCTTCAGGGTAATCGGAGACCATGACCAGCGGGCTTTCATAGACGACGTACATCGCCAGCTGGTGGGCCCGGGTGCCCTGGGACATCGGCGCGATGTCCTTGGCCTCGAACTTGCCGCGGGCCGCGTTCCGGAACGCCCCGGGCGTGAAATCCATCGGCCCGCAGAGCATCCGCGTGAACGGGATGGTCACGTCGTATTCCGGCGTGATGCGGTCGCTCCACTTGCTGTACTCGAGCCCCATGACGCCCTCGCGGGTCAGCAGGTTCGGGTAGGCCCGCCGCAGTCCCGTCGGCTTGTAGGCGCCGTGGAAATCGACCGCGAGCCGGTGCTCGGCGGCCTGGCTCACGACCTTCTGGTAGTAGTTGACCAAGTCCTGGTCGTCGCGGTTCATATAGTCGACCTTGATGCCGGCGACGCCCCATGTCTCGTAGAGGGCCATGGCCTCGTCCATGTGACGGCCGAGGGCCTGCCACTCGACCCAGAGCAGCGTCTCGACGCCCTTGGACTTCCCGTAAGCGACGATGGCCGGGACGTCCACCTCGGGCCGGTAGCGCAGGATGTCCTCGATCCGCCCGTCCTCCGACATCGGGGCCCAACCGGCGTCGACGAGCATGTACTCGAACTTATGGCGGGCGGCGAAGTCGATGTAGTGCTTCATCGTGGCCGTGTTCATGCCCGGCTTGAACGCAACGCCCGTAGCGTAGCTCCCGGACCACCAATCCCAGGCCGCTTTGCCCGGCTTGATCCACGAGGTGTCGGCGATCACGCAGGGAGCGCTCAAGTCGAGGATGAGATAGCTCCTCTCGATGAACCGGGCCGGGTCCGGCCCGAACATGAGGACGCGCCAGGGCGTCGACCTCGGGGTCTTGCCGCGGACCGGCTCGTCGAAGGCCCGGCGCGGAGGGACGGAAAGGCGCGCGGCCAGCGCGTTGTCGGCGCCCGCGACGCCGCCCACGTACATCCCGGCGTAATCGGTCAGGTCGGCCTCGAGCAAGGCCGCCCAGAGCCCGGATGCGGGCATCTCGACGAGGAGCGGCAGATTGACGAGCGAGGCCGGCTTGATCTCGCGTAACGGGGTCCGGACGTACGGGCCCTCGTTGCTCGTGTCCCAGCGCCCGAGGTTCAGGGCCAGCGCCTCGGCGTCGCCGGCGAAATAGAACCCCGTCGATTCGGAGGCGATCGTGAACTCCTTGAGCCCCGCCTGCTCGGGCAGGACATAGCGGAAGGCCACGCCTTCGTCGTAAGCGCGCAGAACGACGTCGAGCCTCCGCTGCGGCGCGGCCTTCTCCCGCAGCTCGACGACGAGCTCGTTGTACTTGTCCGGGATGACCCGCTGAGCGCCGAAGGCGTTCTCCCAGGTCGAAGCATGCGGCTGCTTGTTGACGGTGAGGACCTCGAGGCCCTGGTCGAGCGCCGGCCCGCCGAGGAGGTCGAGCCCGAGCGGCGAATCGGCCAGCACGGGCCGGCCCTTGTACGCGACGCGATAATAGAGCCGCTCGCCGGCGAGATAGGGCTGGGCTTTGGCGCGGAGCGCAAGCGAGATCGTCAGGCTCCCGTCGGGCGACGAGACGCTCATCGGGGTGACCGCGGCGCTCTCGTTCCGTGGAGCGCAAGCTCCGGCGATCAAGAGGACGGCGGCCAGCGCGACAAGCGCCGCCGTGGCGCTCGGCGAGGTCAATCGGTCTTTCGTGCACATGGGTTCCCTCCGTTCGGACGGTTCGACGGACATGCGCCGTGATTCTACTTCAGGAGCCGCGGCGGCGACAAGCGCCGCAGGTCGCCACAGATGGGGTCAAACCTACCTTTTACTGTAAAAGGTAGGTTTGACCCCGTCTTTTCTCCGCGCGTATTGAGCGGGCGCCCGGCGTTCCGTATACTGGGGCCAGCCCGGCGCGCGGAAGGAGTCACCGATATGAGCGGCTCGAGCAGGAGACACCTCGTCCTTTTGATGATCGCCGGCCTTGCCCTCGCCGGGGCCGCCGGGTTAATAGCCTGCCGCCGGGCGGGCCACGAGATCGGGCCCGCCGCGGCGTCCCACATCCTGACCTGGACCGATCTCTATACCTTGAATAGCTTCGTCGCGGCCACAGCCGGGCGGCCCGGCTCGCTATGGTGGGACTGGCCCGGCGACCAGATCGGCCGATGGCTCTCGGTCGTTCATGTCGCCCGGGGCTACGGCTGGACAGGCGAGGCTTGGCCGCCTCAAGTCCTGCTCGAAGCCGTTTTGCCGTATCAGACCGAGGCCGGTCATTTCGGTCCCGAGGCCTCGGCCGGCGACGTCAGGCTCCTCTCCGGCAACGCGTTCGCCCTGCGCGGCCTGATGGATGCTTACTCGGATACGGGCGATCCCCGCTTTCTCGAGTCCGCGCGCCGGCTGGGCCGTTTTTTTGAGAGGCTTGCACCGGACTGGGAGACGCGGCGCGGCGGGTCCCTCCACGAGTTCTATGGCCATTGCCTCGACGGCCTCGTCGCGCTTTACGCTCAGGCGGGCGACCGATGGGCCATCGAGCTGGCCGAGCGCCTGGCCGCCCATGCCGGGCGAACGCCTCACACCCACCATTCGCTATCGCTTCAGCGCGGCCTCGTCGATCTGGCCGAGGCGGCGGGCAAGCGTGAATACCTCGACCGCGTCGAGGACTACCTGAGCTGGTGCCGCGCGAGCCGCTCTATCACCGGCGGGCTGCCCGAAGGGATGCCGGTCTCGGAACAGGACGAGGGCTGCGGGCTGGCCGATTGGATCGTCGTCAATATGATGATGGCCGCGGCGACGGGCCGGACCGCCTACTTCGACGACGCCGAGCACACCCTGGTCAATCATTTTTTCCTCAACCAGTTCCATACCGGTGGCTTCGGCCACCTGTCGTTCGCCCAGGACGTCGTCGGCGGCAAGCAGTGGCAGGGCTGGGAGGGCCGCTTCGGCAGCGAGAATCCCGGCTGCTGCTCGCTCTGGGGGATGTGGGCCCTCGGCCAGGCCGGCCGATACGCCGTGACGGAAAACGCCGACGCGGTCTTCGTCAATCTTTACGCCGAGGCTGACGCCGCTCTTCCGGAGAAGGGCGTGCGGCTTGCGATCCGAGGCGACTTCCCGCGGATGAGCGAGTCACGCGTTCGGATCGAATGCGCCGAGCCCCGGCGGTTCACGCTCGCGCTGCGCATCCCGGCCTGGGTCGAGGCCGCTGAGATTTGGTGCGGCGGCGAACGCGTCGAGTCGCCCGTGAGAGGCGGACGCGTTCTCATCTCCCGGGCGTGGGCGGGGACGACCGATGTCGAGATCGCCTTCAGATCGGGCTTGCGCCTGGTGCCTTGGCCCGTAGAGAAGCCGATCGGCGTCGGGGTCTTTGACGGCCCCCTCTGCCTGGCCCTTCCGGCCACGGCGGGCGACCTCAACGCGTCCTGGGCGGTCCTGGTCGACGGCTCCGGGCGGCTTTTGCCCGACCCGAACGGCCGCCCCCAGGTCATTGGTCCTTTGGGTCGGGCGGCGAGCCTCGAGCCCGTCTCGGCCGGCTGGCTCCTGCCGGACGCCAAGGACCCCGTCCGCCGGCGGATCCTTTTCTCGACAAGGAGGGTGCTGTGAGGGCCGGGTGGAAGAGGGCGGGCTGCCGGAACGCCCGGTTCCGCGCCGCAGCCATCGCGTCCGGAGTGGCGGTGGGATTGGCCTTGTCGGCCTGCCGCGGTCCGGAGCCCGGATCGACCCGGCTCACGCGCGAGGGTCCGGCCTACACGCTCCTCTTCGAAGGCCGGCCTTGTTTGCGCTTCTCTGTTCCGGAGCTGACCGAGTTCGGCGCGCCGCGCGTCGAGGCCTCCGAGGCTGACGGTGCCGGTTGGCGGCGCGTCCGCCTGGCCTGGGACGCCGCGCGCCCCGCCGCCCAGGACGAGCTCGCGGTCCGCTTCGACGTCGAGATCGAGCCCGACTTCTGGTGGGCGCCCCACCTCGCGCCCGAGGACGGCTACGTCATCGCTCAGCACGTCTTCCGCTCCCCGGCCCTCATCGCCGCCCGCGGCCCGCTCGTCGTGGCCCTCGTTCCCGACCTGGACATCGTCGGCGCCCGCCCGGAGAATCCCTGGTTCCTGGACTACGACGCGCCTCGTCGGAAGATGGCCATCGGCCTGTCGCGGACGGACGTCGCCGAGCACGTCCTCTTTAAGAAGGCGCCCGGGATGACCTTCGCCCCAGGCCGGGTCGAACTGGGCTTCTTCGTCGCCGCGTTCCGCGACCCAGGCCCGGTCCCGAACCCATGGCGCGCCGTCTCGGACTTCCTCTGGACGCGCTGGGGCCATCGGCTCTTTACCAAACGGGAGCCCATCCCCGGCCAGCTCGAGCCCTACGTTCGCCGGACCTACGATTGGGCCTTCAAAGGCTGGGGCAAATTCGTCTGGCAGGAGTTCACGCTCGGCGGGAAGCGCGTCGGCGCGCCCCAGTTCATCGTCAATATCTCCCAGTCGCCGAACTATCCCGGGCCGTGGTACCAGCGGGAGTTCCTTTCGGTCTGGAACCAGGCCTGGTTCTCGTCGCTCCGGAGCGCTTCGGGGCTCTATCGCTTCGGGCGCTTCGTCGGCGGCGCGGAAGGCGAAGCGCACAGGGCCCGGGCCCGCCTGGCCAAGGAGCTGGCCCTGGCCGCCCCGATGACCGACGGCCTCTTCCCGGCCGTCATCGGCACGGCCAACGACATACTCGAGATCCGCGGCCAGAAGCTGCGCCGGCCGCGCCCCTGGGCCGAGGCCCGCTGGTCGAACTCCGACCGCACGCCCCGGGAGCACGGCATCACCTCGGACTGGTACCACGTCCTCGACATGAGCTGGACGGCGCTGCTGATGCTGCGCTGGTATGACGAGCTCGAGAAGGACGGCCGGCTCATCGATTACGCCCGCGTCTACGGCGAGCGCTTGCTGCGTCTCCAGGACGCGGAGGGCTTTTTCCCGGGCTGGCTCGACCCGAGAACGCACGCTCCCGGCCCGGTCATGAACCAGACGCCCGAGTCGAGCCTCAGCGCGACGTTCCTTCTCAAGCTCGCGGAGATGACGGGGGAGGAGACGTACCGCCGGGCCGCGCTGCGGGCCCTCGACGCGGTGCTCGCCCGGATCGTCCCCGAGGGCAACTGGCTCGACTTCGAGACCTACTGGTCCTGCTCGGCCTGGGGCCGGGAGCGCTATCTCGACCGCAAGATCGAGCGCAACGCCATGCATAAACAGAACACCCTGTCGATGTTCTGGACCTCGGAGGCCCTGCTCGCCGCCTTCAAGGCGACCGGCGAACGCCGCTACCTCGACTGGGGCCGGCGCACGCTCGACGAGCTGGCCATGGCCCAGCAGGTCTGGCAGCCGCCGTTCATCTACGTCCCCGCGCTCGGCGGCTTCGGGGTCATGAACGCCGACGGCGAGTGGAACGACTCCCGCGAGACTCTTTTCGCCGAGCTCTTCCTCGACTACGGCCGGGAGCTCGCGGAGGCGGCCTACACGGAACGGGGGCTGGCCGCGCTCGAGGCCGGCTTCGTCATGATGTACTGCCCCGAGAATCCCGCGGTCAAGGCCATGTGGGAGAAGGTCTACCCCTGGTTCGGTCCGGCCGACTACGGCTTCACCATGGAGAACTACGGCCACGGCGGCCGGACCAGCCCGGAGGGCGAAGGCATGGGCGTCTTCACGATCTACGACTGGGGCAACGGCGCCGCGGCCGAAGCCGCGATGCGCATCCGCGACCACTACGGCCCGCTTGATCGGGGACACAATACCTATTCACCCATTTCTTTTTTGGATCAGCGCCGGAACCGAGAGAGGCTCCGCCCCCGAAAATAGGGAAATAGGCATAGTGTCCCCGACTTCGATAAGGGGTCGTCGAGTTTTGCGGGCGCTTGACGGCTCCCCGTCCGCTGGTCCATAGTTGGCGGAAAAGACGGTGTCAGACCTACCTTTTTTCCCAAAGAAGGTAGGTCTGACACCGTCCGGAGGATGCGGATGAACAGGCGTATGTGGATGATCGGAGCGCTGGCCTTCTTTCTTCTCGCCGGGGCCTGCTCGCGGCCTGAGACCGAGGAGAAGATGGCGGAGCCGGGCGAGACATCGAGAGGCCCGAGGCGCAGGCCGATGGCGAAGTTGAAAGGCGGATTCGCCGACGAGCTCTCGCGGCTCGATCTCCTGCCGCGGCTGAAGGCGTCGGTCGAGGTCGGCCTCGTCTCGAGCTACGACCGCACGGGCGGCAACGACGACGGCTTCAGCGGCAAGTATTCGTTCGTCCGCAAGGAGCCCGGCGGCCTCGTCCTGGCCGATCTCGCCGGGCCGGGGGCGATCACCCGGATCCACACGCCGACGCCGAACGAGGACGTCGTCGAGTTCTACTTCGACGGCGAGGCCGCTCCGCGTCTCAGCCTGAAGGTCATCGAGCTCTTCAACGGCTCGCGGCCGCCCTTCGTTTCGCCACTATCTATTTATGGGGTCGGCGGCTACACATCATACGTGCCGCTGACCTACGCCAAGTCCTGCAAGGTCGTCCTCAAGGCCGCGTCGTTCCAGTTCTATGACATCAACTATGCCGTTTTTCCGCCGGGGACGACGGTCGAGACCTACGCCGATCCGCCTTCGGCGGACTTCCTGTCAAAGGTCGGGCGCGCGGCCGACCTCTTCAAGAGGGCGGGCTCGGATATCTCGGCCGCCGCCGCGCCGCCCGGTGCCCTCCTGTCGACCGCGCGGGTCAAGGCGAGCCTGGCGCCCGCCGGAAAGGCCGTCCTTTATAAAAGTTCGGGTCCGGGCCGCATCGTCGGGCTGCGCCTTCGGCCGGCTGCGGCGCTGGCGGGCGAGGCCAGGGACATCCTCATCCGGGCCTATTGGGACGGCGCGACCGAACCAGCTATCGATGTGCCGGTCGGCGACTTCTTCGGCGCCAGCTTCGGCGAACCGGCGACGCGGTCGCTCCTGCTCGGGACGACCGCCGAGGATGTCGACTATTGCTACTTCCCGATGCCGTTCAGGCGCTCGGCCCAAATCGAGCTCGTTTCTGAGCGGCCGGCCGGGAGCCCCACGGTCGAGGTCGAGGCCGAGGTGGTGTCGTCGGCGATCCGCAAGGCCACGGACGAGGGTCACTTCTACGCTCACTGGCGGCGCGAGGATCCCTCGACGGAAGGCCGCCCCTACACCTATCTGCGGACGACCGGCCGCGGCCACGTCGTCGGGGTCATTCTCCAGGCCCAAGGGCTCGAGAGCGGCCACACCGGCTTTTTCGAGGGCGACGACCGGGCCGTCATCGACGGCGAGCCGGCCATTCAGGGAACGGGCTCCGAGGACTCCTTCAACGGAGGTTGGTACGACGTCCCGGGCCGTTGGGAGACGCGGACATCGTTGCCGCTGAGCGGCTGCCTGGACTACAAGAAGCCGCAGGCCCGGACGGGCGGCTACCGGTTCATGCTGACCGACGCCTACGCGTACTCCCGGTCGATCGATTACACGATCGAGCACGGCCCGGAGGGGAACGCCGTGCCGACCGATTACACGAGCGTCGTCTTCTTCTATTCGCAGGACCCGCCGACGGGACTCGACTCGCTGCCTCCCGCGCCTGAGCGCCGGACGCGCGGGCTCGACCAGATCGTCTTCGTGCCCGGCTGGAACGTGCCGGTCCGGACGACCTCGCTCCAGAACGCGACCTGGACGAAGGGATCGATCGCGGTCGGGAAGGAGCGCGTCCGCGTCTTCTCCATGCGAACGAACGGCCCGGACGTCTTCGGCCCGCATCACGTTTCGTTCGTCTGCGATCTCCCGGAGGCGGGACGCTACAGGCTTTCGGTCAAGGCCGTTCTCGGCCCGGACCAAGGCGTCATCAGGATCTTCGAGCGGGACAGTCCCGCGGGCCAGGCCGTGGGTCTCTACGCGGCGGAGCGGACCGTGAGCGGGCCGCTCGCGCTCGGCGAATTCGAGATGCGGCGCGGCGACAATGTGATCTCTCTCCATCTTGTCGGCGCCGACCCCCGGTCGAAGGGGCTGGGAATGGACCTGGCCGAACTTGTTTTCGAGAAAGTGCGATGAGTGATCGTGCCCACGGAGGATGGATAGGAAAGCGCTTGTCGGGGAGCGAAAAGAATTAGGTGAATAGGTATTGTGTCCCCGATTTAGAAGGAGAGTCACAATGAAAGACGAGAAGAAACCGAGGCGGATCGATCCGATCTACGCGCTGATCATGGCCGTGCTGGCGGCCCTGCCGTTCCTGCTCGTCCGCGTCTTTCAGCCGGGCGGAGCCAAGGCGGCGAAGGGCGCGGCCATCCCCGCGCCGACGCTGTCCATGACCCTATCCGACGAGGCCGCCGCCTGGGCCGTGGAAACCCTGGCCGGGCTCCCGCTCGAAAAGAAGATCGCCCAGATCGTCACGTCCGACATCGCCGGCGGCTACATCGCCGACGACGATCCGCGTCTGGTTCGCTGGCTGTCGTTGGCCCGGGACCACGGACTGGGCATGTTCGTGCTTTACGGCGGGACGCCTCACGATGTCGCCCGGCTCCTCAATCGCCTGCAGCGGGCCGCGTCCATCCCGCTCCTCATCTCGGCCGATTTCGAAGGAGGGCCGGGACAACAGATCATCGGAGCC
>CAYOYQ010000014.1:15612-25574 GCA_964408215.1 uncultured Eubacteriales bacterium
ATCGCAGACCGGTGTGTAGGTCAGGTGGATGCCCATGGCCCGGCCCTCGGCGGCCGCGGCCGTCGAGGGCCGGGCCATGGGCATCCACCTGACCTACACACCGGTCTGCGATATCGCCTGGGACCCCGACAACCCGGCCGAGAGCGTCCGCTCGTTCGGCGGCGACCTCGACCTGCTCGGGCGCATGGTCCGGGCCTACGTCCGCGGCTATCACGAGAACGGCATGCTGACGTCGGCCAAGCATTTCCCCGGCCGGGGCGACGTCTCGAACATGCCCGACCGGCCCGGCTGGGCCTGGATCGACAAGCCGGCGGCCGAGGTCGAGGCCCAGGAGTTCGCCGCGTTCAAGGCCGGGATCGACGCCGGCGTCGATCTCGTCATGACCGAGCACATCGCCGTGCCGTCGGTCACGGACGGATCGGACCTGCCGGCCAGCGTCGAGAAGAAGCTGGTCACGGGCTGGCTCAAGGGCCGGCTCGGCTTCACCGGCGTCGTGACCTCGGACGACCTCTGGTACGACCACGTCGTCGCCCGCTTCGGGGCCGAGGAGGTCGCGGTCAAGGCTTTCGAGGCGGGCCACGACGTCATCCTCAAGCCCAAGGACCCGGAGGCGACGATCGCCGCGTTGGCCGCGGCCGTGCGGTCGGGGCGGATCCCCGAAGGCCGCATCGACGAGGCGGCGCGCAAGCTCCTGACGCTCAAGGCCCGCCTGGGCCTTCACCTCAACCGGTTCGTCGACGAGGACCGGGTCGGGGAGCTCGTTGGGACGGCGGCCCACCAGGCCCTGGTCCAGGAGGTCGCCGACCGGTCGCTGACCATGCTCAAGAACGACGGCGTCGTGCCGCTCACGCCGTCGGCGGCGCCGAAGATCGTCAACATCAACGTCCAGAAGAACGCGGAAGACCCGTCGCCGGCTCTTCTCTCGGCCAAGCTGGCGGCCGCCTTCCCGGGTACGCGGAGCTTCACCCTGAGGCCGGACCTCGACCCGGCCTATTACGACACGGTCTGGCAAGCGGTGGGGGATTCGGATGTCGTCGTCCTGTCGCTCTTCGTCGCCCGGAACCGGATGGGCGACGCCGCGCCGTTCTGGGCGAGCGACCTGGTTTTCCTCGGGAAAGTGATCGCGGCCAAGCCCCGGGCCGTTGTGGCCATGTCCTACGGCAATCCCCAGCTCATCCGCAAGATCCCGGGCGTCGCCGCCTTCCTCGTCGGCTACGGCGAGCGGGGCTGGTTCGGCAACCAGCCGGTCTACTTCGATTCGTTCATCAAGGCGCTCAAGGGCGAGCTCAAGCCGTCGGGCCGGCTGCCCGTGCGCGTGAGCGGAGCCTACCCGATCGGAGCCGGATCATAAAGGCCACAGCCGGACCATGACGACGCCGTGGCGGGCGACGTAGGCGGTGAACGACCCGTCGAAGACGCCGAGCTCCTTCTGGCGCCAGAGGTCGCGGACCTTCTGCGGCCCCGCGATGCCGATCTCGTCCCATGAGGCGGTGACCGACGCCAACCCCTCGCCCCGGTTGAAGAGGCCGACCGCCCGCGAGCCGTCCTCGAGCTCGCGGACCCAGATCTCGACATCGCCGGTCTTGGCCGCGCGCCGTCCGGGCCGCCCGAGCGGGTCCTGGTCGACGTCGATGACCTCGTCGTTGGTGAGGAGGCCGAGCGTGAACGCGTCGAGGCGGGTGATGTCGCCGCTGAAGATGAGCGGGGCGGCGACGAGGGCCCAGAGCGAGACGTGGGTGTACTGTTCGTTGGGCGTCAGCGGCGACGGGGCCGTGCCGCCCTTCCAGTCGCTGAGGTAGCCGAGGAGGAGGTAATCGGGATCGTTCCAGTGGCCCGGTCCGCCGTAGCGGTGGAGCTCGTTCGCGGAGTAGACGTCGAAACCGTCGCGGAAGAGCGCGGCCGGGATGCCCTCGAACGAGCCACCGAGGTCGCCGGCCGTGCGCCAGCTGTTGCCGCCGACCGCCGCGCCCCACTCCCAGACCTTGCCCATGCCGTACTGGCAGAGGTTGAGGACGATGTCGCGCGGCGCCGCGGCCAGGATGCCGCTGATGAGGCGGTAAGGCTTTTGGAGCTCCTCGAGGCTCTTGTCCTTGGCGACGCCGTTGTAGGAGCACCAGTCGTACTTCAGGAAATCGTAGCCCCACTCGACGAAGCGCTCGACATCGAGCTTCTCATGCTGGTAGGCGGCGACATGGCCGGCGCAGGTGAAGGGCCCGGGCGAGGTGTAGATCCCGGCCTTGAGGCCCTTGGCGTGGATGTAATCGGTCAAGGCCCGCATGTCGGGGAAGCGGCCGTTGGAGTTGATCATACCGCGAGGATCGCGGGGCTCGCCGAGAAGTGACGGGTCCTTGGCGTCCGGGCGGACCGACCAGCAGTCGTCGATATTGACGTACATGTAGCCGTGGTCGATCATGCCGCTCGCGGCCATGGCGTCGGCGGCGGCGCGCATGATGGAGTCGGTGACGTGGTTTTCCCAGACGTACCAGCTGTTCCAGCCCATGTGGGGCGTGAGGGCGAGCGTGTCGCCGCAGACGATCTTGAAGGGCCGAGAGGCCGTGCCGCGGGCGTTGGCGGCGGTGAAGGTGACCGCGTATGCGCCGGGCGCGGGAAGGGCTCCCGTGATCCGGCCCGTGGCCGTATCGAGCATCAGTCCTTCGGGCAAGCCTTCGACGCCGAAAGTCATGGGCCGCTCGCCGGTCGCCGGGATGGTGAAGAGGAAGGGCGAGCCGGGCCGGACACCGAAGACGCGGGCGCCGTTGATGCGCGGCGCGGCGGCCGGCGGAGGCGTCAGGACGAGGCGGGGCTCGGCCGGGGCGGTCGCGAGGGCGGGCTTGGGCTGGTCCTGCGCGGCCGCGGCGGGGGCGGCCGCCGCGATGACGACGGCGGTTAGGATGAGGGCCGGGATCATGGCGCGGCATCTTGGTCTCATGGGCACGCTCCTTCTTGATGGTGTGCCGGTATTATACAATCCGGCGATGGGGTCGGGTCTATTTTTTACGCAAAATCGAGAAAAAGCAGACCTGACCCCATCGCCTCAGGTTTGACCCCGTCCGGATTTGGTATTAACCTAGCGCCCAGCTTGCCCAGGAGAGATGAAATGACCAGATCCTCCCGACCCACCCCGAACTTGGCCCGGCTCATGATCGCCGCGGCCGTCTTTGCGTTCGTCGTCATCGCCTTTGCCGCTCCGGGCGGTTCCGGCGGCGCCGCCCCGCAGACCGTTCCTGCGGCCCGGCTCGCCCCGGCGACTCAGACAACGCCGCCGCCGGCCGCGGATCCCTACGCGCCGGACAAGCCCGAGCCGGGCTCGGTCGAGGCCATCGCCAAGTTTACGACGGAGCCGCGCTTCGGCAACCCCTGGGTCGCTTACGTCCCGGACTCGGCCACGGTCGTCTCGCCGACGAAATACCTCGGCCACATCGTCGGGGCCGCGGGCGAGCTCTCCTCGACCGCCAAGATCTACGGCTACTTCCGCAAGCTCGCCGAGACCTCGCCGCGCGTCCGCGTCGAGACGATCGGCCGGAGCGAGGAGGGCCGCGACATCCTCCTGGTCGCGGTCGCCGACGAAGCGGGGATCCGCGATCTCGACCGGCTCAATGCCGCGACCGCCGCCTTGGCCGACCCGCGCAAGACGCCTCCCGAGGCCGCCGAGGCCCTGATCGCCTCGGGCCGGCCGGTCTTCTACTTCAACGCCGCCCTCCACTCGACCGAGCTCGGCTCGGCCGAGATGGTCATGGAGCTCGCGTACCGCCTGGCCGTCTCCGACCAGCCGATGATCAAGCGCATCCGCGAGACAGTCCTCGTCCTCATCAACCCCGTCTCCGAGCCCGACGGCCGCGATAAAGAGGTCGACTGGTTCTACCGCACCCTCAAGGGCAAGACCGACTTCGAGCGCCTGCCGCCGGACTCGCCGCCCTATTGGGGCCATTATGTCTTCCACGACAACAACCGCGACGCGCACCAGATGGCCCTGCAGTCCTCGAAGGCCGTGGCCAAGATGTTCTTCGACTACCACCCGACCGTCGTCCACGACCTCCACGAGTCCATCCCTCTCCTCCAGACCTGGAACGGGACCGGCCCGTTCAACAAGAACCTCGACCCGATCCTGCTCAGCGAGTGGTTCGCGATGTCGCTCGCCGAGGTCGGGGCCCTGACCGCGGCCGGCATGCCCGGCGTGTGGACGTGGGGCTTCAGCGACGGCTGGCAGCACGTCTTCCTCGATTCGATCGGGGTCAACCACAACTCGATCGGCCGCGGCTACGAGACTTACGGCAACGGCACCGCCGAGACGGTCGAGCGTGTCCTCCGGCCCGAAGAGGAGCGCTACGTCGACAAGCCCGTGACCAGCCAGGAGTGGTACCGGCCGCTGCCGCCGCCGCGCAAGTTCATGTGGTCGCTGCGCAACAACACGAACTACATGGAAAGCGGCTGTCTCGCCGCTCTCGACTATACGGCCAAGAACGCCAGGGAGATGCTCCGGGACTTCTATCGGAAGGGCTACAACTCTTGGCAAAAAGGCGTCCAGGGCAAGCCCTACGCTTTCGCTATCCCCGCCGATCAAGGCGACCGCAAGCGCGTCGCCGAGATGGTCATGCTGCTCCTCGCCCAGGGCATCGAGGTCGGCCGGGCGACGGCGCCGTTCAAGGTCGCGGAAGGGGAGTTCGCCGAGGGGACCTACGTCGTACGGCTCGACCAGCCCTACCGGAACTACGCCGTCGACCTGCTCACCCCGCAGACGTTCCCGCCGGACGCCCAGTACGAGCCCTACGACGACGTCTCCTGGTCGCTCGCGGTCCACTTCGGGCTCGAGGCCAAGGCGATCGACGACGCGGCCGTGAAGAACGTCGCGCTGACCCCGCTCCCGCTGGGCTTCGGGCCGGGCCTTACGCCGGCCGCCGGGAAGGTCAACGGGTCCGGGCCGGTCTACCTGCTCCGCGACACGGGCCAGGAGGCGCTGCTTGCCCTCCGGGCCCGGCTGGGCGCCTTCCGCGTCGAGATCGCCGAGAAGCCGTTCAAAGCGGGGGACAAGGATTACCCGGCCGGGTCCTGGATCATCGGCGCGCAAGTCCAGAAGGGGCTCGGCGACGCGCTTTCCCGGGCCGCGTCCGAGCTGGCCCTCGACTTCGACAGCGCGCCCGCCGCTCCCGACGTCGCCCGCCACGAGTCCAAGCTGCCGCGCCTCGCCGTCTGGCATCTCTGGACCGACACCCAGGCGGTCGGCTGGATCCGCCTCGTCCTCGACCGCGAGAAGGTGCCTTACGCCTACATCCGCGACGAGGACATCCGGGCCGGCCGGCTCCGCGAGAAGTACGATGTCATCGTTTTCGGCGACAACTGGTCGGGCCTGCAGGGCCAGATCCACGGCATCGACAAGAAGTGGGGGCCGCTCGCCTACGCCAAGACGCCGGAGACGCCCAACCTCGGCGTCCCCGACGCCTCCGCGGACATCACCGGGGGCATCGGCTGGGCCGGGATGGCCAGGCTCGAGGAGTTCCTCAACGCCGGCGGCGTGCTCGTGACCCTCGGCAACGGCTCGGCCCTCCCGATCGAGGGCGGCCTCGTCCGCGACGTTTACCGCCGCGGCGGCGCGTTCTTCACGCCCGGCTCGGAGCTCCGGGTGAAGTTCGTCCGGCCCGACCACCCGCTGGCCTACGGGATGCCGCAGTCGACCTCGGCGTTCCGATCGATGATGCCCGTCTACGACATCGACCGGTCCGAACGCGGCCGGGTCGTCCTGCAGTGGGGGACGAAGCTCCGCAAGGAGGACCGCGAGGACGAGAGCCCGGAGGCGCTCGCGGCGCTGACGAAGGAGGAGCGGGAGGCCCGGGAGAAGGCCAAGAAGGACGAACCCAAGATGCTCGTGAGCGGCGCCCTCAAAGGCGAGGACGACCTCGAGGGCCGTCCGGCCATCCTGGACATGCCGGCGGGGAAAGGGCGGGTCATCGCCTTCAACTTCAACCCGATCCACCGCTACCTCAACCGCTCCGACCACCGCTTCCTCTGGAACGCCCTGCTCAACTGGAGCTATTTTCTGAAATAAAAAAAGGAGAGGATCAAACCTACATCAGGGAGCGGACTCCGAGGAGCGACCATCAGGAGCGCGACGGAGCGACTCGGAGGAGCGCTTCTGAGAAATATCTTGAAAAAGTACCTTCGGGCGTAGGTTTAACACTCTCTTGACCTTCCGGGTTGACAAGCGCGCTTTGACGGTCCCATAATTGAAGGAAGAGGGGACCAGATATGTCTGAGAGGGAGGAGCCTCTTCTCGAATCCTGGAAAGAGATCTCCGCATACCTCAAGCGGTCTGTCCGGACATGCCGCCGCTGGGAAGCCGAGCTCGGCCTGCCGATCCATCGCCTCGACGGCACGCCGCGGGCGCGCGTCTTCGCCTTTCCGGCCCAGCTCGATCGCTGGATCGACGAGAAGCTCCATCACATCGAGGCCGAAGATAAGGCCGCGCAACTGCCGGGGATCCTCAAGAGGAATAAAAAGCAGCTCGCCTGGGGTGTCGGTAGCCTAGCCGCCGTTCTCGCTCTGGGCGCCAGCGCCGCCTTTCTTCCGCCGCTCCTCAAGTTCGTGCCCGTCGCTGTCCCCGACACGATCCCTTCGCTGGCCATCCTTCCCTTCGAGACGCCGGGCGGCGACAAGACCCTGGAGGACTGGCGGATCGCGTTGCCGGGCCTGCTTATCACCGACCTCCGTCAATCCCGGTACCTCGACGTCGTGCCTCTCCGCAACATCTACGCGCAGCTCATGGATATGAAACGCGCCGAAGCTCCCCGGCTCACCGACGAAGATCTGGCCGCGATCGCCAAGAAGTATGAGCCGGATTTCCTGGTGACGGGGAAGATCGCGACGGCCGACAAGGATTTCAGCGTCGAAATCGTCATCCGGCCGGTGCAGCCGGGGGCAGAACCTCCTCTCTCGCTGCGGGCCGAAGCGGCAGACGAGAAAGCCCTTATCGCCGAGGCCGACCGCCTCTCGCGCCGCATCAAGACGGCCGTGGGGCTGGGCCGTCGGGCGATCGCCGCCGACGTCGATGCTCCCCTGAACCGGATCGCGACGCCTTTCCCCGAGGCCCTCAAGTTCTACGCCCGGGCGAGTTGGCCAAGGGAACGGGGCGCCTATCCGGATATGGCGCCGGCCCTCGAGAAGGCCCTGGCCATCGACCCCGAATTCGGTCAGGCCAGCCAGCTGATGTACCATGCCTACGGCAATTCCCGCGGCGAAGAGCTCGTCCGCTGGTACGAACGGGCCTTGTCTCAGCGAGGTCGATTGTCCGAACGCGAGGCCCTCCTTCTCCAGGCCGACTTCCACTGGTTCTGCACGAGGCAGAACGGGCTGGCCACGCTGGCCGAGGCGGGGATCCCGGAGGCGACGCTCGCGCGGCTCGGCCCGAAGACCCGGCGCGAGGCTCTTCCCATCCTCGAGCGCCTATCGACCCTCTATCCCGGTTTCTTCGGCAGTTCGATCCAGCTCACGAACCTCGCCGAGATGTACATGGATGCCGAAGAATGGGACAAAGCCATCGCCGTTCTGGAGAGAGCGGCCCCGCTGAACATGAAGCGGCGGCCGATCGATTCCCAAACCCTTCTGCGCTGTTATCTGGCCCGGGGCAGGGTAGACAAGGCCGAAGCCCTGATCGCCCAAAGCGAAAAGGTCTTGCCGCCGCGCGCGCTCGACGAGATGCGCAAGTCCGCCTCCCTTCATAAAGGGCAGTTCGAGGAATACCTCAAGCTCCTTGACAAGTCGTTCGGAGAGCGGGCCCCTCAGCCTTATCCGTATGCCTACCACGCTTCGCGAGGGTACGTTTTCTGGCTCGCCGATGATCTCGCCTCCGCGGAGAAGGAGCATCGGACCGCTGTTCCGGGCTCGGGCCCGGATGTCGAGGTTCAACGGGCGATCGATCTGGCGGCCGTGAGCCTGGCCCAGGGCAAGGTCGGGCAGGCGATCGCCGAGGCCGGACGGGGGATCGAGATCGCCGAGAAGGCCAAGGACCCTTACCTGCGTCGAGGAGCCCGGACGCTCCGGTCTTTCCGGGCCTATTTCTACCGCCTGGCGGGCCGGCTGCCCGAAGCCTTGAACGATGCCGAGGAGGCCTGCCTCGGGTATCAGGGGCCGGACATCAAGCCCGGCTTGGCGGTCGCTCTGCTCCATCTCCGCGCCCTGGTCACCCTGGATCTCGGCCGAATCGAAGATTTCGAGCGCCGGCTCGAGGAGATCCAAAGCTATTGCGAGACGCAGGGCACGCCGAAGTTCCTGCGGGCCGTGCACCATCTCCGCGGCCTCCAGGAGCTCAGGCGAGGCCTCGGCCGAAGGGCCATCGCGGAGTTCGAGCGCGCCTTGGACCTGTCGATGCCGGAGACGGGCGCGAGCGACCAGGCTTCCGTGCTTTTCGCTATGGCAGAGGCCTATGAATCCCTCGGCGACGGTTTGACCGCGGTCCCCAATTATGACGAGATCGCGAAACCCGGTGAGCGCGACTCGCTCTCGGGGGACGTCTATGCCCTGAGCTTCTACCGGAAAGCGAAACTCTACGACGGCCTCATCGGGGCCAGGACCATGTACGGGCAGAACCCAGAGAACCGGAAGAGAGCCGTCGAGGGTTACAAGAAGTTCCTCAGTTTGTGGGGGGACGCCGACCCGCTCTTCGCCGCGCAGGTCGACGACGCCCGCCGGCGCCTGGCCGTCCTCGGCGCCGAATAGGACATTCTTCGGCCAAAATCGGTCATAAAGGGACAATTCCCTTTCGGGCCTTGATTTCCTGCCCGGAACCGCTCATCTGTGCTTTCGAGACAGGATTTCTACAAGGAGGCTCGGATGTCAGGCAAGATAAAGGTTTTCGGCTTGGCCCTGGCGGCGGCCCTGGCGGTCCTGGCAGCAAGCGCTTTAAGGGGGGGGGCTTCGCCGGGGCTGGTGGCGGACGACCCTTGCGGCGGACACTATGTGGGATTGGGCCTGAAGGCGACCTTCTCGGGCTCCTACTCCGAAGGCGATGTCCCCTATGAAAGCAACATCACCAACGACCTTCCGGGCGAAGCAGGCCTCCCTTACAGGTACTCCGTTCCCGACGGGGACTGCGTCTTCTACTTCCGCAACGGGCATGTCGGACTCACGGTCGACAGGCTGAGGAACGGGCGCTATGTCAAGATGCAGTTCGTGGGGGATGAGCCGAAGTTCCCGACGGGGACTTACTGCGCCCCCCGTCCCTATTTCCTCTTTCCGGGCGCGGACCCGGACCTCTGGCCTCGGTGGTATTACTTCCGGACCTTCGGGTGCTATCTCTGGTCCCGGGACGCCAGCGGCAAGCTCATCCTCCAGAAGGCATCGACGGGGATCGATTTCCCGGCCATGAAGCCGGGCGACGTCGCCTATTGCGACACGAACATGCGGTTCCAGATCATGAACGACATCAATACCGATATCGATGAATCCCTCGACGAATATTGGACTTCGAACGAGCCGGTCAAGGTCTCCTGCGAACTGAGGGACGGCGTCGTGAAATGGGTCATCCGGCCCATCGCCGAAACCTATACCGTCCGCACGACAACAAAGGTCAAGAACAAGGTCGTCGTTTCCGAGACGACCTATTCGGACTCCCTGTTCCGCAACGTCATTTCCGGGCCGAGGACCAGCTGCTTCCACGGGCGGTTCTTCTTCCCCTTCGAGCTGGTCATGGAACGGCTCTAGCCGCCGGCGCCGCCGATCTTGACGTGGCTCACGGAGACGGTGGGGGAGCCCAGGCTCTGGAACCAGGTCAGGTCGCTGCCGACCTTGTCGACGGCCTTGAGCAGCTCGAACAGGTTCCCGCCGACCGTGACGCCCCGCACCGGCACGGTCTTCTTGCCTTTTTCGATGAGGAACCCGGCCGACGGGATCGAGAAATCGCCCGAGGCCTGGTCGATGGCCGCGAACAGGCCCAGCACCACGGTCAGGTAGAAGCCCCGGTCGATCCCGGCGAT
>CAYOYQ010000015.1:0-25333 GCA_964408215.1 uncultured Eubacteriales bacterium
CGCCCGTCCTCAAGGTCAACTACAAGGTCGAGCCGGCCCGCGTCGGCAAGAGGATCGACTACGAGTCGCTGACGCTCGAGGTCTGGACGTCCGGGGCCATCCGGCCCCAGGACGCCCTGTCGCAGGCGGCCAAGATCATGCGCGACCACCTGGGCATCTTCCTCAACGTCGTCGACGAGCCGCTCGAGCACGAGGCGGCCCCCTCGAAGAAGGAGATCCCGTTCCTGGGCCAGGCGGACGTCCTGGCCAAGACGATCGACCACCTGGAGCTCTCGGTGCGCTCGAACAACTGCCTCCGCTCGGCCGGCATCGAGAGGATCTACGAGCTCGTCCAGAAGACCGAGGACGAGCTCCTCAAGACCAAGAACTTCGGCCGCAAGTCCCTGGCCGAGATCAAGGACACGCTGTCCAATCTGGGCTTCGGGCTGAACCTCGAGCTCCATCCCCGGCTCATCGAGCGGATCCAGGCCGAGGTCAAGAGCGGCACCCCCGAGAAGGAGATTGAGGAATGAGGCATCAGGTCAAAAAGGGCGCTCTCGGGCGCAACACCGCCCACCGCAGGGCCCTCCTGCGCAATCTCGTGACCTCGTTCCTGGAGAGAGAGAGGGTGCGGACGACCCTGGCCAAGGCCCGGTCGGTCCGGCCGGTCGCCGAGAAGATGATCACCCTGGGCAAGCGCGGCACGCTGCACGCCCGGCGCCAGGCCCTGGCCTACATGACCAAGGAGGCCGCGGTCAAGAAGCTCTTCGACGACCTCGGGCCGCGGTTCAAGGAGCGTCCCGGCGGCTACACCCGGATCGTCAAGCTCGACCGGCGGGCCGGGGACGGCGCGTCCATGGCCATGCTGGAGCTCGTCGGGACGGAGTTCAAGGCCAAGGTGAAAAAGAAGAAGGAAAAAAAGCCGGTTCCCTCGAAGTAACGGCTCCTTTTCGGATATTTCGCAGAAATCCTCCTCCGTGTATCTCCGGAGGATTTCTGCCCTCCGTTCGCTGTCGCTCACTCCGGTCGGCTTGCCCGCGGCGAAGTAAGCTCTTTCCGGGGACATGTACGCTTCGTACGTGTCCCCGTTCTTTTGCCTTTTATTTCGCCCTTCGGGCGCCCTGGTAGATCCGCTGCCACTCGTCGTCCTTGAGCCGGTCGATCTGGACGCCGGGCCGGCCGCTCGGCTTTGAATCGATGAAATTCTCCCCGTCGATCATCATCCCGACATGGGTGATCCGGTCGGCGGCCCGGCCGAAATAGACGAGATCCCCCGCCCGCTCCTCGCCCCTGGGCACCACGTCGAGCTCGGGCTGCGCGAACTGGAGACGGGCGTCGCGGAGAAGACCGACGCCGGACATCTTGTGGACGAGCTGGACGAAGCCCGAACAGTCGAGGCCGTAGGGCGACGTTCCGCCCCAGGTATAGGTCAGGCCGAGGAAGCGTTTCGACAGGGCGACCGTGTCCTCGGCCGGCCGGCGCGGCCAGGTCCAGGGGGCCTCATGGATGTCTCCCTCGCCGCGCTGGATCCAGGCCCGGGTGTTATCGGGCAAGTTGATCTCCAGCCAGCGCTCGCTCTTCTCGCCGACGACCTCGAGGACGGCGCTGATCGGGGCGACCGTTACCGGCTTGTGCCGGGTCACCGAATCCTCGCGGTAGACGTTGGCCAAGAGCGACGAGACGACGAAGACCTTCCCGGACGAGGCGTAAGGCTTGTCGCCGGGGCCCAGGAGGCGCAGGGCCGAGGCCGCCACCCAGCCTTTGTACGTGTCGGGCGTCTCGATTTCGTACCAATCCTGGCCGGCCGCGTCCCGCTCCTTGTCGAGGAGCTTGACGTTCGTCGCCAGGACGGCCTGGCTGACGACGTCCGAGTCGTCCGTCGCGTGGCGGAACATGTTCTCGACGGCGCTCGTCACGACAGCCGCGGCCGGCGCGGCGATCGCGGCTTGAGGCGGGGCGGCCTGCCCCTGAGCGGGCGGCGCGACCGCGCGGGCGCAAGCGAGAACGGGGGAGAGGGCGACAAGCAGGATCGCGGTCATCGACTTCGTCATAGGGCATCTCCTCGCGAGGTTCGAATGAACATGATAGTCCGATGAAATCGGGGACACAATACCTATTCACCCATTTCTTTACCGGGAATGCTCCGCCCGCGGAAAAGGAGGACATCCGAAAATAGGGGAATAGGTATTGTGTCCCCGTTTTGTTCTATAATGCCGGGGAGAGGTGCGGACATGAATCGAAAAGAGTTCCTCCAGCTCGGGATCGCGGCCGCGGCCGGAGCGGCGCTCACCGGCTGCCCGAAACCGCCGGAGACCCGGACCCCGGCCGGAGGCGCCGGGGAAACCAAAGTCACGGTCAAGCTCTACGACCTCAAGCTCAGGCAAGCCTGGGGCCTGTCACGCGGGACCTGGACCGTCCGCCGCAACGCCTTTGTCCGGATCGAGAAGGACGGCATCGCCGGGCTCGGCGAGGCCGCCCCGATCGCCCGCTACGACGAGACGGCCGAGAGCGCCGCGGCCTTCATCGACAAGGCCCGGCCGGTCCTCGAACGCGACCTTGGCGAGTATGTCCCGCGCCTGGCCGAGATCGAGTCGGTGGCCCCCGGCGAGCACGCCGCCAAAGCCGCCCTGGACATGGCCATTCTCGACTGGGTCGCCAAGCGCCTGAACGTCCCTCTCTGGAAGCTCCTCGGCCTTTCCGGGGCCAAAGAGGCCACGACCACATACTCGATCGGCATCGACACGGTCGAGGTCATGCAGCAGAAGGTCCGGGACGCGGCCGATTTCGGCGTTTACAAGATCAAGGTCGGCACCCCCGACGACCGCAAGATCATCGAGGGCATCCGGGCCGTCACCGACAAACCCCTGAGGACGGACGCCAACGAGGGCTGGAAGACGAAGGAAGAGGCCCTGGAGATGATCGACTGGATGGCCGGCCAGGGCGTCGAGCTCGTGGAACAGCCCCTGCCGGCGGCCCAGCTCGAGGACTACGCCTGGCTCAAGGAGCGGGTCAAGATCCCGATCTTCGGTGACGAGAGCCTCATCCAGCCCTCCGACCTGCCGCGGATCGCGCCCTACTTCCATGGCGTCAACGTCAAGATCATGAAATGCGGCGGCGTCCAGGAGGCGGTCCGCCTGGCGGCCATGGCCCGGACCCTCGGCCTGAAGCTCATGATCGGCTGCATGATCGAGACGTCGCTCGCGATCTCGGCCGGGGCGGCCATCGCCCAGCTCTTCGACTACGCCGACCTCGACGGCAATCTCCTCATCTCGAACGATCCGTTCCGGGGCGTCCGGACCGTGAAGGACCGGCTCATCCTCAACGACCGGCCGGGACTCGGGGTCGAGGGGGAGCTGCCGTAGGCCGCCGCTACTTGTCGGAGACGACCCGGCCGATCTCGCTCGAACGGGCCAGCCGGGCCAGGTGCTCGTAGACGATCTTCGAGATCTTGGCGATCGCCGGATTCCCGTCGGCGTCGCGCTTCAGATAGGTCGTCATGACGCAAAGGATATAGGGCCGGCCGGGCAGCTTGACGATGCCCGAATCGCAGCGCACGGCCTCGAGCTCGCCGGGCTTCTCGGCCACTTCGATCGTTTCGGGGACGCCGTCGTGAAGCGGGGAGGCCTTGGGGATGGCCAGGATCGCGAGGAGGTCCTGGCGATAGGGCTCGCCAAGCACCGAGCCCTTCCAGATCTTCTCGAGGAGCGTCATCATCTCGAGCGGGGTCGAGACGTTCTCCCGGCCCTCCGCGGCCGCTTTGAGGTCCATCATCCGCCGCCGCAGCCGGGTCTTCGGCATTCCCAGCGCGTCCAGCCGCTTGTTGACGGCCTCCAGGCCGACCTTGTCGATGAGCAGGTTCGTCGCGGTGTTGTCGGAGAGGACGACCATCAGCACGGCCAGATCGCGGACCGAAAGGGACAAACTGGGCCGGCCGAGGTAGAAGAGGACGCCCGACCCGGCGACCTTCCGGGCTTCCTCGACCGTAATGAACTCGTCGAGCTTGAGGCGCCCCTCCTCGGCCTGCTTGAAGGTCTCGAGGAGGATGGCGATCTTGATCGAGCTCGCCTGCGGAAAGACCTCGCGCTCGTTGAGGAGCACGGTCCTCCCCGTCTCGAGGTCCTTCACAGGGCCAGGCCGAGGACGCCGTCGAGCCCCGCTTCAACCTCGTGGATCGCGGCGCTGAGTCTGGCGTCGAGAATGGCCTGGAAACGCCCTTGGGCCAGGACGGGTTGGACGGACAGGGCGGCCAGGAGAAGGACGAGCGGGATCGCCGGGACGCGTCGAGTGTTCATGGGGCCTCTTTGTTTTTCGTTCACATTAGCCTAAGGCCCGAGGCCAAGTCAACCGGACCAAAGAAGGCCCTCTCCCGGCGGCGAGGGAATTCGCCTCGACGATCCCCGTTGCTGGAGGAGGGGACCGGCAGGGAGCGGAGTCTTCGAAGCGACCATCAGCGCCGCCCCGGAGATACACGCAGGGGCGGTGCTGGGAAGAACTAAAAAAGAGCTTTCTCCCGATATTTCGCAGGAATCCCGCTCCGTGTATCTCCGCGGGATTTCTGCCCTCCGCTCACCGGGTGCTCGCTCCGGTCGGTGGGCGATTCCCGAGCAAAGCCGCAGAGAGGGGCCTATTTCGCCGGGCCGGCTTGGATGACCAGCTTCTGCCCGACGGCGATGATGTCGGAGACGAGGGCGTTGTCCGCCTTGATCTTCTCGACGGTCGTCCCATAAGCCTTGGCGATCTGGAAGAGGTTATCGCCGTTCTTGACGATGTGGGTCACCGTGTCGCCGGGCTTGGCCGCGACCGGGGCCGGGGGGACCTCGACGCCGCCGCGCGAGGGCACCCGCAGGACCTGGCCCACGCGGATGAGGTTCGAGCGCAGCCCGTTGAGGCGCTTGAGGGCGTCGACCGAGGTCCGGTAGCGGCGGGCGATGGCCCCGAGCGTGTCGCCGGGACGCACGGTGTGGCGGTCGGTGACGACGTCGGGGGGGATGTACTGCGGCAGCGAAGCCATGCAGGCGAGGCAGGCCTCGCCCTGACCCGCCGGAACGCGGAGATCGTAGAGGTAGTTGGGCGTCGAGTCGTGGCGGAGCTCCGGGTTCAAGCCGATGAGCGCGTTGGGATCGAGGCTCAGGTTCTGGGCCAGGGTGGCCAGTCTGACCGCGGCGTTGACCTGGACCGTCTCGAACGTGACGGGGGGATCGGGAACGGGCAGGTCGAAGCCGTACTTGGCCGGGTCGGCGATGATGAGCAGCGTGGCGATGAACCGGGGCACGTGGCGGGCCGTCTCGAAGGGCAGGTTGGCGAAGATGTCCCAGAAGCTGTCGAAGTATTCGACCTTCTGGGCCCGGATGACCCGTTGGACGGCCGCTTCGCCGCAGTTGTAGGCGGCGATGGCCGTCGTCCAGTCGCCGAACATGTCGTGGAGCTCGATCATGTACTGGATGGCCGCCCGGGTGGCCTTGACCGGGTCCATGCGCTCGTCGATGTACTTGTCCTGCTTGAGGCCGTAGCGGTAGCCGGTCGAGCGGATGAACTGCCACATGCCCAGGGCCCGGGCCCGGGACAGGGCCCGCGGCTTGAACGAGCTCTCGATGAACGGGATCCAGGCCAGCTGCTCCGGCAGGTGCTCGCGGCGGAGCTCGGCCAGGATCATGTCCCGGTATTGGCCGGAGCGGCGGTAGGACTCCTCAAAGGCCCTCCGCTCGACCGTCTGGAACGACTTGATCTCCCGCTGGACCCACTGGTTCTCGACGAGGGGGATGCTTCCGTTGACCGAGGAGGCCAGGGTCGTCCGCGAGAGCGAGATCTTCTGGATCCTCTGGGCGAGGAGAAGCCGGAGGTCGCTTTTTTCCTGAAGAAGAGGCGAATCGGCAGGAACGTTCATTCTGAGGAGCTGGCCGTAGGCTTCGTCGAGCTTGGCCAGGGCCCCTTCCATGTCGTTCCGCTCCAGAGCGGCCTGGGCCTCCTCGTAGGCGGCGAAAGCGTCCTCGAGCAGGGCGGCCGCGTCCTTGTCAGTCTCCGGGGCGGCCTGAATCTCGGCGGGCGGCGTCCGGACTTCGGGTTTCGGGGCCTCCGGAGGCTTCTGCGCCTCAGCGGGCGCGACGGTTTCGGGGGCTGCCTGGGGTGAAGCCTGGGGAGCCGTCTGAGGGGGTTTCGAGCCTGTCGAACAGGCTGCCAGGAAGAGAAAAGCCAGAGTCAGGAAAGCGGCCGCCCAGGGGAAGCGTCTTTTCTCGGTCATCTTTCACATTCTTATACCACAAGTTAGAGGGGGCCGTCAATGGATTTAGTCGCGGCGGAGGGGTTCAGGCGGATTTGCGGTGCCAGTTCCAGGCCGTTTCGACGATCGTCTCGAGCGACGACCGCCGGGGCTTCCAGCCGAGGGCCTTCTCGGCTTTCGCCTTCGAGGCCAGGAGGACGGCCACGTCGCCGGGCCGCCGGGGCGCGAGGTCGTAGGGGATCGGGCGACCGGTCACCCGCTCGGCCGTCCGGATGACCTCGAGGACCGAACGGCCCTCCTCGGTGCCGAGATTGATGACGTCGCCGGCGCCGCCGGCAAGAAGCGATTTCAGCGCCAGGACATGGGCCGCGGCGAGGTCGGTGACGTGGATGTAATCCCTGACCGCCGTGCCGTCGGGCGTCGGGAAGTCGCCGCCGAAGACCCGGAGGCGGGGCTTCCGGCCGAGCGCGCTGAGCAGGATGTTGGGGACGAGATGGGTCTCCGGGTCGTGGCATTCGCCGGCCGTCCCGTCGCCGGCCGCACCGGCGGCATTGAAGTAGCGGAGCACGACCGAGCGCAGCCCGTGGGCCCGCTCGTAGTCCCGGAGGATGGCCTCGACCATGAGCTTGGCCCGGCCGTAGGGATTGGCCGGACGGGCCGGATGGGTTTCGGGGATGGGGATCTCCTCCGGCTCGCCGTAGACGGCGGCCGTCGAGGAGAAGATGAGGGCCGGGGTCCCGGCCTCGAGCATGGCGTTAAAAAGGTTGAGGCTGGTCGTCAGGTTGTGCGTGTAGTACTTGCGCGGATCGGCCACCGATTCGCCGACCTGGATGAGCGAGGCGAAATGGAGGACCGCCCCGATCCGGCGCCCCCGGAAGACGCGCCGCAGGGCCTCCCGGTCGAGGAGGTCGGCCTTGACGAAAGGCGCGCCGCCGATGAGCTCCTTGCGGCCGCTCGAAAGGTTGTCGAGGACGAGGACGTCGAAACCCTCCCGCACGAGCTCCTGGACGGTGTGGGAGCCGATGTAGCCGGCCCCGCCGGCGACGAGAACGGTCATCGGGGTTTCCTTTCGACGAGACGGCGGGCCCTCTCGAGCCCCGCGGCCTTGGTCTCGAAGTGGCCGTCGAGCTGGGCCTTGTAAAGCTTCTTCAGCAGCCGGCCCATGTCCGGCCCGGGCGCGACGCCGAGCTTGATGAGGTCGCGGCCCATGACCAGGGGCTTGATCGTCTCCCGGTTGACCCGGAGCTCCTCGAAGCGCTTGAAGAGCCACCGGGCCGTCCGGTCGAGAGAGCGGACGAGGCGCGTCCCCCGCCCGGCCCGGTCGGCGGCGTCGAGCAGGACCAGGAGCTCGATCTCGCCGTCGACGTCGGCAGCCAGGCGGTTGAAGGCCTTCTTGGTCACGTCCGCCCGGTTCTGCCAGAGCTCGCCGGCGCGGTGGTGGGTCCGGATGAGCAGGGGGACCATCCGTCCGATGTTATAACCGTTCCAGGTCTGGACCCGGAACCGGGCCAGCACCCGCCGGGCCGCCCGTTCGCTCTGGATGTCGTGTCCGGCCGAGGTCACGGCCATCCGGCCCCGCTTGTACTCCCAGCGGGTGGTCGAGCTCTTGCCGAGGTCGTGGAAAAGGGCCGCGAGAAGGAGGGCCAGCCTTTTCGGGGCGGCCAGGCCGGCCTGGGCGGCCAGCGCCGCGGCCTGGTCGACGGCGAGCTTGGTGTGGACCCAGACGGTGTGGTGGCCGAAGTCGTCCCGCTCCGGGTGGAAGATCGAGTCCTGGATGACCAGGGCCAGGGCCTGGAGCTCGGGATACCAGGCCTCGAGGACGCCGAGACGGAACATCTCCTCGAGGCCGACCGAGGGCCGCGGCGAATCGAGGAGGAGCTTGAACATCTCCTCGTTGACCCGCTCCAGGCTGAGGCCCTCGAGATCGACGCTCCGCGCGGCCGGATAGATCGCCGGGTCGACCCTGAACCCGAGGACCGAAGCGAAGCGGGCGACGCGGAGGACCCGCAGGGGGTCGTCGGGGAAGGCCGCCGGGTTGGTCAGCCGGAGGCGCCTGGCCAGGGTGTCCTTCCGCCCCTCGAACGGGTCGATGAGCCGGCCGTCCCTGAGCCGGAGGGCCATGCTGTTCATCCGGAAGTCGCGGCGCTCGAGGTCCTTTTCGACCGGCAGCGCGGGATCGGCGGCGACGACGATGTCCTTGTGGCCGCGCGCCCCCTCGGTCAGGGCGGCCCGATCGGTCCGGGGCAGGGCGACGTCGTAGGTCCGGCCCTTGATGGTGAACTTGATGATGCCGAAGCTCCGGCCGACGAGGTCGACCCGGCCGTGGCGCTCGAGCTTGCGGACGATCTCGTCGAGCGGGTGGCCGGCGACGAGGAGGTCGACCTCAGGGGAGGGACGGCCGCGGACGAGGTCGCGGACGTAGCCGCCGACGGCGTAGACGTCGTCCCCGAAGAGCCGGACGAACAGGCGCCGGTCGACGAAATCGAAGCGGGGCGGCGTCATGAGCCCGCCGGGAACTTGGCCAGGACGTCCTTCACCGCGTCCTTGTGGACCAGGAAGGCCAGGCACTTGAGGCGGATGAAATCGTCCTGATAGAAGAAATAGCCCTTGACCTTGCCCCAATTGGCGTTCGGCCAGGAGTCCTTGACCAGGTACCAATTCCCCTTGCCGCTCTCGAGGTAGCCGACGCAGTGGACGCCGTGGTCGTCGGTCGTCGCGCCGGTCTTGAACCGGAGCTCCCGGCTGGACTGGTCGATGTAGGCCGAGGGGATGTCGAAGGTCGGCACCATGGCCACATCGGCCTCGCCGAGATAGCCGGGCTCGGAGAAGTCGACGGCCAGGACGGCCGAGTAGCCCTTGCGCAGGGCCCGGAGCAGGGTCAAGGAATATTCGTAGAGCGGCAGGTTGTGATAGCTCGCGTCGTGCCACCAGTTGTCCGGGACCTTGTATTCTCCCCGGGTGTAGAAGGGGAGAGACATGAAGCTGACGAAGGCGACATAGTCGGAGGGTTGGAGCCCGAGCGAGGCGAGGTATTCGAGGGGGGTCACAGACCGTCCGTCGACGGTGATCCGGTCGGGCGGCCGGCCGAGGTGCTTGTCCAGGATGGCCCGGACGCCGGCCAAGGCCCGGGCCTCGTCCCAGTCGTTCCTGGCGGCCAGGCCGTTGAGATAGTCGCGGAACTCCCGGAGGAGCGTCCTGTCGTCGTGAGCCGTCCGGCCGTCGGGCAGGCCGGTGTAGTCCGAAGCGCGGACGAGGCCGTACTGGCTGATGCGGCCCAGGGCGGAATTCGACTGGGAGCCGTTACTGAGGAAAGAATTGCCCTTTTCCCGGATGAAGCGGCGGGCCTTCTCGACGTACTCCCAATAGACGGGGAACAGCTCGGCCAGCTTGACCTCCGCCCGGCCCTGGCGCCGCAGCTCGGATTCGAGGAGGGAGATCGTGGCGTAGCACCAGCAGTTGCCGGTCTGGCCCTGCTCGACGGGCGGGAGGTGGGCGAGCCGGGTGAACTCGAGGATGTCGGTCGGCCGCTCGAAGCCGGCGAGGTCGGCCGCGAGGAAGTCCTGGCCGGCGCTCGTCGGCGTTTCGCGGGTGTAGATCGCCTGGTCGTGCTTGGGTTGGCCGGCGACGGGGCCGGAGGGCGAAGGCCGCGAGCCGCACGAGGCGGCGAGGGCGGCGGCCAGCAACGTTGCGGCCAGGGCGGCCTGAGCACGGTGGGTCATCGGGGTCCCTCCTTGCCGGGCCAAAGACCCGGACGGCCCATTATAAGGAACTCCCGGGAACTTGTCACGCGCCGGGCTTTCCGGTATCCTGAGAGGGCACAGATGAGAAGACCTTCGGCTTTCTTTCTGGCCCTCGCGGTCGTGCTGGCGGCGGCGTCCGTAGCCCACGCGGCCAAGGACGACCTGTCCCTGGCCCTGAAGGAAAAGGTCATCAAGAACCTCAGCTCCTCGGGACTCGTCCTGGCCTTTCACATCGGCGTCACCAACCCGTCGTCGTCAGCCCGGGAGCTCGTCCGGTACCGCTATCGGGTCCGGATCAGCCAGGTCGAGTACCTCAACATGACCGTCTCGCTCGAAGCGCCCCTGGCCGTCCCGCCGGAGCGGGAGACGCTCGTGGCCCTGCCGGTCAAGATCTCCTACGACAACCTCCGGTCGGCGGTCGGCCCGGTCGAAGGCCAGGCCCCCTGCGACGTCGTCGGGGAGATGGTCTTCCGGAACGAGCGCGGCAAGGAGCAGAAGGTCCCCTTCGCCTTCAGCGGCGAGTTCCCCATCTTTCAGGACCCCGAGGTCGACATCCTGCCGCTCAAGGTCAACGACCTGACGGTCGGCGGGGCCGACGTCGTCTTTCGCCCCCGCTTCAAGAACTTCAACGGCTACGAGCTCATCGTCGACGTCGTCGAGTTCGAGCTCTACTTCGCCGGCCACCAGGTCCTGGCCGGCCCCATCCCGGGCGACAAGAGCCTGCCCCGGACGGGGGAGAAGATCTTCTCCCTGCCCTTCCTGCTGGATTTCTTCGAGGCCGGGGAGGAGGTCCGGGAGGCCTTCGCCAAGGAGGAGTTCGCCTGCCGCTTCACCGGCCGGATCGAGATCGCCTCGGTCTGGGGGCGCCTCCACATCCGCTTCGACAAGACGCAGAACGTCCGGCTCGAGAAGGCGCCCGGGCCTCAGAACCAGTAGCTGAACCCGACCGAGACGACCAGGCCGCCGAGCTCGAACGGCTCGAAATCGAGGAAATAGCCGTCGTTGAACTTCCCCTTGGCCCAGTGATAGCGGGCCTCGGCGTCGATCGTCGCCCGGTAGCCGATGGGGAACTGAAGTCCGGCGAAGGCGTGATAGCCGATGGCGATGCCGCGCTCGCGGCCGTTGGCCTGGATGACCGGATAGACGGGGATGTCGCCGTACACGGGATCGGGGTAATAATAAATGGGGTCGCCGAACTCGTCGACGGCGCTGAAGTCGACCATATCGCCGAAGATGTGGGTATTCCAGAAATAGGCCCCGACGCCGCCGCCGACGAAGGGGATGAGCTTGGCCTTGCGGCCGAGCGGGGTGAACTTGACCGAGGCGCAGACGGGAGTGCTGGAGACCTTGAAGTTGTGGGAGATGTAATAGATGTCCGCGACGTCGGACGGCTCGTCACCGACGGCGAAGGCGTACCAGCCGTCGGCGAATTCCGCCTGCTCCCAGTCGTAATAATCCCCGTACATCTGCCGCCGATAGGCGTCGGCGGAGAGGACCAGGCTCAGGTTCGGGCTGAGGAAGCGCTCGTAGCTGATCCCGAACATGCCGCCTCTGAAGTCCTTGAGGGCGTAGGTCATCTGGTCGTACTCGATGCCCCAGAGACTGGTGTCCACGTGCTGGGCGAGGTAGGTGTTGTTGATGGCCTTCGGCATGAAGTAGCCGAGCCTCAGGGAGAACTGGTCGGCGACGGCCGCCGACGGAACGAGAAGGGCGAGCCCCGCGGCGATGACGATCAATTTTTTCATCTCAGCCTCCTATATGACCATCATTATAGCAAATAACGTGCCAGGGGAGCGGTCCTTGTCTCCAGGGGGGACCGGGGAGAGGGCCTGTTCTCCAAACAGGTCAGGTGTCCTCACGGCGGGCCGGGGATGTTTGACTTTTGGACACTGGCCGGATACCATCCGCGGCGGAGAGGGACCTTGATCCAGACCCGCGTCGTTCCGTTGCGGCCCGTCTCGGCCAACGCCGAAGAGGTCCGGACGGTCGCCGCGGCCCTCCGGGGGGGCGCGGTCGCGGCCTACCCGACCGAGACCTTCTATGCCCTTGGGGCGGCCGCCTTTCTGAAAAAGGCCGTGGAGCGGGTCTTCAAGCTCAAGAACAGGGAGGCCGGCAAGGCCCTTTCGGTCATCGCCTCGGACCTGGACATGGTCAGAGAGGTCTGCGGACCCTTGCCGCCCGGCTTCGTGGCCCTGGCGGGGGAGTTCTGGCCCGGCCCGCTGACCCTGGTCCTGCCGGCCTCGCCGGCCGTGCCCGGGTTCCTGGCCGGTCCGGGGCGGACGATCGCCGTCCGCGTCCCGCCCCTGGCCTGGCTCCGCGATCTCGTCCGGGAGCTCGGCGAGCCGCTCACGGCCACGAGCGCCAACATCTCGGGCGAGAGGGAGCTCTTCGACCCCCGCGAGGTGGAGACGCTCTTCCGGGGGAAGATCGACCTCCTGGTCGACCGCGGCCCCGCGCCGGGCGGCCTCGCCTCGACGGTCGTCGACCTTGCGGGCGACCGGCCGCGCGTCCTGAGAGAGGGGCGGATCGCGGTCGCCCGGATCGACGCCGTCCTGGGGCGTTGATGCCGAAAACCGGGGACACTTACCGGAGGGACATGTCCCCCCTCTCTTTTACTTGACGACGGCGCCGGCCGCGATGTCCCGGTCGAAGAAGGGGATGACCGCCTTGTTGTCCGGCGTGATGGCCGCGAGCAGCATGGCCTGGGACTCGATGCCCCGGATGACCGCCGGCTTGAGGTTGACGATGACGATGAGCTTTTTGCCGACGAGGTCCTCGGGGGCGTAAGTCTCGGCGACACCGGCCACCATCTGGCGCTGCTCGGTCCCAAGGTCGATCTTGAGCTTGAGGATCTTGGTCGCCCCGGGGACGCGCTCGGCCTCGATGATCTGGGCCACCCGGAGGTCCATCTTCCGGAAATCGTCGTAAGTGATCTGGTCCATCGTCGTCACTCCCTTCGTTGTCGGCGCCGCGGCCTCATCGCCCAGGAAGTCCTTCAGCGCGACCCGCGGGAAGAGCGCTTCCGGCGGCCGGACCTTCCGCCCGGGCCCGAAGCCGCCGAAATCGAGATCGTCGTAGAGGACCTCGGCCGGCGTCTTCGCCTCGCCGAGGAAGCCCCAGATCCTCTCGACCGAGCGCGGCATGACCGGGAAAGCGAGATAGCTCGCCCCGCGGATGGCCGCCGCGGCCTGGACGAGCACCCGGGCCAGGCGCCGCCTGAGGGCCGGGTCCTTGGCCATGATCCAAGGCTCGTTCACCGCCAGGTACTTGTTGACGTCGCCGATGAAGGCCCAGATCTCCTCGAGGGCCCGGTTCGGCGCGCAGGCTTCGTAGTGGTCGAAGACGCGGCCCTTGAGGGCCTCGAAGTCGGTCCGGACCTTGGCGTCCTCGGGCCGTTCGGCCTCGGCGTCGACGATCTCGCCGCCGAAGTAGTTGACGATCATGGTCAGCGTCCGCTGGACGAGGTTGCCGAGGTCGTTGGCCAAGTCCGAGTTGACCCGGTGGAGGAAGCCCTCATGCGAGAAGTTCCCGTCCTGGCCGATGGGGATCTCCCGGAGCAGGAAATAGCGGAGCGGGTCGGGGCCGAAGACCTTCAGCAGGACGTGCGGGTCGAGGACGTTGCCCTTCGACTTCGACATCTTGGTGTCGTCCTTGAGCCACCAGCCGTGCCCGAAGACCGTCCGCGGCAGCGGCAGGCCCGCGGCCATGAGGAAGGCCGGCCAATAGACGGCATGGAACCGCAGGATGTCCTTGCCGACGAGCTGGACATCGGCCGGCCAGAACTTCTCGAAGCGCTCTTTGTTCCAGTCGTAGCCGATGGCCGTGACGTAGTTGTGGAGGGCGTCGAACCAGACGTAGATCGTGTGCTTCGGGTCGCCCGGGACCGGGATGCCCCACTTGACGGTCGTCCGGGTGATGCTCAGGTCCTTGAGCCCGCCGCGGACGAAGCTCGCGACCTCGTTCAGGCGGCTCTGCGGCCGGACGAACTCGGGGCGCGTCTCGTAGAGCTCGAGGAGACGGTCCTGGTAGGCGGAGAGGCGGAAGAAATAGGTCTCTTCGGCGACGACCGAGGCTCGCTTGCCGCAGTCGGGACAGGTCTTGCAGCCGTCGGCGTCGAGCGCGACGTCGTCCGGCAGGAAATTCTCGTCGGAAACGCAGTACCAGCCCTTATAAGTGCCCTTGTAGATGTCCCCTTTATCGAGCAGGATCCGGAAGAGCTTCTGGACGCCCTTCTCGTGGAAGTCCATGGTCGTCCGGACGAAGAAATCGTTGGAGATGTCGAGGGCCTTCCAGAGGTCCTGGGCCCGGCCGACGACCGAATCGGCCAGGGCCTTGGGGGTCAGGCCCTTCTCGGCCGCGGCCCTCTCGATCTTCTGGCCGTGCTCGTCGGTCCCGGTCAGGAAGAAGACGTCCTGGCCGGCCAGCTTGTGGAAGCGGGCCAGGGCGTCGGCGATGATGGTCGTATAGGCGTGCCCGATGTGGGGCACGTCGTTGACATAGTAGATCGGCGTCGTGACGTAGAACGTCCGCTTAGATGTCTTTGCCAATTGTCGGTCCTCCTCGGATGAGCATCATGGCCTCGGCCCGCGTCGCCGCGTTCTTCCGGAACGAGCCGCGGACGGCCGAGGTCACCGTGATCGATTTGGGCTTTTTCGCCCCGCGCATGGACATGCACATGTGCTCGGCCTCGATCACGACCATGACGCCCAGGGGCTTCAGGTGCGTGTCGAGCAGGTCGGCGATCTGTTTCGTCAACCGCTCCTGCACCTGGAGCCGCCGGGACAGGGCCTCCACCACCCGGGCGATCTTGCTCAGGCCGACGATGCGCCCGGATTTCGGAATATAGGCCACGTGGGCCACTCCCGCGAAGGGGAGGAGATGGTGCTCGCACATCGAGTAGAGCGGGATGTTCTTGATGAGGACCATTTCGTCGTGCTTCTCGTCCTCGATCACCCGGAGGTTCCGGACGGCCTCTTGCTCGGAGCCGCCGAGGATCTCGGCCAGCATCCGGGCCACCCGCTTCGGCGTCGCCCGGATGCCCGGGCGGAGGGGGTCCTCGCCGATGCCCTCGAGCACCAGCGTGACGCCTTTCTCGATCTGCTTGATATCCATGACGGTCCTCCGTCCGGCCGCCGCTAGCGCGTCCGCGTGAACGCGCCGACGGCCCGGTGGGCGATCTCCTTGAGGGGTTGCCCGGTCCGGCGGGCCGCCCGGACGAGGTCCTCGTATTCCGGCTGGACGTTGACGGCCTTTCCGGCCAGGCGCGCGACCTTGAGCGCGATCCTCTCGCCGCCGACCCGGACGGTCCGCATCTCGCGCTCGAGAACGCGCCGGCCGACGGGGTAAAAGCGGACGCCGATCGACGTCGTCTCGCGGAAGACGGCCTCGGTCAGGGCCTCGCGGCGGTCGCCGGGGACGAGCAGCGTGAGCTTCGTCCCGAGCCGGTTCTTTTTCATGACGACGGGGGAGAGGGTGGCGTCGAGGGCCCCCTCGGCCAAGGCCCGCTCGAGGAAATGGGCCAGGAGCTGGGGCGAGGCGTCGTCGACCGTCGCCTCGACGACGAAAACGCTCTTGGGCTCTTCGAGGGCCTGGACCTCCCCGGCGAAGGCCCGCAGGACGTTCGGGACCTCGGGGAACTCCTTCGTCCCCGCGCCGCAGCCGATCCTGTCGTAGACGAGCTCGGGCAGCTTCGCGAACCGGCGGGTCAGGGTCGAGAGGATCGCCGCGCCGGTCGGCGTGACCAGCTCCGACTCGACCCACGCCGAGTAGACGGGGACGTTCTTCAGAAGCTCGGCCACAGCAGGCGGCGGGACGGGCAGGCGGCCACGGGAGGTCTCGACGGAGCCCGAGCCGACGTTGAGCGGGGACGTGACGATATCGGCGATCCCGAGCTCATCGAGGAGGAACGAGGCGCCCACGATGTCGACGAGGGCGTCGTCGGCCCCGGCCTCGTGAAGATGGACCTCCTTGAACCTGCGGCCGTGGACCCTGGCCTCGGCCTCGAAGAGCCTCTTGAAGACGGCCCTGGCCCGGTCCTTGACGGCCGGGGCGAACCGGCTCCTGAGGATGAGCTTCTCGACGTCGGCGAATGTGCGTTCGATATGTTCGTGGCCCTGGACCTCGACGTCGACCTTGAGGGCGGCCAAACCGCCCCGGCGGACCCGCCGGACGGCGATCGCCACGGGCAGACGGAGGCCGGCCATCTTCTCTTTAAAGCGCGCCGCGTCGACGCCAAGGTCAAGGAGGGCGCCGAGGATCATGTCGCCGCTCGCCCCCGACGAGGCGTCGAAATAAACGTATCGCATGGTCATCCTAGGATATCGTTTTCCCCTGAAAAATGCAAAGACGCGGGCCGGCCGGACCCCTTGACTCGGGCTCGGGGAAAAGGGTATATGGAGGCGAGGAGGGACCGTTGCCCGCTAAGAAAAGAACGGAAAGACCGCACGCGTCGATCGGCATCCTGGGCGGGACGGGGCTCTACGATATCGAGGGGTTCAAGGACCGGCGCGACGTTCGGATCCGGACGCCCTTCGGCGAACCTTCCTGCGCCTATGCCGTCGGCCGCCTCGAAGGCCGCCGGGTGGCCTTCCTGGCCCGCCACGGGCAAGGACATCGTCTCCTCCCGGCCGAGGTCAACTACCGGGCCAACATCTTCGGGTTCAAGAAGCTCGGCGTGGAGCGCCTCATTTCGGTCAATTCCGTCGGCTCGCTCCGCGAGGAGATCCGGCCCCGCGATATCGTCCTCGCCGACCAGTTCTTCGACCGGACCCGCCGCCCGATGACGTTCTTCGGCGGCGGGATCGTCGCCCACGTCAGCCTGGGGCAGCCGGTCTGCCCCGAGCTTGCCGGGGTCCTTTACGATGCCGCCGCCGGGCTGGGGCTGAGGGTCCGCCGCGGCGGGACGTACATCTGCATTGACGGCCCGGCCTTCTCCACGAAGGCCGAATCGCGGGCCTACAGGGCCTGGGGCGGGGACGTCATCGGGATGACCGCCGCGACGGAAGCCAAGCTCTGCCGCGAGGCGGAGATCTGCTACGCCACGCTGAGCCTGGCCACGGATTACGACGTGTGGCACGAGACGGAAGAGCCGGTCACGGTCGAGCTCGTCCTCCAGAACCTGAGCTTCAACATCGGCAACGCCAAGGCGGTCATCCGCAAGGCCCTCGAGGCGCTCGGCCCGGAAGCGGGCCGCGGCTGCGACTGCCGCTCGGCTCTCAAGAACACCATCGTGACCGACCCTCGGAGAGTCCCGGCCGCGACACGAAAGAAGCTCGGGCTCCTCGTCTCGAAATACCTGAGCTGAGGAAGCCGGACAAGCGCCATGAGCCTCGTCATCGTCGGTTCCGTCGCCTTCGACACGATCCGGACGCCGTGGGGCGACCGGGAGAAGATCGTCGGCGGCTCGGGCACGTACTGCTCGCTCGCGGCCAGCTATTTCACCCGGCCGCGCCTCGTCGGCGTCGTCGGCCGGGATTTCCCCCGCAAGACCCTGGACTTGCTCCGGGCCCGCGGCGTGGACCTCGAGGGCCTCAGGATCAAGGCCGGCAAGACCTTCCATTGGGAAGGCCGCTATGCCAAGGACCCGAACAAGCGGACGACGCTCCGGACCGAGCTCAACGTCTTCGCCGATTTCCGGCCGGCCGTCCCGCCCCGCTATCGGGGCTCGTCGATCGTCTACCTGGCCAACCTGAACCCGGCCCACCACGGCTTCATCCTGGAGCAGTTCCGCAAGCCGGCCCTGGTGGCCATGGACACGATCCGCCTCTGGATCGAAACCCAGCGAGAAGCCCTGCTCCGGGAGCTCAAGCGGGTCGATATCTACTTCGCCAACGACGAGGAGGCCCGGCTCATCACGGGCGAGGCCAACCTCGTCGCCGCCGGCCGGGCTCTCGTCCGGCTCGGGCCGGGGCTCGTCGTTTTGAAGAAAGGCGAGCACGGGGCCCTCGTCTTCGGCCGGGATTTCGTTTTCGGCGTCCTGGCCCACCCTTGCGAGCATGTCATCGACCCGACCGGGGCCGGCGACAGCTTCGCCGGGGGGTTCCTCGGGTATCTCGATCGGGCGGCCGGCCTGAGCCCTCGAGAGGTGCGTCGGGCGGCCGTCTACGGCAGCGTCCTGGCCTCGTTCGTCATCGAGGATTTCGGGATCGGCCGGTTCATCGCCCTCGAGCCCGCCCTCGTCGAGGCCCGGTTCCGGCAGTTCCGCAGAATGGCCACGTTCTAAGACATGTCCGTCCGGCCCCGCGGGCCGGGCTAGGGAGGAAAACCGAATGGCCGACATCAAGGCGCCCATGGAGCCTTTTCGCATCAAGACGGTCGAGCCGCTGCGGACGACGTCGCGCCGGGAGCGGGAAGCGCTTCTCAAACAGGCGGGGCTCAATCCCTTCGGCATCCCGGCCGAAAAGGTCATGATCGACCTCCTGACCGATTCCGGCACCTCGGCGATGAGCGACGACCAGTGGGCGGGGATCATGACCGGGGACGAGTCCTACGCCGGGGCCCGCAACTTCTATCATCTCGAGGAGGCCGTCCGGTCGATCTTCGGCTTCAGCCACGTCATCCCGACCCACCAGGGCCGGGCGGCGGAGCGGGTGCTTTTCGGCTCGATCCTCAAGAAGGGGGACAGCGTCCCGAGCAACATCCACTTCGACACGACCCGGGCCAACATCGAGGTGCTCGAAGCCCGGGCCGAGGACCTGGCCGCCGCGGCGGCCTACGACGCCGACGCCGACCTGCCCTTCAAGGGCGATATCGACGTCGCCAAGCTGAAGAAGTTCATCGACAAGCGCGGGACGGAGAGGGTCCCCCTGATCATGCTGACGGTGACGAACAACAGCGGCGGCGGCCAGCCCGTCTCGCTCAGGAACATCAAGGAGACGAGCGAGCTCTGCGCCCATTACGGCATCCCGCTCTTCCTTGACGCCTGCCGTTTCGCCGAGAACGCCTGGTTCATCAAGAAGCGCGAAAAGGGCTATGCCAAGAAGAGCGTCCTCGAGATCGCCCAGGAGATGTTCTCCTACGCCGACGGGGCGACCATGAGCGGCAAGAAGGACGCCCTGGTCAACATCGGCGGCTTCGTCACCCTCGACGACGACGCGCTGGCCGAGAAGATCAAGAACGCCCTGATCATCGGCGAGGGGTTCCCGACCTACGGCGGCCTCGCCGGCCGCGACCTCGAGGCCATGGCCCGGGGGCTCCGCGAGGCCCTTGACGAGGGCTACCTCGAGCACCGGACCGCCCAGGTCGCGTATCTCGGGGGGCTTCTCCACGCGGCCGGCGTGCCGGTCTTCCGGCCCTTCGGCGGCCACGCCGTCTATATCCTGGCCGACCGGTTCCTGCCCCATCTCCGGCGGGCCCAGTATCCCGGCTGGGCCCTGACCGTCGCCCTTTACCGCGAGTACGGGATCAGGGCCGTCGAGATCGGCGGGGTCATGTTCGGTCAGAAGACGGGCAAGGGGAAGGAAGAGGTCTTTCCGGCGCTCGAGCTCGTCCGGTTGGCCCTCCCGCGCCGGGTCTACACGGCCTCACATCTCCGCTATGTCGCGGAGGCCCTCATCGACCTGCACAAGAACCGGGACAAGGTGCGCGGCCTGCGCATCGTCCATGAGTCGCCCTTCCTGCGGCACTTCACCGCGCGATTAGAGGAGATCTAGGGAAGGGCCGCTTTTCAACGATATTTCGCAGAAATCCGCCTCCGTGTATCTCCGGCAGACTCCTGCCGTCCGCTCACCTTCGGTTCGCTACCGTAGGTCGGAGGGTCCGCAGCGGAGGTCGAGGCTGCCGATGCCGGCGTCGACCGCCACCTCGATCGTGACCGGGCTCTGGCCGTAGGCCTCGTTGACGTAGGCGCCGGAGACCTTGGTCAGGCCGCGGGCGTCGACCGAGCCGAGCCCGCCGTCCACCTTGACCCGGACGCCGACCTCGGACGGAAGCTCGAGCCGCGCGCTGCCGACACCGCCGTCGATCTTGACGTCGAAGCTGCGGGCGTGGGGGCCGCGCAGGTCGAGGCTCATTTCGCCGACGCCCATGTCGATCTCCAGACGCTCGACCCTGAAGCCGCGGAGGTCGAGATCGCTCTTCCCGGCGCCCAGGTTGATGTCGAACTCCACGGGCACGGCCCGGCTGAGGACGAGGTCCCAGCGGTTGCGCGTCGGGCCGAAGTTGACGCCCCGGTGCCGGGCATGGCGGACCTCGAGGCGGCCCTTGCCGCCGACGAGACGGTAATCGACCTCGGGCCGGTTGCGCTCGCGGTTGAACTCGAACGAGGCCTCGAGAAAAGGCTCCTGGTCGGCGCCGCGAAGCTCGAGCTCGCCGGCGCCCATGTTGAGCACGACCTCGGCCCGGTCCGCGCCGCCGAGGGCCACCGTCTGGGTGTCCGTCAGGCGGGGGCCAGGGTCGCCGCAGGCCGCGACGAACACGGCCAGAGTCAGGATGACAACAGCTATCTTGAGACGGGTCAATGACATGGCTGGACCTCCGGATCGGGAAATCGCGATCATTTGCTAATACGAAAACGGCGGCCCCAAGGTTCCCCCGGCTCCTCCGGGACTTCTCGGCTTTGGGCCCATCTCGGCCTTCCGGTCAGTCCCGCCGCGGGCCATGGCCGTTGTAGGCGCTGATATCGAGGAAGCCGTGGCCGGAGAGATTGAAGAGGATCGCCGGTGTCCGCCCGTCTTCCTTGGCCTTGAGGGCCTCCGCGATCGCCACGGCGATGGCGTGCGACGATTCCGGCGCCGGGAGGATGCCTTCGGTGCGCATGAAGAGCACCGCGGCGTCGAAGACGGTCGCCTGGTCGATCGCCCGGGGCTCGACGACGCCAAGGGCCGTGAGGTGGCTGACGAGCGGGGCCATGCCGTGATACCGGAGCCCGCCGGCGTGGAGAGGGGGCGGCACGAAGTCCATGCCGAGGGTGTACATATAAAGGAGCGGGGTCAGGCCGACCGAGTCGCCGAAATCGTAGCGCAGAGCGCCGCGGGTCAGGGAGGGGCAGGCGTCCGGCTCGACGGCGATGAAGCGCGTCTTGCGTCGCCCGACGAGGTCGTGGCGGATGAACGGGAAGGCCAGCCCGGCGAAGTTCGAGCCGCCGCCGACGCAGCCGATGACGGTATCGGGGACGACGCCCAGCTCCTCCATCTGCTTTTCGGCCTCGAGGCCGATGACCGTCTGGTGCATGAGGACGCTGTCGAGGACCGAGCCCAGGGCGTATTTCACGCCCGGGTTCTTGACGGTCACCTCGACCGCCTCGGAGATGGCGATGCCGAGGCTGCCGGGATGGTCCGGGTCCTGATCATGGAACCGTCGCCCGGCCTCGGTCGTCGGGCTGGGGCTCTCGAGGACCGTGCCGCCGAACATCTCCATGATGACCCGCCGGCCCGGCTTCTGCCGAAAGCTCGAACGGACCATGAAGACGCGGGTCTCGATCCCGAAGCGGGAGCCGGCGTAGGCGAGGGCCGAGCCCCATTGGCCCGCCCCGGTCTCGGTGGCCAGGGTCTTGATCCCGTCCTGGGCCGCGAGATAGGCCTGCATGAGGGCCGTGTTGGTCTTGTGGCTCCCGACCGGCCCGACGCCCTCGTATTTATAGAAGATGCGAGCCGGCGTCCCGAGATGCCTCTCGAGCGCGGTCGCCTCGATGAGCGGCGTCGGCCGGAAGACCTCGTAAGCTTCGAGAACGGGCCCGGGGATGGGCACGTAGCGGTCCGTCGCGCCCTCCTGGCGGATGAAGCTCTTCGGGAAGATGGGCTCGAGGTCCTCGGGCTTGAGCGGCTCCTGGGTGCCGGGATGGAGCGGCGGCTTGGGCGGCGCCGGCAGGTCGGCCTTGATGTTGTAGAAGGCCCGGGGGAGGAAGTCGGCTTTTCGCGATGCGAAGCGCATGATGGTCTCAGTCCTTTCACGACGTCATTCCCGTCGTTCTTTCGGGGGTCCTTATCTCAGGGGACGGGCGAACCTGTCCCCAAAAAAGGAAGGGACGGGGGGAACGGACTTATCGGGCGGTTGGCACCGCCCACCAGTTCCAGAGCCGGGAGGACAGCACGACCGCGGTGAGGCAAAGGCCGGTCAAGCTGTCCATGACCGATGCATCATAGACCCGGGTGATCTTCGTGTCAAGGTCTTTCGAGGCAAATTCGCTCGCCGCCGCGAGAGGAGGCCCCGGAAATGGGAAAAGGATCCAAACTAATAATGGGAGCGGTCGGGCTTGGCCAGCCAGGCTTCGAAGAGAGCGAGGCACTCGGCCCGCATGAAGCGCGGCACGAGACGGGTCCGGCTCCGGCCGAGGGCCTTCATCCGCGCGTTGGAGATGCGGAGCTCGTGGAAGCCGGCCCGGGCGGCGTCGGCGATGCCGGTGCCGAAGATGACCGTCCCGATCCGGGCCCAGTGGATGGCCCCGAAGCACATCGGGCAGGGTTCGGTCGTCGAATAGATCTCGCAGCCGCTGAGATCGAAGGTCCGGAGCTTCTTCGAGGCTTTGCGGATGGCGTTCGTCTCGGCGTGCGCGGTCGCGTCGTCTCTCAGGACCGTGTTCCGGGCCACGGCGACGACCCGTCCGTCCTTGACGATGGCCGCCCCGAACGGGCCGCCGTCGGCCCGGGCCAGGTTCTTTCGCGCCTCGGCGATGGCCTTGAGCATCGGCCCCCTCGGGGGACCGGCGGTTTCTTTTTTCATCGTCCCTCCCGGCCGCGAGCGCATCGCCGGCCGAGTTGACCGGCCGGCCCGATATCTGATTAAATACCGTACTATGAAACGCGTCAAGGGTCCTGCCCTGATGGTCCTTTTCGGCGCGGCGATCCTGGCCCTGCCCCTGCGAGGGCCGGTCGCCCTGATCAAGATCCCCAAGGTGCCCGGCCCGGTCGAGCCGCAGCTCGCGACGCTCCGTGTGGACGTCCGCCAGGAGCTCGGGAGCTGCTATCTGGCCTTGGCCCGGGGGGCCGACCTGGCCGCCCTGCGCCGAGCCAAGCTCCGCTTCACCGTCCTCGATCCGGCGGCCGGAGGGCGCGACATCGTCCTCGTCAGAGCCGGCGCGTCGTCGACCCTGGAGAGACTTCGCGGCCTGGGCCGGGCGGTCATGGTCGAGCCTGGCGCGGCCGCCTTCTGGACGGAAGAGGGGAGCGCCGCCGAAGCCGTTCCGCTCGACCTCGCCCGCAAGGCCCTGCCGCGCCGGTCGATCAGGCTCCGGGACGGGACGCCCGCCGTCCCGCTCCGGGCCGCGCCGACCGCCGCGGTCCAGGACCCGATCGTCAGCGCCCTTGTCTCTCAGGTCAGCCCGTCCAGCCTGAGCTCGACCGTACAGGACCTCCAGGACTTCCAGACCCGCCACACGAGCACCACGGGGTGCGCCGCCGCGGGCGACTACCTCTTCGGCGCGTTCACGGCCCTCGGCCTGGAGAACGTGCGCTTCGAGACATTCGGCCCGCTCCCGGGCTCCCGGAACGTCATCGCCGAGAAGACGGGGTCGACATTCCCGGAATCCATCCTGGTCATCTGCGCCCACTACGACTCGACCTCGGGCTCCTACCCGACGCTGGCGCCGGGGGCCGACGACAACGGCAGCGGCACCGCGACCGTCGTCGAGGCGGCCAAGATCCTCGCCTCCGTACCCCTCGACTTCACGGTGCGCTTCGCGGCCTTTTCCGGCGAGGAGCAGGGCCTTCTCGGGAGCGAGGCCCACGCCAACGCCGCCCGGGCGGCCGGGGACCGGATCGTCGGCGTCATCAATCTCGATATGATCGCCAACGCTTCGGTCCTGCCCGGCGCGATGGACGTCTATGTTAACGGCTTCTCAGCTTGGCTCGGGGACCGCCTGGTCGAGGCGGCGGCCAGCTACGGCGGGCCCGCGGCCGTCAAGGACGTCGACCCGTCGATGGTCTATTCCGATCACGCCTCCTTCTGGGACACGGGGACGGCGGCCCTGCTGGCCATCGAGAACGATTTCAGCCCTTATTATCACTCGACGTCCGACACTCTCGACAAGCTCAACCTCACGTTTTTCGCCAGCGTCGCCAAGGCCTCGCTCGGCCTGCTCGCCGAGCTGGCCCAGCCGGTCCGGAGCGGCTATCCTCGGGCCCCGGTCGGCGTGGCGGCCGAGACGGCCGTCTACACGTCGCTGTTCAGCCACCTCAAGATCCTCGAGCTCGGCTGGGCGACCCAGTCCGACGCCGCGAGCTTCAACGTCTACCGGTCCGAAATGAGCCATCTCGACTACGTCAAGATCAACGCGACGCCGGTCGCCGGGACGTCGTTCTCGGACCCGTCGATCAGCGCCGACAAGACCTATTATTACGTCGTCACGGCCGTCGGCCCGACGGGGCTCGAGAGCAACCGCTCCGTCGAGATCATCGTCGGAGGGAACCCCCTCGCGGCGGCCCCGCCGAGCCTCCCGTTCTTCCTGCGCCTCGGAGGCCTTCGATGAGAGCCCGGGCCATCGTTTTGGCATTGGCTTTCGGCCTGGGCCTGGCCGCCGCCGCGCCGGCCCAGGAGGCCGGCCTGACGCTCGCCGCCGGCGGCTTCTTCGGCAACGAATCGGTCTACCGCGACATCTACGGCTCGAGCCTGCCCCTCACGTTCGAGATCTGGGCCAAGGCCAAGGGGTCGTTCGGTCTGGCGGCGGGCCTCTGCGTCATCAAGGACAGCGGCCGCGCCCTGGCCGTGGGCGGCGGGGAAGCGGAGTACCCGGTCGATTTCCGCCGGACGACCATCCCCGTCGTCGCCTTCTATCAGCTGGATCTCAAGGCCATCCACGTCCGGGTGGGCGCGGGGATCGGGGTCCATTCGTACCGAGAGCTCTGGACGACGGGCGAAAACGACTTCCATGGCCGCAAGGTCTCCCCGCGTTTTGTGATCTCGGCCTCGGCCCGGCTCGTCGGCCGGTTGTCCGTCGTCGGGTCGTTCGTCTACGAGAGCATCCAAACGGGAGCCGGGTCGGTCCTGTCGAGCGACGTCGATCTCGGCGGGTTCCAGTTCCTCGGCGGCCTCTCCCTCCGTGTTTTTTAGAATTCCCATCGTGATCCAGGAGGTCCCATGAGCGACGACAGCCAAACCCGGAGCCGTAGGGATTTTCTCAAGCTTGGAGCCGCCGCCGGATTGGGCGCGGCCGTGGCCGGGCTCGGCCTCGAGGCCAAGCCGCCCCTCCCGGGCGAGGCGAGGAGCCAGTTCCGGACCCCGGCCCTGAAGACCGTCAGGGTCGGCTTCGTGGGGGTCGGCGGCATGGGCTCGGCCCACGTCCAGAACTACCTCAATATCGAAGGCGTCGAGATCAAGGCCATCTGCGACATCCGCCCGGCCCACGTCGAGCGGTCCCAGAAGTGGGTCGTCGCGGCCGGCCAGCCGAAGCCGGCCGGGTACTCCAACGGCCCGCGGGACTTCGAGCGGATGTGCGCGACCGAGGACCTCGACCTGGTCATGACGG
>CAYOYQ010000016.1:0-25219 GCA_964408215.1 uncultured Eubacteriales bacterium
GTGCGTCTGGGCGGAGCTTCTGGATGACGCGGCGGATTTTTTCGAGTTCGGTCATGAGGTTCTGCTGGGTGTGGAGGCGGCCGGCGGTGTCGACGATGAGGGGGTCGTAGCCCCGGTTCCCCGTGAAGGCCAGGAGCTCCTTCAGGGCCTCCAGGGGGGCGGCCATGCGGGCCGCTGTCATCTCGTAGAACGGGACCTTCAGCGAGGCGGCGATCGTCCGGAGCTGATCCTGGGCGGCCGGCCGTTTCAGGTCGAAAGACACGAGGAGCGGGGACTTGCCGGCGCCGGCCACCCAGCGGGCCAGCTTGCCGCAGGTCGTCGTCTTGCCGCTCCCCTGGAGCCCGACCAGCATGAGGATCGAGGGCGGACGGCTCGAGAACTGCAGGGGCTTGGCCGCGCCGCCGAGGATCGCGGTGAGCTCGTCGTGGACGATCTTGATGACCTGCTGGGCCGGGTTCAGACGCCGGAGGACCTCCTCGCCCAGGGCCTTCTCCCGGATCCGGGCCTCGAAGTCCTTGACCACCTTGTAGTTGACGTCGGCCTCGAGGAGGGCCAGGCGCATCATCTTCAGGGCCTCGGCCATGTTCTTCTCGGTGACCGCGACCTCGCCCCGGAGGAACTTGACCATCTTCTCGAGGCGCCCGGAGAGCTGTTCGAACATCGCGTCGCTTCCCTCGGGCCATCATAAGTGAACCCTCCGGGGCCGTCAAATGTGGGACTCGGATCGCGGTTCCTCCCTCGGCGTCACCCCCATCCGTCCTCGCCGCAAGGAAGCCACCAAGGCACTGCGGCTCCGGTCGGGTGGGGGGCCCCCACGCCGTTGCGTCACCGCATCCTCATCCCCCATAGAACGTGCCAAACGGGGGTTCATATGGGCAAAAGGGCCGGGGGCCGGGGGCGCTCCCGGTGTCCGGCTTGACAAAGCCAAATCTTGCCGTTAACGTAGGGGGCACCCGAAACGAGGTGGAAAAGGGCATGAGCGAAAAAAAGACGAACGGCGTCGGACCGCTGGAAACCCCTCTCGGCGGCAAGATCGACTACGACGAGATCCGCAAGCTCGTCGCCCTCCTCGAGGAGAAGAACCTGGCGGTCTTCGAGCTCGAGATCGAGGGCCTCAAGGTCAAGATCGGCCGGAACGCCCCCGCCCCGCCGGCCCCCGTCGTCGTCCAGGCCGCCGCCGTCCCGACGCTAGCGGCGAACGGCAATCCGCCGGCCGCGACCGAGGCCCAGGTCCAGGCCGCCGAGGCGGCCAAGGGCTACCGCCTCATCTTTTCGCCGATGGTCGGCACCTTCTACCGGGCGCCCGACCCGACCTCGGCCCCCTTCGTCGACATCGGGGACACCGTCAAGAAGGGCCAGACCCTCTGCATCATCGAGGCCATGAAGCTGATGAACGAGATCGAGGCCGACGTCGACGGGACGATCGTCGAGATCTACGTCGACAACGCCAGGCCCGTCGAGTTCGGGCAGAAGCTCTTCGCCATCCTGCCCGCGAGCTGAGGCCGATGATCCAGAAGATCCTGATCGCCAACCGCGGGGAGATCGCCCTCCGCATCATCCGCTCCTGCCGCGAGCTCGGCATCAAGAGCGTGGCCGTCTACTCGGAGGCCGACCGCCAGTCGCTCCACACCCTCCTCGCCGACGAGAGGATCTGCATCGGCCCGGCCAAGGCGTCCGAGAGCTACCTCAACGTCGCCAACATCCTCAGCGCGGTCGAGATCAGCGGGGCGGACGCCGTCCACCCCGGCTACGGCTTCCTGGCCGAGAACGCCAAGTTCGCCGAGATCTGCAAGACCCACGGCCTGACCTTCATCGGACCGCCGCCGGACATCATCCGGCTCATGGGCGACAAGAACAAGGCCCGCCAGACCATGAAGAAGGCCGGGCTGCCGGTCCTGCCGGGCAGCGACACGGTCATCGAGGACCTCGGCGTGGCCAAGAAGATCGCTTCGAAGATCGGCTACCCGGTCATCATCAAGGCCGCGGCCGGCGGCGGCGGCAAGGGCATGCGCATCTGCCGGTCCGCCTCCCAGCTCGAGGACCAGTTCCCGATCGCCCAGGGCGAGGCCAAGGCCGCGTTCGGCGATCCCTCGCTCTACATCGAGAAGTACGTCAGCGGGGCCCGGCACATCGAGATCCAGGTCATCGGCGACCGGCTGGGCAAAGTCACGGCGTTCGGCGAGCGCGAGTGCTCGGTCCAGCGGCGCTACCAGAAGGTCATCGAGGAGACGCCGTCGCCGTTCATCGACTGGAAGACGCGGCGGCGGATGATCAAGGAGGTCGAGGACGCGGCCTCCGAGGTGGGCTACCAGAGCCTGGGCACGTTCGAGTTCCTGGTCGACGAGAGCCACAAGTTCTACTTCATGGAGGCCAATGCCCGGGTCCAGGTCGAGCACCCCATCACGGAGATGGTCTACGGCATCAACCTGATCAAGGCCCAGATCCGGATCGCCGCGGGCGAGAAGTATGCCCCGCCTTACGCCCTGGAGATGCGCGGCCACGCTATCGAGTGCCGCATCAACGCCGAGGACCCCCGGACCTTCGCCCCCTCGCCGGGCAAGATCGACTTCCTCGTCCTGCCGGGCGGCGAGGGCATCCGGGTCGACTCCGCCGCTTACGGCGGCTGGGTCGTGCCGCCGGACTACGATTCGCTACTGGCCAAGATCATCGCCCACGCCCCGAGCCGGGAGCTGGCCATCAGCAAGATGCGGGCCGCCCTGGAGACGACGACGGTCGTCGGCATCAAGACCAACATCCCGCTCCACCTCGAGGTGCTCTCCGACACAGACTTCATGGCCGGGCGGTACACGACCCAGTTCATGGAAGAGCACCTGGCCGCGAGAGCCAACGGCGAAGCGGCCTGAGGGCCGCGGCGCTCAGAGCGGGCGCCGGGTGATGACGACAGCGAACTCCCCCGCGTTGTCCTTGACCCCGTTCTCGTTGATCCCGAGGAAGAGGCGCCCCTTGAAAGGGACCATGATCGAGCCGTCGGGGCCGATGACGAAGAGGATGAAGATCTCGTCACGGACCTCCTGGCCCGAGTCCTTGTCGATCCGGCCGGCGACGCGCTGGGTGATCCGGCCGATGAGGGCGCCGAGGTTGGCGTTGGGGACGGGCTGCTCGACGGTGACGAGGTCGATGCCCTCGGGCCCGCAGACGGCGGCCGGATTGCCGCGCTGAAGGTCGATCTCGCCGGTCGCGGCGAACCGCAGCTCCTCGCCGCCGACGACATCGATGCCGGTGTCGAACCAGCCCGCGGCGGCGGGGACGGTGACCTTGATCTCGGCCGGGGCGGCGCCGACGATCTGGCCCGCGGCCTGGCACGCCGGCCGGCCGGGAACGGCGGCGGCCAGAACCAGGGCCGTCCAGCCGGCGGCGGCGAGAAGACTGCCCGACCTGCGCTCAGCCATGGCCCTCCCCCTTCGTGCCGTCCGATCCCAGAACACTCCTCATGGCCTCGTGGATGAGGCCGTTGGTGGCCACGATCCCCGGCGCGTCGAGGACGAACGCTTCGCCCTCGAGTCCGGTCACCCGCCCGCCGGCCTCGGCGACGATCAAGGCGCCTGCGGCCATGTCCCAGGGCTTGAGCTTGAGCTCCCAGAAGCCGTCGAAGCGGCCGCAGGCGACGTAGGCGAGGTCGAGCGCCGCCGAGCCGCAGCGGCGGATGGCCTGGGCCCGGACGATGAACCGGCCCCAAGGCCCGAGGTTGTTGACGCGGCTGGTCCTGACGTCGTAGGGGAAGCCGGTGGCGAGAAGGCTCCGGCCGAGCTCGGCCGTCCGGGAAACGCGGATCGGGCCGCCGTTGAGAGACGCCCCCAGGCCCGCCTCGGCCCGGAACATCTCGTCCCGCGTCGGGTCGAAGACCCAGCCCAGGACGAGCCGGCCTTCGCACTCGAGGGCGGCCGAGACGCTGAAGACAGGGAAGCCGTGGGTATAGTTCGTCGTGCCGTCGAGGGGGTCGATGATCCAGCGGCAATCGGACGTCCCGGGCCGGGCCACCCCCTCCTCGGCCAGGAAGCCGTGCCCGGGGAAGGCGGCGGCCAGCCGGCCGACCAGGATCTCCTGGGCGCCCAGGTCGAAGGGGGTCACCAGGTCGACGTCCCCCTTATAAGAGGCCTCGACGACCTGGCCCAGATTGGCCCGGAGATAGAGCCCGGCCTCCCGGACCACGGCCTCGGCCACCTTGGAGAATTCGTCGTAGGGGCCCATCGGCCTCTATCTTACCAGAAGATGGGGCCAGGTCTACTTTTTACTCAAAACCGAGCGAAAAGCAGACCTGACCCCATCTCGGCTCTCCGGCCCGGCGCCCCAGAACCGAAGCCGGGGATTTCCGTAGTATAATAGAACGCTGTCGTCCGACCCTGTCTGAAAGGCACGGCATCCATGACCGAAAAAACGAGCTTCTTCAAGCTGCGGAAAAAGCCGCTGATCATCCTCGGCGTCCTCGTCGTCCTCGGCGTCGTCGTCATCGCGAACCTGCAGTCCAAGCGCGAGAAGACGGTCAAGGTGACGATCGAGAAGGCCAAGCGTCAGGACCTGACCTCGATCATCTCGGCCTCGGGCGAGATCAAGCCCAAGAAGAACATCAACATCTCCGCCCAGGTCCCGGGCCGGATCATCAAGATCGGCGTCGTCGAGGGCCAGGAGGTCAAGGCCGGCGACTTCCTCCTCAAGCTCGACTCGACCCAGTACGAGGCCAACGCCGACCGCGACCAGAACTTCATCCGGGCCGCCAACGCCGACCTGATCCAGGCCGAGGCCCGGCTGCAGCGGGACAGGGGCTCCTTCGACCGCCAGCAGAAGCTCTTCGCCGATGATCTCATCTCCAAGGACCAGCTCGAGGCGGCCCAGGCCCAGCACGACGTCTCGAACGCCCAGGTCAACGCCATCCGCTTCCAGATCAAGCAGGCCGAGGCCTCGCTCAAGAGCACCCTCGACAGCCTGGCCAAGACGACCTACAGCTCCCCGATCGACGGCGTCATCACCAGCCTGCGCGTCGAGGAGGGCGAGGTGGCCATTATCGGGACGATGAACAACCCGGGCACGGTGCTGCTGACCATCGCCGACCTCTCGGTCATGGAGGTCGAGGTCGAGGTCGACGAGACCGACGTCGTCGGCGTGGCCATGGGCCAGACGGCCCGGGTCCGCGTCGACGCCTTCCCCGACAAGATCTTCGAAGGCAAGGTCACCGAGATCGGCAGCTCAGCCCTGCAGCAGACGACGGCCGGCGTCTCGACCCAGGAGTCCAAGGACTTCAAGGTCGTGGTCACGCTGGAGAACGCCGCCGAGCGGCTGAAGCCGGGCCTGTCGGCTTCGGCCGACATCGTCGTCGCCGAGAAGGAACAGGCCCTGGCCGTGCCCATCTCCTCGCTCGTCCTGCGGGACAAGCCCGGCGCGGCGGCGAACGATCCGGTCAAGGAACAGGAAGGCGTCTTCGCCGTCGAGGCGGGCCGGGCCAAGTTCGTCCCGGTCGCCAAGGGCATCACCGGCGGCATGATGATCGAGATCGTTTCCGGCCTCACGGCGGGCCAGGAGCTCGTTACCGGGCCCTACGCGTCGCTGCGGGAGCTCAAGGACGGCGTCCTGGTCAAGGCCGAAGAGAAGAAGGAACCCTCGACCAAATGAGCGGCTCAGATCCGGCGGTCATCGCGGTCGAGGACCTGACCAAGGTCTACAGGCTCGACGAGCAGGAGGTCGCCGCCCTCTGCGGCGTCTCCCTGGCCGTCGAGCGCGACGAGTTCGTGGCCATCATGGGCCCCTCGGGGTCGGGCAAGTCGACGCTGATGAACCTCATCGGCTGCCTCGACACGCCGACCTCGGGCACCTACCGGCTCAACGGCAAGCTCGTCAGCGCCATGTCCGAGGACGAGCTGGCCTTCATCCGCAACCGCGAGATCGGCTTCGTCTTCCAGGTCTTCAACCTTCTGCCGCGGGCCACGGCCTTCCACAACGTCGAGCTGCCCCTCGTCTATGCCGGAACGAGGAAGGCCGAGCGCCAGGAGAAGGCCCGGCGGGCCCTGGAGCGCGTCGAGATGAAGGCCCGGATGAACCACAAGCCGTCCGAGCTGTCCGGCGGCGAGCGCCAGCGCGTGGCCATCGCCCGGGCCCTGGTCAACGAGCCGTCGCTCCTGCTCGCCGACGAGCCGACGGGGAACCTCGACTCGCGGACGGGCCGGGAGATCCTCGGCCTCTTCCACCGCCTCCACGACCAGGGCCACACGATCATCATGGTCACCCACGACCGCGAGGTCGCCGGCCAAGCCCAGCGCATCATCCACATCCGCGACGGCCGGATCGAGCGCGACGAACGAAAAGGAGCCTAGCCCATGAGCCTCCCCCGACGCTTCCAGGGCGTCTTCTTCGAACCGAAGCCCACGTTCGCGGCCCTGGCCGAGAAGCCCGTCTGGGTCGACGCGATCGTCCTCGTCCTTGTCGCCCTCCTCGGTTTCAGCCTCGTCGTCGCTCCCTATATGCAGCAGGACAACCTCAAGCTGATGAAGGACAGCACGACCCTCAAGGACAGCATGGGCGAAGAAGCCTATAACAAGCTGATCGCCCAGACGGAGCACCCCTCCCGGATGTCCCAGATCGGCCGGACCTTCGTCCAGACGCCCCTCTTCTACCTCGCCGCCCTGCTCGTCCAGAGCCTCCTCCTGCTCATCCTCGGCCGGCTTTCGTCGACCCAGGGGGTCTACGTCCAGGTCCTCGCCGCCCTCATCCACGCCAGCTTCATCGACAAGGTCCTCGGCAACGTCGTCCGGGTGGCCCTGGCGCTGGCGCGGAAGTCGGTCCTGCAGACGTCGACCGGACTGGCCCTGCTCTTCCCCAACCTCGAAGTCACCTCGACCGCGTACATCATCCTGGCCCAGGTCGATCTCTTTCAGCTCTGGATGTTCGGCGTTCTCGCCTTCGGGCTCGCGGCGATCTTCAAGATCACGCTGAAGAAGGCCCTCTTTCTCTCGTACGGGATGTTCCTCCTCAAGGCCGTGGCCAACGCCCTCATCGGCGTGATCATGATGAGCTTCCTGCGCTGACGCGAGTTTGACTTCGCCCCTCCCGCCTTATAAATTAGGGGCATGGATGATTGGTTCGCCTCGGAGGAATTCTCGCGGGTCCCGTTCGTCCGGGTCCTCGCCGAGATCTGGAGGCAGGGGTTGAGCGGGTCGCTCTATGTCAAAGCCGGCGGCGGGCCCAAATGCCTCTCCTTCGAGCGGGGGACGCTCGTTCTCGACTCCGTCTCGTTCGAGGAGAAAGCCTTCCTCCGCTACCTTCTGACCTCCGGCGCGGTGGACCTCATCGCCCTGGACCGGGTCGAGGAGCACGCCCAAAAGACGGACGGCTCGTCCCTCCGGGCCCTGGTCGAGACTTCGCTCCTCGAGCCCGAGCGCCTCTTCGCCCTGCTCGAGGCTTACACCCGCGAGGAGGCCCTGGCCCTCGTCTCCGCGGGCGGGGCCGAGCGCGAGTTCCACACCCGCAGCGGCCCGCCGGCCCGGATCTATGTCGACGCCATCGACATCCCGGGCCTGATCCTCGAGGGCGTCCGGACGAGGGCCGGCGAAGACGCTGTCACATCGGCTCTCCCGTCCGGAGGCGAGCTTCTCCGGCGCCTCTCGACCTCGTCGGCCGACGCCTTCGGCCTCACCCGGGCCGAGCGCTACGTCCTCGGTCTTCTCGATCCGCCGAAGGGGCTGGCCGACGTCTGTGCCGGAAGCGACATCGGCGAGGCGGCGACGCGACGGGCCGTTCTCGCCCTCCTGCTCCTCGGCCTGGCCGGCTCGGCCGGCCCCAAGCCCAAGACGGCCAAGTTCGGGGCCGACCTCTCGCTCGCCGGCATGGACCGGCTGCTCGGCCTGTTCAACGCGAAATGCGCCTTCGTCTTCAAGTACGTCGCCAAGGAAGTCGGGCCGATCGCCTTCCCCCTCGTCGGCAAAGCCATCGACGAGATCCGCCCCCGCCTCGACCCGGCCTTCCAGGCCGCCGAGTTCAAGCCGGACGGGCGCTTCGAGGTCAAGACGCTGCTCAAGGTCAACGCCAACATCGTCGGCGACGAGTGCCGGCGGCGCATGCTCCGGAGCATGGACGAGATCCTGGCCGCCGAGGTCCTGGTCGTCAAGAAGACGCTCGGCGCGGAGCACGAGGCCACTCTCGTCCGCGGCCTGGAGAAAGCCGGGGAGGCCCCATGAGCCGCCGCCGCCAGCTCCTCGCGCTCCTCATCTTCGTCTCCCTCCTCGTCATCGGGATCCTGATCCGAATTGGAACCTGAAGCCCCCGTCCTCATCGTCGTCCTCGGCCCGACCGCCGTCGGCAAGAGCCGGGTCGCCGTCGACCTGGCCCTCCGCTTCGGCGGCGAGGTCGTGAGCGGCGATTCGATCCAGGTCTACCGCGGCTTCGACATCGGGACGGACAAGCCGACCGAGGAGACCCGCCGCGGCGTCCCGCATCACCTCATCGATGTCGTCGGGCCGGAGATCCAGTTCACGGCCGCCGATTTCGTGCGGCAAGCGCTCGCTGCGGCCCGCGGCATCGCCGCCCGCGGGCGTCTTCCCGTCATCGCCGGCGGCACCGGGCTCTATCTCAAAGCCCTGCTCGACGGCCTCTTCCCGGGGCCCGGCCGCGACGAAGCGGTCCGCGCCGCGCTCGAGGCTGAAGCGAAGGAGAAAGGACTCGACGCCCTCTTCCGGCGGCTCGAGGCCGTCGACCCCGAGTACGCCCGGAAGATCCGCGGCCGGGACCGGGTCCGGATCATCCGGGCCCTCGAGGTCCAGGCGACGACAGGGCGGCCGATCAGCGAGCACTTCCGCTCGACCGAGTCGCCGGTCAAAGGCCGCACCGTCATTCGGATCGGGCTTCGCCTGGAAAGGGAGGCGCTCGTCAAGCGCATCGAGGCCCGGGTCGACCGGATGTTCGCCCGGGGCCTCATCGAGGAGGTCCGCGGCCTCCTCGACCGGGGCGTCCCCGAGACGGCCCCGCCGTTCCGGGCCCTGGGCTACAGCCATGTCTTGAGGCACCTCAAGGGGGAGATCGGCCGCAACGAGGCCGTCGCCCTGACCAAGACCGACACCCGCCAGTACGCCAAACGCCAGATGATCTGGTTCCGCAAAATGGCCGGGATCGTCTGGTTCCCCCCTGATGACGGCCTCGCCCTTGAGGAATTCGTCCAAAACCTATTAAAATAGCATCCGGGAACATGGAACGCGCCATTCTCGTCAACGTCGCCACGACCAAGGCGGAAAAAGAAGGGGCTGAGGAGTCCCTGGCCGAGCTGGCCGGCCTGGCCGCGGCCGCCGGGGCCGAAGTCGCCGGGAAGGTCTTCCAGGTCCGGCCGCGCCTCAATCCCCGCTGGCTCGTCGGGGAGGGCAAGGTCAAAGAGACCGCGCAGGAGGCCCGAGCGGCCAAGGCCGATATGGTCATCTTCGACCGCAACCTCAACGCCTCCCAGCAGCAGAACCTCGAGGATGAGACCAAAGTCAAGGTCCTTGACCGGACCCAGCTCATCCTCGATATCTTCGCCCAGCGCGCCCGGACGAACGAAGGCAAGCTCCAAGTGGAGCTGGCCCAGCTCGTCTACCAGCTGCCGCGCCTCCGGGGCAAGGGCCTCAGCCTGACCCAGCAGGGCGCCGGGATCGGGACCCGCGGCCCGGGCGAGAAGAAGCTCGAGGTCGACCGCCGCCGCATCATGGACCGGATCACCAAGCTCAAGCGGGCGATCGACGGCCTGGAGAAGCGGCGCTCGAGCCAGCGCGAAAGCCGGCGCAAGAGTCCCGTGCCCGCGGTCTCGCTTGTCGGCTATACGAGCGCCGGCAAGTCGACGCTCTTCAACCTCCTCGCCGAAGAGCGGCGCTACACCTCGCCCAACCTCTTCTCCACCCTGGACCCGCTCCTCCGGCGCGTCTCCTGGCCCGACGGCGCCTACTTTTTCCTGACCGACACGGTCGGTTTCATCCGCAAGCTCCCTGTCGAACTCGTCACGTCCTTCCGGGCGACGCTCGAGGAGGTCGGCGAGGCGGACGCGATCCTGCACATCGTCGACGTTTCGTCGCCGTCCTCGGAGCAGCAGCTGGCCGCAGTCGAGACCGTTCTCGCCGATCTCGGCATCGCCGATATCCCGATCATCAAGGTCCTGAACAAGATCGACCTTCTCGCGGAGGACGAGCGGGCGCTCCTCCTCTCACGCAACGCCGACCCGCGAAGCCTGACGGTCGCCCTTTCGGCCAAGACGGGCGAGGGGGTCTCTGACCTCATGCGCCGCCTCCGGGAGGTCCTGTTCGCCGGCCACAAGATCTACACGATCCGGGTGCCGCGGGAGACCCGCGAGATCTCCGATTCTCTGGCCCGCCGCTCGCTCGTTCTGAAACGGCGGGAGAACGACGGCTTCGTCGAGCTCAAGGTCCTGGCCGATCCGGCGGGGATGGCCCACTTTCTGCCCTACGTCGAGCACGGAGATGCCCCATGGTGAGAAGGATCGTCCTCGTCGGCCTGGCCCTCGTCGCGGCCTGGTCCTGCGCCACGGTGCCGCCGGCCGCCCCGCCCGCCTTCTATGTCGAGGACATGCCCAACGAGCAAGCTTCCAAGCTGAAGCTCGACGACCGGATCGCGGCCGAAGACGCCTGGGACGCCCTGAAGACCGGACGGCCGGAAGTCGCCCGTAAGTACCTGCTCAAACTCGGCACGGCCAACCCCATCCGCGAGTCCGGCCTGGCTTATGCCGACCTGCTCCTCGGCAACCTGGCCGAAGCGGAGGCGCGGTTCAACTCGTCGATCGCCGGAACGCCCGGGATGATCCCTTCGCATGTCGGCCTGGCCCAGATCTACGAGTCGCGCCGCGACCGGGACAAGACCTTCAACGAGTACCGCGAGATCCTCAAGCTCACGCCGGGCCACCGCTGGGCCAAGCCCCGCTTCGAAGCGCTGCGCGACGACCTCGTCCGCGAATCGACGGCCGCCGCCCGCACGGCCCTCGCCGCCGGCAACCGCGAGACGGCCAAGCGCGAGTTCCTGAAGGTCCTGTTCTACGCCCCCGAGACGGCCTCGGCCCATCTCGAGCTGGCCCGGCTCTACCGCCAGGATAAGGACAACGAGCAGGCCCTCCTCCACTTCCGGGCGGCCATGTCCGCGGGGACCGCGGACAAGGCGGTCTTGCGGGAATACGCCGAGTTCCTGGCCGAGACGGGCGAGCTCGGCCTGAGCCTGGAGATCCTGGAGAAGCTGGCCGAGGCCCAGCCGAAGGACACAGCCACCGCCAAGCGGGTCGAGGAGCTGCGGTCGAAGCTGGGGGTCTACGAGATTCCGAGCCAGTACGACGCCATCCCGGCCCTGGACATCATGACCCGGGAGGATCTGGCCGCCCTGATCGGGGTCAAGTTCGAGAGCTCTCTCGACGCCCCGCCGACGCGGACCGAGATCCTGGTCGACATCTCGCTCTCCTGGGCCCAGCGATACATCGTCAAGGTCGCCTCGTTCGAGATCATGAGCGTTTACGACAACCACACGTTCCAGCCCCGGCGGATCATCAACCGGGCCGCGCTGGCCGAGGCGGCGGTGCGCCTGATCGGCGTCCTGGAGAAGCGGGGCGCGCGCTTCGTGCCGCTCGTCGAGACGCGGCGGATCGTCGTCGCCGACGTCCCGCCCGACAACCTCTATTACGACGCCGTCACCAAGGCCCTCGGTTATCAGATCATGACCGTGACGCCGGAGCGCCGGTTCGAGCCCGAGAGGACCGTCTCGGGCGAGGAGGCCATACGGGTCCTGGACCTCATCCTGGGGCTGTCGAAATGAGCGGGCCGGGGATCCTCGCGCTGCCCAATCTCTTCTCTCTCTCCCGCGTCCTCCTGACGCCCGTTTTTATCGTGCTGACAGTCCAGGGCAAGACCTGGCCGGCCTTCTGGGTCTTTCTCGCGGCCGGGGCGACCGACGCGCTCGACGGGCTGGCCGCCCGGGCGCTGAAGATGAGGTCCGAGCTCGGCCTCTGGCTGGACCCTATCGGCGACAAGGTCCTGCTGACGGCGGCCTTCGTCGTCCTGACCATCCCGGGCCTGGCCCAGCCGACGACGCTGCCGCTGTGGTTGACCTGCCTTTGTGTCGGGCGCGACGTGGCCATCGCCCTGGGCGCCTTCATCATCATAGCGCTGCGCGGCGTCCAGACCTTCAAGCCCGGCCTCGTCGGCAAGGCCAGCACGATCTGCCATGTTTTCATGATCTATTTGGTGCTCTTCCTCAACGCGACTGGACAAACCCACGGCGCCCTGCGCTGGCTTTTCTACCTCGCGGCCGTTCTCGCCGCCGCGTCCTTCGTCCAGTACCTCGTCCGCGGCCTCGGGCTGCTCCGCCGCCGAAGCGCCGGCGCTTGAGGCCGCCCGACGGCTTCCCTCTGCGTCCTGAAAACGTGTTCTACATTTGGACGTCTAAAAGGAAAGCAGGCTCTCGCCCATAAGGATCCGATATATACGAACCGATCGTCGATATCCCCAATACGGAAGCTTTTTAATTGGATTGGAGGAGAGTCCGAATGGACTCCCATTTTTCGAGGAGTTGAATAATTTCGGCGCATTCCGATGTGTATTCAGGACTTTCGGACTGGATCTTTCGATAGATGTCGATCATTCTTAAATTCTTTTCCCCGTCCTGGTATCTCGTGGCATTCAGGATTCTTTCTCCGTGTTCCCGAATTTCGGGCCAGCTTCGCAACACTAATAACGGCATATTGGATAAGAACTCCAACAAGCGATACGATAGGCCTTCACGGATATACCCGTCCGATGTCGCATAGAAGCCGACCAGCAATACGAACGCCGACCTGCTTTCCTTTCCTGCTTGCCGAAGCACGAAATCAAGCCATTCGTTCACTTCATCGTCGTTGGCCAGCCACCAAGCCGGGACCGGCCTGCTGTCATATCGTCTACGGCAATCATATCTCGCGACCGTCTTCGACAATAATTGAATCAGCTGCTCGATATTCCCCGGATTCCCCGGATCATTTTTCATTTTCATGAACGATTCGCGAATATCCCTTTCTAAACGAGGCATCGGGCATTCTATTGAAGGAATCTCAGAAGGCAAGGTTGAGAACCCGACTTCTCGAATTTCTCTCCCCTCGGGGATTAGCAAATCCAACTCATAAAAAGCGACGCCTTCAGGAATCCTAGCATCTTGTCCGAGGAAAAAGCATTTAGGCGCTCCGTCGGCCTCCACCAAGAAGCTGCCGAAGTGATTCCCCCAATCCCCCATAAATGCACGATTATGTCTCAAATCCCCGATCCATCTGAATCTGATCTCTAGAGTCATATGATCGGGCGTTAGAATGGAAATGGATATCCGCCGTACGACCTCATTTCCGGAAAAGATGTAGCGAATAACCTGTCCCGACCTGATTACTTGTGGAAAGACATCCGAAGTCATTGGACCGGCCAGCTTGTCGGGACGCAGTTGGTTCTGGGCCTGGCTCAATGAAGCGGTGTTGCCGATAAAAAGCAACATGCAAATTAGGGCAAATGCCACAGCCTTCGTTTTCATATTATATAGCCTCCAGCTCAGGTCCCCACATGCGCCTGTTTCGGCCTATCATGATTCGAAGATGTTTAAAAAGCGAGTCCGATTGTCTTTCTAAAAAGAACTCCCTCTTTAGCCAGGCGGACGTATATCGATCTGCCTTGCCGCAGGAAGAGCCGCCGGAACGATAACAGTGACCGTAGATGATGGCAACGGGAGACCCGTCGTCATACACTCAGGCATAATTGGATCGCCTCGTGCAACATCAAGGTGAGTAAGCGGATCAGACGCATGTAGCTGCGTAATAGCTTCCATTGCTTCATGGGTTGTAGAGATGCAGCCCTCCGTTTTGTCTTTGTAGGTCAAACCTCCCTTTGCTTCATAATTTCCATCGGGGTAATGTATAACAATTGTGTTTTCTTCATGAGCGTGGACGCCCATGCCTGTGTGTCCCTCGACATCAAAAACAAAACTTCCTTTATTATCGATCCCAGGCCAATAGCTCAGCCAATTGTTGCTGTGATAAAGAAAATCGTGAGAGCCTTCGGGATATGGATTACTTGAACAATTATTTGCAGCTGGGAAGGTTCCGCGGAGCTCACCTGTACTGGAATAGAGCCTGATCTTCCCTTCAATATGATTGTATTCCAGATAGCTTAGACCATCTGGGTCAACGAAGCTGATGGGCTTATTTCCACAATATGCATAGAGATTCAGCCTCTGCAAATCATTCCAGGTTTCTTGGAAGTTAATCTTGGGGTCCACAGAAATAAACCTATACTGCCCACGGTCGTAATACCTAGCCCCAAGGTAATCGAGCTCGGATTCCACGTCGCGTTCCTTGCCTGAGAACTTGGCCAAGGGATCGAAACTATTGGCCCATGTCTCCTGGACTCCCCCATACGGATTATAGGCCTGAGAGTGCACAACGGTGCCCGAATCATCGGTGACAATCCGGGTCGAGTTGATTTGGTCCTGGGTGTAATAGAGATAACGATTTCCGACCGCGTCATATTCGGCGATGAGGCGGTTGCCTATATAGATGAAATCCTTCAAGGTCGCCCCATAGACATCATATTGCCGGAGCAGCCTGCCGTCAAAGGAATAAAGGTAGAAATTCCCTGCCCGGGGGCCGGATAGGGTCAGCGCCAAAGCCTTGCCCCCGGCAGCGATCTTGGAGGTTGCCAATGACGGCTGCCTCGGCTTGAATGAGCCCTCTTTTGCAGCCTGGCCCGGAGCCTTGCGCCTCGACCGCGGATTGCCTTCAACATCGTAGCCTCTCCGCGATCTCGAGTCCGACCGGCGATCACCGGCCCGAAATTCCTGCCCTGCGAGGACTTGATACCCAATATCTCCTGTGCTTAGCCCGATCTTGAAGTTCCCGTCGCTCACGCCAAAAGGAAGCCGGTCCGGCAAGCTGAATTTCTTGGATACCGAAACGCCGGCCTCGCCGGTCATCTCCAGCATAAAGGATTTCGAACCGGAGAATGAGTCTCCATCGTCGATACGGGCCGCGGTTGCGACGCTTGTTCCCAACCCAGTTCTATCGGCCAATGACGTAGTCTCGTTGGCCGGAAGCGTTGTCCCCTTCTCCTCCTCGGGCAGCCAGCCGCCTTCTTTCGGGAATTCCCCGACCTGGTATGCTTCAAAGGGGTCTATCAAGATCGACTGGGAAACCTCCTCGCCCTCGTTCTGAGGCTTCAGGAGCCGATCACAGTAGCTGAGTCGGATATCTTCGACCCTGAGGCTGGAGGCTGCGCTCGGACCGGCAGAAACTCTGATTTCCGGAGGGAGGAGAGTCCCGAACTCTTGACGAAGCGGGACCCGATCCAAGATGATCCGGCCGTTGAGCGATACTGAAGCCGTATAGGTCCCGAATTCCATCTGAATGCGAGCCTGATGCCAGCGGCCGAGGAACTCACTCAGCGGGCCGAAATCCCCCGTGGCCGAGTTGAGAGCCGCGCCTGCAGAATCCCGAAGGCTGTCAGCGGCCAGTACGAGCTCAGCCGTCCAATTCGACCGAGTCACAGGGTCAGGAATGGAGGCCAGTAGTTTAAAGACGGGGATTTGCCGATCATCATTATCGGACGGAATCTTGAGCTTCATCTCATAAACAAACGCCTTTGGAGCTCGGGGCGGCCCGTCCGCGTTTGAAATACGGACGAGGCAGAGGCCGGAAACCATGTCCGGAACGAGCCATGTGAATTCCCCGGTATTCGGTGTTCTTTCGGCGATTGCCAAATATGTGCTTCCGTTGTCCATCGAATATTCGATCTTGACGTTCTCGACGGCCTCCGCGCCGGTCCAAGAGACGAGATGCGCGCTCCCGGGAGCCAGAATCTCGTTCTCGAGGGGTGAAGTCACTTCGAAAGCGGTTTCCTCATCGATCTTCATGGGCCCGATGATGCCGGTCCCATAAAGCGTGATATCGTAGGGATTCTCGTCCCAATCGTTATTGCCGATCGAGATGGCCGCCATCTTCAAGCCTTCCGAGGTCGGCGAGAATCTGATGGCGAAGGGCGTATTCTGCCCTCCAAGGACGGGCGAAACCGGCTGCAGCGTGAACGAAAACTGGTCCGCGTCCGGGCCAGTGATGTTCAAAGGTAGCGGGTTGAGCACCAGCTCTTTATCCCCCCTGTTTTCAATCGCAAAAGCCATCGTGCTGCTGTATCCTGTGCCCACTTCCCCATAGTCGACACTCCCGCCGTCTGGAGATTCGAATATCTCGATTTCCGGCTCGTAGTTCCCATAAAGGTTCAAATGGTAGACGCCCTCATCGACGTCATTACTTGGGATCGTCAGCCCGGCGATCTTGTGCCCGGCGCTCTGGGGATGGAATTGAATGACGAAGTCCGTGGTAAGCAGGGGCAACACGGGGGACTGGGGATTTTGGACGACTTCGAAGTCTCCGACGTCCCCGGTGATGCTCAAGGCCCCGAGATTCAGGTTGGCGTCTCCCAGGTTCAGGATCGTTAGCGTCTCATTGACGGAGTTCCCCGGCGCGGCCCGGAGATAGACCTCGCTCTCATCGGGGAGGTCCAGATCATCATGCTTCAAGTGGATCTCGGGGAGCTGGGGAAGGGCGCTCAACCGCAGGCCTCGATCGTCATAGAGATACTTGCCGAGGACCTCACCGGCCGTGTTCTGGACATATCGCAACCTGTTCTGGGCATCCCAATAGTACAGCATCGTGGGCGTCGAGATCAGATTGCCGCGGGAGTCGTATTCGAAGTCCTCGATCTGGTTCTTGGCGTCATACGTCTTTTCGAATACGGTCGTACTGCCGTTGTGGATGACCCTGAGCATGTTCCCATGCGCGTCGTATTCATAAGAATACGCCCCGACGCCCGTTGAATAATTGGCGGAGGTCAGCCGGTTCAGCGGGTCGTAGCCGAAGCTCGCGGTCAGCGCAGGCGCCGTGCAGGCTATTTCGCGGATATTGCCTACATCATCATAATGATAGGACGCGTGATAGAGCGTCCCCGCTCCTCCGGTCAGCGTGGCCGAATCGAGCATGCCGGCATTGTTGTATCCGGCCGTATAGGACGTTCCATTCCGGGTGAACTGAACGCTCGTTGGCAGCTTATTGGGGCCATAGTCGACATCGCTCACCAGTTGGTCGTACCCCGTTCCCGCGTTCTTCCTGAACGAAAGCGTCTCCGGCATGTTGAGACCGTTGTTCACGATCTTCGTTTCGGTCCCGTTCAAGGGATACATAAAGCCTTCCCCGTCGAGGATCGTCCCGCTGAGATTCAGACGCTCATCATAGGTATAATTGATTCGCTTCTTGGGCAGGCCCGGGATCGTCACCCACTCTTCGGTCAAACGCCCGAACGGGTTGTATGTGATGCCCTCACGGCGCCAACCGGTCGTCAAATCCGAGGCGGATTGGAGCCTCCCGTTCAAGTCGCTGTATCCATATTCGACCCAGCTCCCCAGGCTCCTGGTCGTGCGCGGCCTGCCGGACGAATCATATATGAACTCGATCTCCGTTCCTGCCCAGATCTTTTTATAGAGCAGGTTCTCAAGATTATATTCGTAGGTGATGTTCCCTGTCTCGGGATGGGTCTCGGATTTCACGTTGTCCACGCCGTCATAGCTATAGGTATGATGACGAGTCCCGAGTTGCGCCTCCGTTAATCGCCCGACAGCATCATAAGTATAAAAAGCAGAGTTGCCCAAAGCGTCCGTCACCCTCGTCGGCAGGCCTGGGAGATCGCCATATTCATAGACAGTACTGTGCAGTTCGGCGTCGGTCACGGTCTTGGTCGGAGAGGTTGGCCCGTAGGTTATTGTTGTTGGCTTGCTCTCGGGGTCGGTTATGCTCACTAATTGCCCGGCGGCGTTGTATTCATACCGATAAGCGTGATCCTCGTCTGTGCTGCCTTTGTTTTCGGCAATCAGTCGCCCTTCGGCGTCAAGAGTTCTCAGAAAATACAGGGTTATGCCGTCTCCGCTTTCTGTGTATCCCATGTCGCGGCCCATGCCGTCCCAGAACTTAGTGACGACGTTAGGACCCTGGGTGATGACGGTCCTGTTCTCCCCGTACGGCCAGTCATAGGTTATGGGGTCCCAGCCGCCTTCAAGAGGAGCTTTCCTTATGATCCGGCCGCAGTTGTCATAATCATAGACGTAGATGCCTTCGTCTCGGAACTTTTCCGAGTTGATGCAGCTGTCGAAGGGATTAATAAGCCGCTCCAATCTCACATAATCCGGCTTCGTCTCGGAATCCTTGACGCCGTAAACATAGCTTTCGTATTGGACGCCCATCTGTCCGGGGGGATCTATGGAAATCGTCACAACCGTCGGCTCGGTGCAGCCGTATCCATAATCCCAGACATAATAGCCTGGGGTCTTATATCTCTGAACCTGTTTAAGCGCTCCCCACTTGCCGGTTTCCTCATAATACGAAATGAACGAAGACCTCATCACTTGGCTTTGCGGCGACATGACCCAATCTTGCCAAACGAACTCGAGCATATAACGGTTTTTAAAGCCGATGTGGTTCTCAAAGAAATAGTTGAGGTAGTTGGTGTTCTTCAGAGTCCCACCCCCGTTGATATAGGTCTTTACAGTCGAATGAAGCCCGTATTTCTTGGGCTCCGCCGTTTCATACAGGTATTCAAGCTTGCTGGAAGCATCTCCTTGCGGTTCTTTTGTGACCGTGGAAACCAGGGGACCCCTGGCGTCGCCCATGTCAACGCCAAGAATCCACCAGTTGGTGTAGGAAATCTGCTGACAAGTCCACTGATACTCCTCCGAGTAGCTCGAGTCTCCCATTTGAAGCCCCTCGATAAGGCCGATTTTCCAGGGACTGCCGGCGTCGTAAGCGTTGTATGTAACGTCTTCGTCATAAACGGGCCCATCCACATGAATCGTTCCCGTGGTCATCCCATTGTAGCTCGGGTAGGTGAAATTCCAGACAGCGGGCTCTGGATCGCCGGCATTGAACCAGATCCTCTTCTCGCTCGCAACTCTGGAGTCAAGACAGATGGTGTTGAAATAAAAATCATGGTTCTGATACGAATACTCAAGGACCCCGCCATAGCTCGTCGTCAGGCGGATCAATTCGTACTGGCTTGAGGATCCGTCGTTGTATGCGAACGTCGTTGCGGGGAGCATTGGCGGCGTGAAGCTATCGAGCCGGTAATAGCCGGTACTGTCCCAATTCCCGACCGAATAGTTGAATGTCCTGTCGTTCCCACCCCAGTCTGCCATCTTGATCTGGCTCAACTTCCGTGGGTTCCCGCTGGATATGAAGGTGATCCTTCGGCCCATGCTGTCATCGATGTAGTTGATGCAGGGGGTGCCGGCGAAGTAATGGATGTTGATCGAGTGGCCGAATGGGTTCTCGATCTTCGTCACCAGCCTGACCGGATCGGATGTCCCATCCGCCCGAGTGAGCGTCGCGGTCGCCTCGAAAGTCCAGATGACTCCGTTCTTGAAGTATAGCCTTGGATAGACAAGGGGCGGCAGGGTGGTCTTATCATATTTCAGAAAATCGCGGGTGAGGCAGACATTGCTGCCCAGATTGTACATGTTCGGAAAGGCCGTCTCGAGCCTGCCGTCGGGGAACTCGATAACAGGGGTGCTCGATGAGTAGTTGTGAACCATGCCCATGTGCATCGTCCATCCCAGGCCCACCCAAGACTTGTGATAAGCCTGGACGACAGGATTTCCCGACTGGCGGTCCTTGAGGATCTTGGAGTTATAGACCCGCCACACTTCGAGGTCCAATCCGTTAGGACCTGGCAGGTAGATGTCGCGATAGCGCAGTGTCACGTTGCCCGTAAAGAGGTCTATATTCTCCTCGGTCAGAGAGCCATATGAACTGTGGCCGGGGATGATCCCGGTTCGATCGAAGATCCCGCTCTGGCCATACAATCCGGCGCCAGTGCCCCAACTAAATAGACCCAGCATGACTGAAATCAGGAGCCATCGCTTATTTGACATCGTGCCTCCTCGCCTAGGGAAGTTACGTCAAAAGAAGCAGAAATCTCTTTGAATCCGGATGAGACCTCTTGACCTCGGAAAGAAGCCTGCTGTTTATGAGGTGCGGTAGGTAGGTAGGTAGGTAACTAAGAAATGTCTGCTCGGATGGGCCGACACGCCCATACTAAAGCCCCTTTTTATAATAATGAGAGCGCATGACCAAAATGTCAAGCATTGAACGAGACGGTCGACGACCTCGCCGCCGCGCGGGAAAAAGAGCGTGGGCCGGGGATCCTCGCCCTGCCCAATCTCTTCTCTCTCTCCCGCGTCCTCCTGACGCCCGTTTTTATCGTGCTGACAGTCCAGGGCAAGACCTGGCCGGCCTTCTGGGTCTTTCTCGCGGCCGGGGCGACCGACGCGCTCGACGGGCTGGCCGCCCGGGCGCTGAAGATGAGGTCCGAGCTCGGCCTCTGGCTGGACCCTATCGGCGACAAGGTCCTGCTGACGGCGGCCTTCGTCGTCCTGACCATCCCGGGCCTGGCCCAGCCGACGACGCTGCCGCTGTGGCTGACCTGCCTCTGCGTCGGCCGCGACGTGGCCATCGCCCTGGGCGCCTTCATCATCATGGCCGTGCGCGGCGTGCAGACCTTCAAGCCCGGCCTCGTCGGCAAGGCCAGCACGATCTGCCAGGTCTTTATGATCTATCTGGTGCTCTTCCTCAATGCGACCGGAAAGACCTACGGCGCGTTGCGTTGGCTTTTCTACCTCGCGGCCGTGCTCGCCGCCGCGTCCTTCATCCAGTACCTCGTCCGCGGCCTCAAGCTGCTCGGCCGCCGGAGCGCCTCCGCTTGAGGCCAGGCCAGAAGATTCTCGCAGGGCACGTTAATGAGTTGACTTATGGCGGCCAAACATGAAATGCGGCGCCCCCAATAAGCGCTCGCATAGGGGTTCGATCAACAGCCTGCTAAAGCGTTCGCTAAACTCGTTCACTTCTTAGGCGTCTAATTGAAGAACTTTTTATTATCGTCTACTTATCTCCGCCGAAGCTAATATCTAGTCTGTCGGTTCAATCGCCCTCCTGTTTGATGTATATCTTCCTTATCCGATAAACGAACATGCTGTGGGGATAATGCCGATTATCGAAAACCTCCTTTCCTCTAGGGAAATGATAGCGCCAAAGGTATTTGCTAATCAGACGATAATCCAATTTCAGGATCCGGCGACCATCTGATACAAGCAGATTATATTTGCTAAAATCGTTTTCCGGCAAATTGAATTTGTACCTGTTGCTGAAGCGAATCCCAGCCTCCTCGTTCGATATGACGATCCAAAACATACCAAGCGTTGTGCGCCCTGTGGGAACTTCCTGCTCATCTAGAAGCTTCACGCCGCGCGGTGCCAGAAAATAATATAGGGATGCCACAAACAACGTGAAGACGATAAACCATAATCTGCCGCGACCAGCTCCTTTCTCCATGAATTACCCTGCTAGGCTCTCTGGCGCAAATAATGCGATTCTCACGGGGCCCTTCTTAGATATACCCAGATAGTAAAGTAACTTGGCGAATATGAAGGCATATACATTTTGCCGCACGTCGCCATGAAGTGTTGTTCAAGCGGATCGACAAAATTTACGGCTCCCGGTGAAGCCATCACCGTTTTGACATCCTGAGTTTCAAAAAAAACTCTAGCCACATTATCCTCCACCCGAGGATTGGCGGCACGGCACACGTACAAATTTAGCTGATCAAACGACTTCCTATCAAGATCGCCAATATAAGTCGCCTCGAATCCCTTAGGAGTTCTCCCACTTGGGTTTGAAGTTAGGTATTCTGCTTTGCCATCCCTCGTGTCGATAGCGATTACAGTCATTCCATTAACGCCGCCGCCGCGCTCCCGTTTAGGACGCCAACTAGATCTTGAAGGCTTTAACGTTCACGACGAAAAAGAGCTTTGCGTCATTCCAGGAGAAATCCGCCAGCATCTCGGGTTCGGGGTCCTTATCGGCGTCCTCGAAGTAGACGAGGCTCTTGAGGATATGGTGCCGGTTGAAGCCACCGGGGCCGTATTTTCCCTCAAAACGAGGGAAGAATGTTAAGAGATCGAGTCCGAGCGCCTTGAGAACGAAGAAAAGGTCGACGAAATCCCGCTTGGTCCCCCGGGAGGAGATGGCGTCGATCTTCATGCATCCGATGTCCACGAGCGAAGCGACCCGGCCGCCCAGAAAACCCGCCGTTTCCTCGAGCAGCGGATAAGGATAGTGGAAGAAGCCCACCTTCGAACCGTCGAGCCGCCCGACCAGCGTCCCCGCGTCCGAGTAATCGGCGACAAAACGCCCCAGGTTCCGGAGCACGTTTTGGACGGGGAAGATCTCGAACGCCTCTGAAGAAAAGAGATCGAAGTCCTGTGACCGCCGGTGCCCGATGTGCAGGGCGCAACCGGTGCCTCCGGCGAGATAGAACGGCCTCAGGGAATCCTGCCTGGAAAGAGCCGCGAAGGTCGCGGCGGCATCGGGGCTCAGGACATGTTCGAACATCGGCTACGGGTTTAGGATCAACGACCAGTACCGGGAGCTCTTCCGGGAGATCTTCGGGTCCCCGGCCAGGACCTCTTTGATCTCACTCCGGGAGTACTTCGAGAAGAGCCATCTCACGGCCCGGTCGTCTCCCAGTTCCAGGACCCTGGCGACGATGTAATCCTTGTTCTTTTGAAAATCGAGGCGGTCGGGCTCGGTGTCCCAAAAAAGATCCCGGCCGATGTCCTCTTCCTCACCCATTGACGTAATTATATCATACTCAGGCCCGTCGCGGAACCTGCGCCGGAGGCACTATGCGATCAAGCCCGGCACAGGCATTTCATTTTTCCGGGGGGCGTGATAGAATCCCGTACTCATGTCCTCGGTAGGAGCGCCGTATGAACCCCATCGGAACCTTTGACAAGCTTTTCCGCCGGATCGAGCAGTTCCGCGACGAGATGGTCGATCTTCAGATGAAGCTCTGCGCCATCCCGGCCATCGCGCCGTCGAGCGGCGGCGAAGGCGAGGCCAAGAAGGCCGCATTCCTCATCGACTGGCTCGGAGCCAACGGGTTCGTGGACATCTCGCTCATCAAGGCCCCCGACCTCGACGCCCCGGACGGCTATCGCCCCAACATCCTGGCCTACTTCCGGGGCAAGAGCTCGGCCCGGACCGTCTGGGTCATGACCCACACCGATGTCGTCCCGCCCGGCGAGCTGTCGCTCTGGCAAGGGAACCCGTTCAAGGCCTGGGTCGAGAAGGGCCGCATCATCGGCCGCGGCGTCGAGGACAACCAGCAGGACATGGTTGCCTCCCTCTTCGCCGTCAAGGCCCTCCGGGCCGAGGGCATCGTCCCGAACTGCGACATCGGCATCGCCCTGGTCGCCGACGAGGAGACGGGCAGCCGCAAGGGCATCGATTACGTCCTCCAGAACCACAGGGTCTTCCGGCGCCAGGACCTCATCCTCGTCCCCGACGCCGGCAACGAGCACGGGACGATGATCGAAGTCGCGGAGAAGAGCTTGCTCTGGCTCAAGTTCACGACGCTCGGCAAGCAGGCCCACGGCTCGACCCCCGAGAGGGGCATCAACAGCTTCAAGGCCGCCAGCTTCTTCATCGCCGCCCTGAACGACCTCTACAAGATCTGCCCGGCCAAGGACAAGCTCTTCGACCCGCCGATCTCGACCTTCGAGCCGACCAAGAAAGAAGCGAACGTTCCGAACGTCAACACCATCCCCGGCGAGGATATCTTCTACCTCGATTCACGGATCCTCCCCGATTACAAGGTCCAGGACGTCGAGAAGACGATCCGGACGATCGCCAACAAGATCGAGCGCAAGTTCAAGGTCAAGATCCACTGCGAGGTCCAGCAGAAGGCCCCGGCCGCTCCGCCCACCTCGCCCCAGGCCCCGGTCGTTCAGGCCCTCAAGAAGGGCATCAAGGCCGTCTACGGCAAGGACGCGAAGGCCATGGGCATCGGCGGCGGGACGGTGGCGGCCGTGTTCCGCCGGGCCGGCTTCCCGGCGGCCTGCTGGTCCAAGCTCGACGAGACCGCCCACCAGCCGAACGAGTACTGCATCATCGACAACATGGTCGGAGACGCCAAGGTCTACGGCCACATTTTTCTGCAGGACTGAGGCCCTGGCCGGGCGGCCCCCGAGGAGGCCGCCGGTCCCTCAAAGAGGATGGCGGGCAGCCGCCGCCGAGCGCAGCGGCTCGGGGTAGATCCTCTGGACGCGCTGGGCGATGCGGACCGTGTTGAGGTGGATGTCCACCGTGTCCTTGATGTCGAGCGCGTAACCCCCGGCGAGGACGACGGCCACGGCAAGGCCCATCCGCCGGGCGCTCTCGATGACCAGCCTGTCCCGGTCCTTGAGGCCGGCCTTGGTCAGGGCCAGGCCGCCGAGCTGGTCTTTCTCGTAGGGATCCGCGCCGGCCAGGTAGATGACGAGGTTCGGCCGGAACTCCCTGTAGATCTTGGGGATGCGGGCCCGGAGCTGGTCGAGGTACTTGGCGTCGCCGTCGCCGGCCCAGAGCTCGATATCGACCGTGCTGCGGGGCTTCTCGTTCGGGTAGATGTCCATCTGGTGGATGGACAGGGTGAAGATCTCCTTGTGGCCGGAGAGCGCCGCCGCCGTTCCGTTCCCCTGGTGAAGGTCGCAATCGACGATCATGACCCGGTCGGCGAGGTTGTCCTGGACGACCTTGCGCGCGGCCACGGCCACGTCGTTGAGGAGGCAGAAGCCCTCGCCGTGGTCGGGAAAGGCGTGGTGGAAGCCGCCGCCGATGTGGATCGCCAGCCCTTGCTCCAGGGCCTTGCGGGCCGCGAGGACGGTGCCCCCGACCGAGAGCAGGGCGAAGCGGACGAGCTCGGGCGAATAGCGGATCTCGAGGGCCTTAAGCTCCGCAGGACTGAGGCCGCCGGTCTTGACCCGCTTGAGGTAGCGGTGGGAGTGGACAAGCTCGATGTCCTCGTCCGGGGCCGGGCGGGGCCGGAGGAGATTCTCCTTCTTGGCGCCCATGGCCAGGAGGTTCTCGTAGACCAGGCGGTATTTCTGGAGGGGGAAGACGTGTTTGCCCGACTCGACCATCCAGTACTCGTTGCTGTAGATGAGCTGGAAGGGGAAGCGCTTGCCGACGAGCACCTTGAAGAGATCGAGAAGGTCGCCCATGCGGACCTCACCATATCAGAAATCCCGGCCGGATAACAGGTCTAATCCCGATGAGAGGGCAAGTCCGTCCTCGGCTGCGCAACGGATATTGCCCCTACCCCCCCGGCCCCCCGGG
>CAYOYQ010000017.1:0-24469 GCA_964408215.1 uncultured Eubacteriales bacterium
CGTAGGAGCAGGTCGAGGCCACGCCGCGCTCGTGGGGCAGGCCGCCGACGATGACCGGCTTCCCCGCGAGCGAGGGGTCGAGCAGCACCTCGACGGCGGCGAAGAAGGCGTCGATGTCGACGTGCAGGATGTAGCGCCGGGCGCCTTTCGACAGGGACACCTCGCCTCCTTTCTTTCGCGCGGCCCGTTCTCTTGTTCTCCCCTTCCGCGAAGGGGAACGCGATATCGGGGGTCTCCCCCGTTCAGTACTTGCGCATGACGCCGATGACCCTCCCCAGGATCTTGGCCGAGGGGGCCTCGATCGGCTGGAAGGCCGGGTTCTCCGGGACGAGGAAGACCTGGCCGTTGTCGCGCCGCAGCCGCTTGAGCGTGACCGAGCCGTCGTCGAGCATGGCCACGACCATCTCCCCCGAGTTGGCCAGGTTGGTCCGTTCGAGCAGGACGTGGTCGCCGTCGTCGACGTAGGCGTCGATCATGCTCTTGCCGTCGACCCGGATGCAGAAGACGTTGCCCCGGCGGCGGCCGACCATCCAGGCCGGGACGTCCATGGCCTCGCCGGTCGCGTCGAAGGACTCGCGCGGCCCGCCGGCCGGGACGAGGCCGGCCACGGGGACGCGGACCTGGCTCTCGACGAGGGCCGGGAAGTCGGCGACCCGGATCTCGCCCGCGGCGCGGCTGATGTAGCCCTTGCGCTCCAGGCTCTGGAGGTGCTTGAGGACGGCCGAGGGGCTGGGGATCGCGAGCGCCGCGCCCAGCTGGCGGATGGTCGGGGCGTAGCCGTGCCCGAGGATGAAGTCCTCGACGGCCTTGAGGACCTTGGCCTGCCGGAGGGTCAGTTCCCGCCTCAGTGTGTTTACCATTTTGTTCACCATTTATAAAATAAGACCGCCGGAGGCGTTTGTCAAGGGCTTTTCTTGGGAAGATACGGAATACCGGTTTTTAATCTGGGCCGGATTAGATATGGCAGACGGTGTCTGCGGATTCGTTTCAGTCCATCGTCCCGTGCAGGGAAAAGACCGGTACCTCCATCGCAACAATGAGCAAAATGCTTGCCCAGAGCCGGCGTTCAATCCTTGAGCGCAATCTTCAGTCTCCGCAGCGGGCTCCAGAACTTGACTTTCGCAGGGTCAAAGCGATCCGGCCGCCAACGGCCCAGCCAATCTAACAGCCCTTCGGAATTGTCCTTCTCTCTAAGGGCCTTGATACAGTCGTAGTAACCCGGGATGCCGCCGCAATCCTCCGGCGGGCCCGCGAGCTCGCCCGCCACGCAGACAGGATATTTCTTGCCCCGTTCTTTGGGATAGCTGCCTTCAAGAACGATCTCGTGCCGCCAGTCGTCGCCGTAGTCGTATGTGTAGATCGCGCGGTCCCCCGGCTCTTGCATGAAATCCGTCACGGCCACTTCGGTCGTGAGGAGGGGCGCGGCATCCTCGAGGTCGTCAAGAGCGAACGGAGACTCGATCCGGATGCCCAAATTCGCCCGGCTCTTCGGCCGGATCACGAAATCGTGAAGGTGGCTATCCATCCAGCCCACGGCATCCTGGATGGCGACGTGCAGATCATAGAACGTGTAATAATCCGGGACCTGGATCCTCCGCCAGACAGGCGGGTCCGTTTCGATCAGCCAGATCTTGAACTGGAGCACAGCCTGGTAAGGCTTGCGGCGGGGCCAGCTGATGGTGATCTCTGCGGCCATGGCTATCACCCGAGCCGATTTTAACCGCCGGCCGGCACAAATGCAATCAGCTTCATGCGCTTCTCAGCGCCCCCAAGCCCGGCTCGAATCGATCCGCCGATAGCGCCGCCGCATCCTACAGCGCGTCGATGACCGCGTTCAACGCAGCGCACGGCCGCATGGCCGCGGCGAGCTTCTTCTTGTCCGGGTGATAATAGCCGCCCATGTCGACGGGCTGGCCCTGGACCGCGATCAGGCTGGCGTCGATCTCGGCCGCCTTCTCGCCCAGGGCCTTGGCCACCGGCGCGAACCTCGCCTTGAGCTCCTTGTCCTTGTCCTGGGCGGCCAGGGCCTCGGCCCAGTAGAGGGCCAGGTAGAAGTGGCTGCCCCGGTTGTCGATCTGGCCGACCTTGCGGGCCGGCGACTTGGCGTTGTCGAGGAACTGGCCGATGGCCGCATCGAGGGTCTCGGCCAGGACCTGGGCCTTGGCGTTCTTGAACGCTCCGGCCAGGTGCTCGAGCGAAGCGGCGAAGGCCGAGAACTCGCCGAGCGAGTCCCAGCGCAGGTAGTTCTCCTTCTCGAACTGCTGGACGTGCTTGGGGGCCGAGCCGCCCGCGCCCGTCTCGAACAGGCCGCCGCCGGCGAGCAGGGGCACGATGGACAGCATGTACGCGCTCGTGCCGATCTCGAGGATCGGGAAGAGGTCGGTCAGGTAGTCACGAAGGACGTTGCCCGTGACCGAGATGGTGTCCTGGCCTTTGCGGACTCTCTCCAGGGTGAACTTCATGGCCTCGGCCGGAGGCATGATCTTGATCGTCAGGCCGGCCGTATCGTGGTCCTTGAGGGAACGCTCGACCTTGGCGATGACCTGGGCGTCGTGGGCCCGGTCGCGGTCGAGCCAGAACACGGCCGGGGCGCCGGTCGCCTTGGCCCGGCTGACGGCCAGCTTGACCCAGTCCCGCACCGGGATGTCCTTGACCCGGCTCAGCCGCCAGACATCGCCGGCCTCGACGGCGTGCTCGATGAGGACCCGGCCGTCGGCCGCGACCACCCGGACCGTCCCGTCGAAGGGGGCCTCGAAGGTCGTGGCGTGGGAGCCGTACTCCTCCGCCTGCTGGGCCATCAGCCCGACGTTGGGGACGCTGCCCATGGTGGCCCGGTCAAAGGCGCCGTGCTTCTGGCAGTCCTCGACGATCGTCCTGTAGATCGTCGAGTAGCAGCGGTCGGGGATCATGGCCTTGGTCTCGTGGAGCTTGCCGTCGGGTCCCCACATCTGGCCGGACTCGCGGACGACGACGGGCATGGAGGCGTCGACGATGATGTCGCTCGGGACGTGGAGGTTGGTGATGCCCTTGTCGGAATCGACCATGGCCAGCGGGGGCCTCTTGGCATAAACGGCCTGGATGTCCGCCTCGATCTCCTTCTGTTTGGCCTCGGGCAGGGCCTTGATCTTGGCGTAAAGGTCGCCGAGGCCGTTGTTGGGATTGAAGCCGCACTCCTTGAGCGCCGCGGCGTGCTTGGCCAGGGCCTCTTCGTAGAAGACCGAGACGGCGTGCCCGAACAGGATCGGGTCGGAGATCTTCATCATAGTCGCCTTGAGATGGAGCGACAGGAGCAGGCCCTTGGCCTTGGCGTCCTCGATCTCGGCGGCGTAGAAGGCGCGCAGGGCTTTCTTGCTCATGAAGGTCCCGCTGAGGATCTCGCCGGCGGAGGCGGCCAGCTTGTCCTTGAGGACCTTCGTCGCGCCGTCCTCCGCCCGGATCTCGATGCGGTAGTCGAAGCCCTGGTCCGCCGTCACGGACTTCTCGTTGCCGTAGAAGTCGCCGCCGGTCATGTGGGCGACGTGGGCCTTGTTGTCGGGCTTCCAGGCGCCGAGCGGCAGCATCCTGTTGGGGTTCTTCTGGGCGTATCTCTTGACCGAAACGGGGGCGCGGCGGTCGGAATTTCCCTGGCGCAAGACCGGGTTGACGGCGCTGCCCAGAACCTTGGCGTAGCGGTCCTTGGTCTCCCTTTCGGCCTCGGTCTTGGGGTTCTCGGGGTAGTTGGGGACCTTGTAGCCCTGCGACTGGAGCTCCTCGATGGTCTCGAGCAGCTGCGGCAGAGACGCGCTGATGTTCGGCAGCTTGATGATGTTGGCGTCCGGCTTGAGGGCCAGCTCACCGAGGAAGGCCAGGTTGTCGGGGACGCGCTGGGCCTCGGTCAGGAAATCGGGGAAATTGGCCAGGAGACGGCCGGCGAGCGAGATGTCGCAGAGCTCGACCTCGACGCCGGTCCCCCGGGTGAAGCCCTGGACGACCGGCAGCAGCGAAAAGGTGGCCAGATACGGCGCCTCGTCGGTTTCGGTCCAGAAGATCTTGTGGGCGGTCATGGATCCTCCATTGTGTGAGAGTCGGTCCCCCGATTCGGGGTCGATAAAGTACCCGAAACGCCGGGGAGTGTCAAACCCCCCGAGCCTACTTCTTCTTCTTGGTCGTTTCCTGGACGAGGGGGAACGGCTTGGGGGCGGCGTTGAAGGCCGTCATCTCGATCGTCCCCTTGTCCGGTCTCAACACGATCTCGGCGAACTCATAGAAATAACCGTCGCCGGTGCCCTTCTCGTCGAGCTTGATGTCCATGATCATGTACGGGGCGGCGAAGTTCTGTATGAACGTGCTGGTGGTGTCCCAAGGCTGATGGTTAAAGAACAGAACGAGGCGACGGCCTTTCTCCAGCGGGAAGCACAGGGCGGCGTGGATGGTCAGGCCCACCCCGTTGGGGGACATGAACTTGGCCAGGCCTTTCTTGGCCCCCGTGAAGGCCGTTTCGAAGGCCCCGTAGCCGCCCCGGTTGATCGCCTCCTGGAACTTGGTGATCTCCTCCGGCGTCGTCCAGCCGTTGATAGTTATCTTGACGTTGATCTGGGCCTGGTCGAAGCTGGCCTTGCCGGTCAGCATCCGGGCCCGGAAGGTCTCCTGGGCCGGGAGCGAAAGGACGAGCCCGGCCAGGACGAGGACGGCGGCGAGCGCGCCGGCCCCGATCACGCGATATCCGCTCTTGATGCCGGGTCGGATCATGCTCCTGCGCCTCTCGTCCAAGGATAGACCCGCCCGCGGCGGGTGTCAAGGAACGGGACCCGTCGGGGCGGCCCGGCTCAATCCTGCCGGACAAGAGTCCGGCAGGACGGATGGTTCGTCCCGATCATCAGGACTTGGCCGCTGATATCGGTCCCCGCCGAGCTCAAAGCCGATGAGACCCGATCCCGGCGGGGTCCAGGACTGCCAGTTGTCGCAGCAGATGCTCGCGCCGCCCAAGCCGCCGAAGGCCGGGGCCGCGGGCTACGGGCTGAAGAACATGGTCGGAGTCACAGCGGGCGAGTGCGAAAAAGGCGAAAGGCGGGGCCGGCCGGGAAGCCGGGTCAGTTGTCGCGGCGGACCTCGATCCGGTCGAGGCCGTTCTCGTTGAACTCCTTCTCGTACTTCTCGATGAGCGGCTTCTCCCGCTCCATGCCCTTCTCGGTGTAGAGCTCCTCGAGGGCCTGCTCGCCGAACTTGCGGACGTAGTCCCGGTCGGCCATGCGGTAGATGAGCTGGTCCCAGAACGAGTTGTCATTGTAGAAGTCGACGGCCTCGGTCATCTTCTCCTCGAGCTCGCCCGAAGGGATGGCCTTCTTCGTCTCCTCGTCATAATCGACGTAATCGCCGAGCCCGTGCTTCTGGCCCGCTTCGAGGACGAGGCTCTCGACCTCGTCGTATTCCTCGATGACGTCGTCGGTCCGCCAGTCGTTGGCCATGCGGTTGCCGAGGTAGACCAGCTTGACCAGCGCGGCCATCTGTTCCTTCGTCATTTCGATCTTCATGATGATCACTTCCTCGAGAAAAATATACCATGTCCTGGGGTTTTCGCCAAACCGCCCGGCCGGCCTCCCCCCCAGTTGACAGGGCCCGGAACGGGGGCTATATTTCGGGGGCATCCCGCGTTCGAGGAGGTCCCCGACATGATCATGAGACGCGTCGTGCTCGTCCTGGCGCTGGCCGCCGTCGCGGCCGCGGCCGCCGCCGTCCCCCAGGCGTCCAAGCCCGCGGACCGGCCTCTTGCGGTCCGCTACGAAGAGCTCTCGGCGCCCGATTTCGTCCGGGCCGTGGCCCGGTCGGGAGGGACCTGCGTCGTCCCGTTGGGCATCCTGGAGAAACACGGCCCGCACATGCCCCTCGGGACCGACCTCATCGACTGCCGGGAGGTCTCGCTGCGGGCGGCGGCCGCGGAATACGCGATCGTCTTCCCGCCCTATTTCGTCGGCCAGATCTTCGAGGCCAAGCACCAGCCCGGCGCCATCGCCTACGGCAGCCGGACGATGCTCGATGTCCTCCAGCAGACCTGCGACGAGCTGGCCCGCAACGGGGTCAAGAAGATCATCCTGGTCAACGGCCACGGCGGCAACGACGCCTTCCTCCATTTCTTCTGCCAGTCCCAGCTCGAGACCCGCCGGGATTACGTCATCTACCTGTTCGAGCCGAGCTACGACGAGGCGACCGAGGCGCGCCTGGACAAGATGCGCAAGACCTCGATCGACGGCCACGCGGGCGAGGAGGAGGCCTCGGTCATGCTGGCCCACCGCCCCGATCTCGTCCGGATCGACCGGGCCAAGGATGAGAGCGGCGCGGACCAGAAGCGCCAGGCCGGGCTCAAGCACGCCTACACGGGCATCTGGTGGTACGCCGGCCAGCCCAATCACTACCGCGGCGACGGCAGCGCCGGCAACGCCGAGTTCGGCAAGGCCCTGCTCGAAGCCGAAGTCGGAGCGCTCACGGAGATGATCCGGTCGGTCAAGAGCGACAGGCTCTCGCTCGAGCTGCAGAACACGTTCTTCGACGACGCCGCCAAGCCGCTCGAGACCAAGCCGTTCGTCAAGAAATAGGCCCGGCCGCCCGAGCCGCCGGGCTTATCACGTACGACCTTAAAAAAAACGCTATAATGGACTGCCTGGGGAGGCTGACATGAAGCCGAAAGCCGACAAGATCGTATGCTGGGCGGTTGCCGCCCTGAGCCTGACGCTCCTGGCCTGCGCCGACACCCGATCCCGGGAAGCCGGCGGCGGGACGGCCGCGGCCGTTGGCCGAAGCGAACCCGCGCCGGGCCCGGCGGCGGCGCCTCCGCAAACGGCGTCCCCGCAGGCGCCGGCCCAAGTCCCCGGCGACGCCCGCCTGCTCGAGGACGAACGGAACACGATCGACATCGTCCGCAAGACCAAGTACTCGGTCGTCTACATCACCAACATGCAGTACGTCAGCGACTTCTTCTTCACCTACGACGAGCTCGTCCCCAGGGGCAGCGGGTCCGGCTTCGTCTGGGACGACCGGGGCCACATCGTCACCAACTTCCATGTCATCGACGAAGGCGTCAAGTACATGGTCAGCCTGCCCGACCAGCGGCAGGTCGAAGCGACCCTCGTCGGCCGCGACCCGGCCAAGGACGTGGCCGTGCTCAAGCTCAGCGAGGCCGTCGCGGGCCTGGCCCCGGTCACGATCGGGACGTCGCGCGACCTCCAGGTCGGCCAGAAGGTCATCGCCATCGGCAACCCCTTCGGCTTCGACCACACCGTCACCCAGGGCATCGTCAGCGCCCTCGGCCGGACCATGCCGGGGGCCGGCGGGTTCTCGATCCGCGACATGATCCAGACGGACGCCTCGATCAACCCGGGGAATTCCGGCGGACCGCTCCTCAACTCGTCGGGCGAGCTCATCGGCATGAACACGATGATCGCCAGCCCGTCCGGCGCGTCGAGCGGCGTCGGGTTCGCCGTCCCCGTGGACGCCGTCGCCAAGATCGTCCCGCAGATCATCCGTTCGGGCAAGGTCACCCGGCCCGACCTCGGGGGCCTCTCGTTCGTCCGGGACGAAGTGGCCCAGCGGTCCAAGATCGTGGGGGCGGTCATCATGGAGGTCTCCCGGGACAGCCGGGCCTACGGGCAGGGCCTGCGCGGCCTCCAGCGGGACACGTTCGGCCGGCTGCTCATCCGCGACGTCATCACCGGGATCGACCAGATGAAGATCAAGTCCTACGACGACCTCTTCGCCGCCCTCGACGGCTACAAGATCGGCGACACGGTGACCCTGACGGTCGAGCGCGAGGGCAAGGCGCGCCAGGTCAAGATCCAGCTCACCGGCTCGGATTGATTATCTGGAACGGGGGATAATCCAGGCTAGCGCAAGAAGGGCCCGAGGCCCTCGGCCAGGAGCCGCCGCCAGCCGGGCAGGCCCTCGAGAGCGACCGCCTTCTCCGGTTCGAGCTCGGCCAAGCTGCGCAACACCGCGTCGACCGCGGCCAGGTGGCGGGCGACCCTCTCTTGGAGCGGCAGGCCCGTCTCATGGTAGGGGATGAAGAGACGGCCGAGCCGCGCCGCTTTGAGATAGGCCTTGTCCTGGCCGTCGACCACGAGCGCGGCCGTCGTCCGGCCCTTGAGCCGGCCCTGGACCGGGTTCGGCGTCTCGACGAGCACGGCCTTGATCCCCGCGGCGTCGCCCCATTCCCGGTGGCTCAGGCCGCGCAGGTTCGGCGGCGAGGCCTCGAGGCGGAACTCGAGCCCTTCGGACTGAAGAGACATCTGGGCCAGCGCGGCCAGCTCGGCTGAGGCGTCGTGGAAGACGATGGCGTTGATGACCGGGTATTCGGGCGCCGACTCGTGGAGATCGATGCCGCAATCGACCTTCTCCTCGCGGATGAGCTCCATGATCCCGAAAGCCACCCGCTCGGTCAGAGTGCCCTTCGGCCGGCCCGGGTAGCAGCGGTTGAGGTTGCGGACCTCGGAAGCGGACAGCATCTGGCCGGCCGGGTTCTCGTAAAGGGTCGGATCGGGCCACTGGTCAACGGGGTTGGTCAGCCGCGAGCCCAGCCGGAAGGCGCGGGGCCCGCGGGGCGTTGCGACGGTGAAGCGCTGCGGGCAGGCCTCCTGGGGATCGTTGCAGGTGAAGCCGCTGGCGTTGGCCCGGGGGATGACAATGACCTTGCCGCGGACAACACGGAGGTTCTCGGCCAGGACGACAGCGGACACGTATCCGGCCGGCTCGTTGGGGTGGGTCCCGCCCGTGACGAGGACGGTCCCGCCGGCCTCACGGCCCTCGTAGACAAAGACCTCCGTATCACCGGCTGTGCCGGCGAGAGGCGGGAAATAGTCGCTGAGGAGCGCCCGGCGGCTCAGGCCCGGGCCCGGGACGATCGGCTCGACCGCCCGCATGCCGAGAAAAGCGCGGCCGGCGAAGAAGGCCGCGGCCGCGCCGAGCGTAAGCAGCCCCGCGGCCGTCCAAACGCGCGCTCTATCCTTGTTCATGGTCACTTGATCAGGAGCAGCCTCAGGACGAAGAGGACCAGGACGACGACAGGGCCGATCCGGTCCCGGACCCGCCTGCGCCCGAAGAGGTCGAACACGACAGCGACGGCGAAAAAGAGGACGATCAGGCGATAGACGATCTCCATCTTTCCTCTAGATATACCTGTCCAGGATCGGCGCGCCGAGAAGGACCGCGAGGGCCCAGCCGAGGACGAAGAGGGCCGGGACAAGACAATATCTCAGGATCCTCACGAAGCTCGTCTCCCCCACGACCTGGCCGGCGAACCGGCCGGCCAGGGCCGCCGGCGGGATGAGGTCGCCCAGGCCGACGACGGCCGAGAGGGCCGTCGAGGTGATCAGGGCGTTCCTGCTGATCAGGGCCAGGATGATCGGCACGCCGAGGATCGAGCTGGCCCCGAAGGCCGAGATGCCGCCGAAGAGGGGCATAACGAGGGCGATGGCCGGATAGAGCAGTGCGCCCGGCAGGGACAGGAAAGCCATGACGATCCACCCGCGCGCCCCGGTCAGGGTCAGGACCTGGATGAACATGCCGACGCCGGCCAGGATGGTCAGGATGGGCATGGCCTCTTCGACGGCTTTGCGGGTCGTCTTCCAGAAGTTGAACGGCCGGCCGCAGACCGCCCCGAGCAGGCTCCCGAGGAGGAAGATGCCGGGGATGCCCGGGTCGGGCATGAACTTGACCAGGATCCTCTCACCGAGCATGAGGCCGATGACGACGGCGAGCGGCAGATAGAGCCGGGGCCCGTAGCGGCCGTAAACCGAAGGCGGCAGGATCGTTTTCATGTCCTCGGCGGCGAGGACCTGGATATCCTTATGGCCGATCCAGAGCGGGATGGCGACGGCCAGAGGCACGACGATGATCAGGAGAGGCAGGGTGACCCCGACGTAGGGCATGTCGACGCCCCCGCCCATGATCATCACCAGGATGTTGACGGGCGGGGCGATCATGCCCAGGACGGCGGCCATGGCGATGAATGCCCCGGTCTTGAGCCGCGACAGGCCGAGCTTGGTCAGGACGGGAGCGACGAGCGGTCCGGAGGTGAGGACCGAGGCCGTCGACGAGCCGGTGATCATGCCAGGGAACATGACCAGGAGGGTCGCGGCGAGGAGCAGCGGGACCTTGCGCCGGTAGAAGGCGCGGAGCAGGGCCGCGGCCAGGCTGTCGAGGGCGCCCGAGGCTTGGAGGACCTTCATGAACAGGACCGCGGCGAGAATGATCAGGATGACGTCGAAGAAGCCGAAGCTCCCCTCGATGAGGTGGCGCAGGGGGAAGCCCTCTCCCCCGGCCAGCGCCCCGCCGACCGCCGCGGCCATGAGGCACAGGCCGATGGGCCATTTGAGCAGGGCGGCGGCCAGGACGAAGACCGCCACCATGAGGATGAAAACGGCGAATTCCGGCAAACCCTTCGCCTCTCCGCGGGCCTCAGGCCTTGGGCTTGAAGGCGCCTTTGAGGACCTCGGCGGCGTCGGCCGTCTTGTCGACGGCGACGAGCGGGATGCCGCGCTCCTTGCAGATCCTGGAGAACAGGCCGTCCCCGTCGGCCGATTTGACGATGACGGCCATCTTGGCCGCGGGCAGGACGTCGGCGACCATGGCGTCGGTCAGCTCGCCGCGGCGCTGGTCGCCGCCAAGATGGAGGAACAGGACCGGGATGCCCGTCTTCGCGGCTTCGTTAAGAAGCGCCCGGACCCGCTCCTTCTCCTTGGCCGTGTCGATCCCGGCCGCCCCGAGGCCTTTGAGGCTGGCGCCCACGACCAGGCCAAGCGTCCTCACTCCGGCCAGGTCTTTGGGCGTAGCCAGCTTGGCCAGGGTGTGCTCGACGCCGGCCCGCTTGGCCAGGACGACGGCCAGCTGTACGTCGGGACTCTGACCGGCCGAGGTGATGAGCAGGGGCGCCTCGAACAGGGGCCCTTCGGCGGGCCTGCCGTCCGCCGCGGACAGGGGGCAGAGGGCCAGCGCCGCCATCGCGGCGGCCGCGGCCAGAAGTCGCCTGATGATCATGGGATCCTCACTTTCCAAGGCTAAAATACTACTTGATTTCGGCTTGGATTGGTAGTTTATATATTCTCGAGGCCCACGGCGGAGGCGTCCGATGTGCACCGCAGGGATGTGCCGTGTCCCTTTCACATTCATAAGCATTATCCATCATACTCAAGGAGGAGTCGTATGAAGAACGCTTTTTCCCGTCCTCTCCTGTTCTTGCTCATGGCGCTCCTCGTCGGGGGCCTGGGCTTCGCCCAGCGACAGACCGGCGCCGTCTCCGGCCGCGTCCTCGACGCGGAGCACAATCCCCTGCCGGGGGCGACCGTCACCCTGTCCGGCCCGGCCATGATGGGCAGCAAGGACTTCGTGACCCTCGAGAACGGGTCCTTCCGCTTTGTCGCGCTGTCGCCCGGCCGGGACTACGCGGTCAAAGCCGTCATGCCCGGCTTCCAGCCGGTCGTCCGTCCCGGGCTCATCGTCAGCGTCGGCGGGACGACCGAAGTCGAGCTGGTCCTGTCGGCCTCCACCGTCTCCGAGGAGGTCACCGTCACGGCCCCCTCGCCCGTCGTGGACGTCCAGTCGACCAAGACGAACGTCAACTACAGCGCCCAATTCCTGGCCAGCCTGCCGATGAACCGGGACCTCTACGACATCCAGAACTCCATTCCCGGCGCCATCGCCGAGGGCGTGGAATACCGCCGCATGTCCTCCATCCTCGGCGGCACCGTCCGCAGCCAGCTCTACGCCCTCGACGGCGTGCCGATGAACGACCCGGCCACCAACTACTCGATGGCCAACATCAACGTCGACGTCTACGAGGAGATCGAGTTCGAGGTCGGCGGCCACCCGGCCGAGGTCGGCCAGACCGACGCGACCTACGTCAACATCGTCACCAAGAGCGGCGGCAACAGGTTCAGCGGCGGTCTCGTCGGCTATTACACGGCCAAGGGCCTGGCCGAGGACCTGATCTCCAAGGAGCAGATCACCGCCCTGGGGGTCAACCCGCCCGAGAAGTACACCGACTTCAAGGACCTGTCGCTCAACTTCGGCGGCCCGATCATCAAGGACAAGATCTGGTTCTTCGTCAACGGGCGCCGCCTAACTTTCGAGCAGGCCAATCCCCTCACGCCCGAGAACCGGATGGCCGCGCTGGGGATCACCAGCCAGCACTACGACATGAACCACCAGGAGTGGATGGGCTTCGGCAAGCTGACCTTCCAGATCACGCCGAAGCTCAAGTACTTCGGCATGCTCCACTACAACCACATGTACGAGCCCATCTACAACAACAGCTTCGGCAACGATGCCGACTTCTCCTACACCCGCATCTGGGACCACGAGAACACCTACACGACGACCCACCAGTTCAACTGGATCCTCGACCAGAACACCTTCCTCGACATCCGGGGCACCTATGTCTGGCGGTTCTTCCCCCTGCACTCGCGGAACGATGGAGAGTACACCTACTACGACAACCAGCAGAAGGTCTACTGGGGCACGGCCGGGTACAACGACGAGTACATCCGGAAGAAGATCCTCGGCTCGGTCTCGGCGACCCGCTTCCAGGACGACCTGCTCGGGGCCAGCCACGAGTTCAAGGCCGGCTTCGAGTTCGAACAGTCCGAGTACCACCGCGACTGGTACCGGGCCAATCCTTATTATTCCTACTGGGCCAACTACCTCACCGGCAGCCCCTACTATTACAGCACCTCGGGCCGGCAGGGCCGGCTGCGGATCCGCATCTGCCCCGACGAGCGGGGCCAGTGGGACGTCCAGGACCACATCCGCCGCTTCTCCGGCTATGTCCAGGACAGCGCCCGGGCCGGCCGCCTGACGCTGAATCTGGGGGTGCGCCTCGATTATTCCTACCAGTACGAGCCGCCGCAGGCCCGGCCCGAGCTCCGCTACGACTACGGCCCCGAGCTCCTCAACCCGATCTACGCCGACACGCCCAACATCCTCCTCGAGGCCCTGATCGCCCAGATGGCCGCCGACCCGCTCCAGGGCACGTCGCCTTGGGACGCCTTGGCCCTGACCCAAACGAAGAGGGTCGTTACGTTCACGACCCTGTCGCCCCGCCTCGGCGCCGTCTATGACGTCTTCGGCACCGGGAAGACGGCCGTCAAGGCCTCCTTCGGCCGCTATTACGAGCCGGTCTGGGCCGCCAAGTACAACGGCGGCCAGATCTTCGGCGCCAGCACCTTCGACTACCGCTGGAACGACCTCAACGCCAACGGCCTCATGGACCTGCCCGAGACGGGCGGCGACTCCTACGCCTTGAGCGCCTACCAGGAGCAGGACCCGACCTTCAACTACTACGTCGAGGACCTCAAGACCCCCTACACGACCGAGTTCAACCTCGGGATCGACCAGGAAGTGGCCAAGGACTTCCGGATCGGCGGGCAGTTCGTCTACAAGGTCAACAAGAACATCGTCGAGGACGTCGACATGTACAACGGCTACGACCCGACGCTCCAGGACGAGACCGGCCTGGTCTGGCTGCCCTATGACGCCACCGATCCCGGCTGGGACGGCGTCTTCGGCAACGCGGACGATCAGACGATCCGGGTCTACGGTCTCCGCAGCGACCGCCCCGTCCCGACCTTTCACGGCATCAACCCGCCCGAGGCCAAGCGGCAATACTGGGCAGCCATCTTCACCTTCGACAAGCGGATGAGCAAGCGCTGGCAGCTCAAGGGCTCCATTCTCTACGGCCGCTTCAAGGGCAACTGCGACCCCGGCTATTCGGCCACCGAGGGCGAGTCGACGATGTTCGACAACCCCAACACGCTGACCTACGCCTACGGTTCCGTCGCTTTCGACCGGCCCTTCCAGCTCAAGATCATGGGCACCTACGTCCTGCCCTACGACATCATCATCAGCGCCTACCTCCAGGCCCGCAGCGGCTCCGGCTGGGGACGGACGTTCGACCGGGTCTACTTCCCGAGCGGCTTCGGGGCCCAGTCGACCTACGCCAGCAGCATCCGGACCGAGCCCGACGGGGCGCGCTGGACGCCGTCCTACACCAACATCGACCTGCGAGTGGAGAAGGAGTTCGCCCTCCGCGACACGTTCAGGATCAGCATTTACGCCGACGTCTTCAACCTGGCCGGGCGCAGCGGCATCAGCATCAATCAGAACCCGTTCGCCCGCCTGTACTCGGCCGCGGCGACGCCCTATCAGACGCTCAGCACGACCTATAAGCAAATCACGAGCGTCTACGGCGTCCGGTCCTTCCGGCTGGGCGCCCGGATCGCGTTCTAGTCCGGCGCTTTCGAGGGGGAGGGCTTCGGCCCTCCCCCTCTTCTTTCTTCTTGACCCGGCGCGGACCCCGGCGCGCGGCGCGTGAGGGCATCCGGCCGCAGAGACGCGAGGACCCATGAAGTTGCAGCTCCGTCTTTTCAGGTTCGCCGCCGCGGCGCTGGCCGCCGCGGCCCTGTTCGCGGCCCTGGCCGGCACGCCGCGGGCCCAGGAATGCACGACGGCCGTCGTCTCCGGCGCCGCCACCCCCGACGGCCGGCCCCTTCTCTGGAAGAACCGGGACACCGAAGAGCGGGACAACAAGGTCGTCCTCGTCACCGACGGCCCGCTCGCCGCGGTCGCCGTCGCCTCGGTCGGCGCGTCCTCCTCCGTCTGGATGGGCGTCAACGCCGCCGGGTTCGCCATCGAGAACTCCAACTCCGAGGACCTCGAGGGGACGTCGGGGGGCGGCAACGGCACGTTCATGCGCCAGGCCCTGGCGACCTGCTCAACCGTGGCCGACTTCGAAGCGCTCCTCGTCCTGACGAACGCGGCGGGCCGGACGACCCGGGCCAACTACGGCGTCATCGACGCCACGGGCGGCGCGGCCCTGTTCGAGGTCGGTAACCACACCTTCCGCAAGTACGACGCCACCGACCCGGTCGACGCGCCGAACGGCTTCATCATCCGGACGAACTTCGCCTTCACCGGCGACGGCTCCGGGACGGGCCAGGTCCGCTACGCGCGGGCGGTCGACCTCCTGACGGCGGCGGCCCTGTCGGAGACGCTGACCCACGCGTTCCTCCTTCGCTCGGCCTCCCGGGACCTCAAGAACGACGTCGTCGACCCTTACCCGCTCCCTTACGAGGGCGGCCAGGACGGGCGCCCGGCCGGCTTCATCCGGACCGTCTATTCGATCAACCGGACGACGACGCGCTCGGCGACGGTCTTCCGCGGTGTCCTCCCGGGAGAGGACCCCCGCCTGACGACCATGTGGACGGTCCTCGGCGAGCCTGTGTGTTCGATCGCGCTGCCCGTCTGGCCGCTGGCCGGGGCGGTCCCCTCCGAGCTCGGCGGCACGTCCACGGCGGCCGTCTGCGACGAGGCCATCGTCAAGAAGGGGCTGGCGTACCATCTCCCGACAAGCCCGGAGTACATCGACACCGCCGCCCTCGACGACGGCCTCGGCGGCGGCGTCTTCTCTTTCACGGAAGCGATCGAGGACCGCGCCCTGGCCCAGGCCGAGGCGGCCCTCCAAGCCTGGCGCGCCTCCCCGCCGACCTCCACGGATGTCGGCAACCTTCAAAGCCGGCTGGCCACAGACTCCTTCCTGTGCTTTTTGGCCTCGTCGCCGCCGAACGACGCTCTCACGGCCCCCGAAGCCCTCATCGCGAGGACGGATGTGAACCGGTCGCTGCTGCTCCGCGAGTACGTTCACACGTTGACCTGGCATCCGCCGGACGTCGGCCTGCCGGTCGCCTACCGGATCTACGACGTCAGCGACGGGCGGCGCAGGCTCCTGGCCGAGGTGCCCGCCGCGACGCGCACCTATCGCCGGCGCGGGGTCGACCAGGCGAAGATGACCATCTACGCGGTTTTGGCCGTCGACGCGTCGGGCACGGAAGGCAGCCCGGCCTGCGCCTGGCGCGGCCAAGCGGTCGAGGCGCCCGTCAGGATCTCGTCCCGCTTTTCCCGCGTTCAGAGCGTCGCCGTCGGGATCGCGGCGTCGCTCCGCGGGCTCGGGCCCGTCCGCGGGTTCTAGGCCCCGGCCCCGCCCGCCGACCCGCCCGGTTTGGCAAAGGCCGACCCTTGGAATAGAATAGGCGTTCCCGGGACCTTGACATGACCACGCGCCGTCCACCCGCAGCCGTTCGGAGCGCGGTCATCATCCTCGCCGCCGTCATCGGGATCGCGGGACCGGGCCTCGCGGCCGGCACCGCGGCCAAGCCCGCCCGCGATCTCCTGCTCATCACGATCGACACGCTCCGGGCCGACCGTCTGAGCTGCTACGATCCGGCCCACGTCCGGACGCCGAACATCGACGGCCTGGCCGCGGCGGGCACCGTCTTCAGCCGGGCCTTCTCCCACGTCCCCCTGACGCTCCCGGCCCACACCAGCTTGCTCACAGGCCTCACCCCAACGGCCCACGGCGTCCGCGACAATGGCCGCTTCGTCGCTCCCGAAAAGCTCCGGACGTTGGCCGAGCTGCTGAGGTCCCGGGGCTACGCCACGGCGGCCTTCGTCGGCGGCTACCCCCTGCACTCCCGGTTCGGGCTGGCCCAGGGCTTCGACGTTTACGACGACAGGTTCGCGGCCGCCACGGGTGTCGCGCGGGAGTTCGCCGAGGCGCGGGCCGGCGACGTCGTCGACAAGGCCCTGGCCTGGGCCCGGGAGCCGCGGTCGCCCTGGTTCCTCTGGGTCCACCTCTATGACCCCCACGATCCCTACGAACCGCCGGAGCCCTTCCGGACCCGGTTCAAGGACGCGCCCTACGACGGCGAGGTCGCCTACGTCGACGAGACGCTCGGCCGGCTCCTCGCGGCCCTTCGGGACCGCGGTCTCACGGACGATACGGTCGTCGTGCTCACGGGGGACCACGGCGAGTCCCTGGGCGAGCACGGCGAGCTGACCCACGGCTTCCTGACCTATAACCCGGCCCTGTGGGTCCCGCTCATCGTCGCCGCGCCCGGCCTCGAACCGCGGCGAAGCGATGAGATCGTCGCCCACATCGACATCTTCCCGACCGTCTGCGACCTCCTCGGCGTTCCCCGGCCCGAAGGTCTCGAAGGCCGCTCCCTCGCCCCGGCCCTGGAGGGGCGCAAGCTGCGGCCCCGCCCGGTCTACTTCGAGTGCCTGTCCCCCTATTACGGCCGCGGCTGGGCGCCCCTCCGCGGCTTCGTCGAGGGCCGCCTGAAGTTCGTCGAGTCGCCCATCGCCGAGCTCTACGATATCGGGGCCGATTTCGGCGAGACCGCCGACCTCTCGGCCGGCCGGGACCTGGGCGGATTCCGGCGACGGCTGGAGAAGCTAGCCGGCGAGGCCGCGCCCGGGGGAGCGGCCGGCGCTGAGGCCAAGCTCGACGCGGCGGCCGTGGAGCGCCTGCGGAGCCTGGGATACGCCGCCGGCCCGGCCGCGCCGAAGAAGTCGAGCTTCGGAGCGCAGGACGACGTCAAGACGCTCCTCCCCTTCCACACCAAGGCCATGCGGGCCCTGGCGCTGAGCCGCGAAGGCCAGAGCGGCGCGGCGGTCCGGATGCTCGAAGAGGTCATCGCGGCCCGGCCGGACCTCGACGTCGCCCGGGTCAACCTGGCCCTGATCCACGAGGCCTCCGGCCGCCCCGGCGAGGCCCGGAAGGTCCTTTTCGAAGGGCTCCGGGCCCTGCCCGAGAGCTACGACGTCTTCACCCACGCGGTCGGCTTCCTCATCGCCGCAGGCGAGTTCCGGGAAGCCGCCGGCCTCGTCGAGTCCCGGAGCCTGGCGCAGATGAAGAACGATCCGAAGATCTGGGTCGACCTCGGCCTGTGCTTCAGGAACCTGGGCGACTCCGCCAAGGCCAGGACCGCTTATGAAGCGGCCTTGGCCGTCGACCCGACCTATCCCGTCGTCCACAACAATCTGGGCGCCCTCGAGCTCGCGGCGGACCGGGAGCGGCCGGACCCGGAGGCCGTCGAACGGGCGGCCGCTCACTTCGCCAGGGCCCTCGAGCTCGATCCCGCCTACGCCGCCGCTCACTACGGTCTGGGCCAGGCCCATTACCGGGCCGGGCGTTTCGATGCCGCCGTCGCGTCCATGACCGCGGCCGTCCGTGCCGACCCGGGCATGGCCGACGCTCACTTCTATCTGGGCCTGGCCCTTTACCGGCAGAAGCGCTTCGCCGAGGCCCTGACCCCGCTCGAGGCCTATCGGGAGAAGGCCCGGAAGAGCCTGTCCGCCGCCGACCTGAAAAAGCTCGACGCGCTCATCGCCGAGTGCCGGGCGCGCCGTTGAACAAGGGAGGTTGAGATGGCCAAGCGATCGCGATACGCCGCCGTGCTGGCGGCCGCGCTGACCGTGCTGGGCGCCGCGGCGGCGGCCCCGCCCGCCGCCGGCCAAGAGAATATCGGCCGCGGCCGGATCAACGGACAGGTCGTTGACGAGGCCGGCCAGCCTCTGGCCGGCGCAACGATCGTCGTTCAGATCCTCGAGGGGACGACGAAGCTCGAGGGCGTATCGGATAAGAAGGGCCGCTTCGCCGTGGCCGGGATGGGGACGGGGCGGTGGCGCGTCACGGCCACGCTCCAGGGTTACCTGGATTCTTTCGTCGAAATGCGGATCAGCCAGATCCGACCCAACCCGCCCGTCACCTTGACCTTGAAGAGGACGGGCGGCCCGGCCGGTTTCCAGGCCGATCCCGAGAGCCTGGCCGCGGTCGACCGGGCCAACATCCTCGAGGCCGAGGGAAGGCTCGACGAAGCCATCGCGCTCTTCGAGGGGTTCCTGGCGAAATATCCCGGCGTCTACCAGGTCCGGGCCAACCTCGGCGGAACCCGGCTCAAGAAAGGCGACCTCGACGGGGCCGAGAGGGAATTCAAGGCCGTCCTCGAGCAGGGCGGCGGCGCCGGGGACTTGACCAAGGACAAGGTCTCGGCGGCCCGGGCCCTGACCGGGCTGGGCGAGGTCGCGCTCAAACGGGGAGATCCCGAAGCCGCGGTCCGGTCCTTCAGCGAGGCCTTGGCCCTCGCGCCCGACGACGAGGCGGTCGCCTACAACGTCGGCGAGATCCTGTTCTCGAACCAGAAGACCGGCGAAGCGATCCGCTATTTCGAGATGGCCGTCCGGATCCGGAAGGATTGGCCCAAACCCTACTACAGGCTCGGCTTCGTCTACCTCAACACGGGCGACTACGCCAAGGCCATGGAGAATTTCAAGACCTTTCTCGCCCTCGATCCCGCGAACCCCGAGGCCCCCAACGTCAAGAACGTGATGGAGGCGATCGAAAAGATCAAGAAGGATGGGAGGCCCGCATGATCGTCCCCAAGCCGACGACAGCCGCTCTCGCCCTCGCCGCCCTTCTGTCGGCGTCATGCGGGAGCCCCGGACGGCCGGTCGGGCCGGGCGACGTCGTCGCCCGCAAGGGCATGGTCGCCTCGGCCCACCCGGCGGCCACGGCCGTCGGGCTCGAGATCCTGAAGAAGGGCGGCAACGCCGTCGACGCCGCCGTGGCCGCGGCCTTCGCCCTGAGCATGGCCGAGCCCAACGCGTCCGGCGTCGGAGGCGGCGGGTTCATGGTCGTCAAAATGGCCGGGGCGGAGCCGATCATGATCGATTACCGCGAGGCCGCCCCGGCCGGGGCCACGCCCGAGCGCTACTACGCGCCGGGCTTCGATTGGGCCGCCCGGACGGCCCGGGGACCGGACGCCGTCGGCGTCCCCGGGCTCGTGGCCGGGGCCGCCCTGGCCCTGGAGACGCACGGGACGATGACGCTGGCCGAGGTCCTGGCCCCGGCGATCCGCCTGGCCCGGGAAGGCGTCCCGGTCGGCGCCAAGCTCAACGGCATGATCGTCGACGAGATGGAGAAGATCGCGGAGTCGCCGGCCGCCGCGGCCATCTATCTCCCGGAGGGGCTGCCGCTCGAGGAGGGCGGCTCGCTCCGGAACGAGGACCTGGCCGCGACCCTCGAGAGGATCGCCGCCGAAGGCCCGGAGGGGTTCTACGACGGTCCCGTCGCCGCGGCCGTAGCGGCCGAGTGCGAAAGGCTGGGCGGCGTCCTCACAGTCGGGGACCTGAAGGGCTACCGGGCCAAGCTCCGGGAGCCGGTCCGGGGGACCTACCGGGGCTGGGAGATCGTCTCGGCCTCCCCCCCGACGGGCGGCGGGACCCACCTCATCGAGCTCCTGAACATCGTCGAGACGTTCGACGTCCGGGCCATGGGCCGCGGCAGCGCCCGGCTCGTCCACGTCCTGGCCGAGGCCATGAAGATGGTCTTCGCCGACAAAGCGGCCAACTCCGGGGATCCCGACTTTTTCAGGATCCCGGTCGGGACCTTCACCGACAAGGCCTACGCCGCGAAGCTCGCGGCCCGCATCCGCCCGGGCGAAGCCCGCTTCGACTACGCCCCGCCCTCGCTCGTCTTGCCCGAATCCGGCAGCACCTCGCACCTGTGCGTCGCCGACGAGCGAGGCAATGTCGTCGCCCTGACCCAGAGCATCAACAGCTTCTTCGGTTCGGGGATCGTCGTGCCGGGGACGGGCGTCCTGCTCAACAACCACCTCGCCGACTTCGACGACCGCGCCGGCGGGCCGAACGCGATCGGCCCGGGCCGGCGGCCGGCCAGCAGCATCGCCCCGACGATCGTCCTGCGCGACGGGAAGCCGGTCCTGGTCGTCGGCACGCCCGGGGCGACGCGCATCGTCTCGGCCCTGGCCCAGATCGTTATCAACCTTGTCGATTTCGGCCTGGGGCTCGACGAGGCGATCGAGGCGCCCCGGGCCCACTGCCTGACCAAGACGCTGGCCCTCGAGGGCCGGTTCCCCGCCGACGTCGTCCGCGCCCTCGAGTCCTGGGGCCACCCGGTCAAGACGTACCCGGACCGGGACAATTATTTCGGCGGGGCCCAGGCCATCCTCATCGACGCCAAGACCAAGGCCCTCGTCGGCGCGGCCGACTCGCGCCGGGACGGGTTCGCGGCCGGATATTGACGGCCGGGAGGACCGCATGAAAAGAACATCGCTCACAGCCTACGCCGCCCTCGTCTCGCTCACCCTGACCTCGATCGCCGCGTGCATCCGGACCGGCGGCACGCGGGAGCAGATGATCGAGAAGGTCCTGGCCCAGAAGAAGGACGTGACCATCCTGGTCACGGATTCCGGCCTCGGCGGCCTGTCGGTCGCGGCCGATATCGCCGCCCGGCTGCCGGAAAGCGGCGTTTTCCGCCGGGCGCGCATCGTCTTCTACAACGCCCTCTTCCACAGCAGCGGCTACAACGGCCTGGCCTCCGAGGCCGAGAAGGACCGCATTTTCGACGAGGTCCTGCGGGCCATGGAGAAGCGCTACCGCCCCGACATCCTGCTCATCGCCTGCAACACCCTGTCGGTCGTCTACGACCGGACGGCTTTCGCCCGCAAGGCCCGATTCCCGGTCGTCGGCATCGTCGAGACCGGTGTCGACCTCGTCGCGGGCCAGTTCGCCAAGACGCCCGGGGCGACGGCCGTCCTCTTCGGGACCAAGACGACCATCGAGAACGAGGCCCATAAGAAGGCCCTCGTCGCCCTCGGCGTCCCGCCGGAGCGGATCGTCGGCCAGGCCTGCCACCGGCTGGCCGGGGCCATCGAGCGGGGCGTGGCGACCGAGGAGACGGTGGGCTATATCCGTCAATTCGTCGGCGAGGCGTTGGCCAAGGCCGGCCCGGTCGAGGGCCCCCTTTTCGCCGCCTTCGTCTGCACCCACTACGGGTACGCCCGCCAACAGTTCGCCGAGGCCTTCGCCGCGGCCGGCCAGCCCGGGATCGTTCTCCTCGATCCGAACCCGCTCATGGGCGACATCCTGTTCGCCCCCGCCCACCTCCGCAGGTTCCCGCGGACGGAAGTCGCGGTCGAGGTCGTGTCGAAGCTCGAGATCACCGAGCAGGAGCGGGCGGCCATCGGGCCGCTCCTCGAGGCGGTCTCCCCGGCCGTCGCAGCGGCCTTCCGGAGCTACACCTTCGACCCGAAGCTCTTCGAAGTCTCGTTCGAGCCGCCTCCGCCCAAGAAATGAGGTCTTCCCCCGACCCTTAGCGGCCGAGAACTTGCCCGGCCATCGTCCCCGTGAACGCGCCGCCGTCGAAGGCCAACCGGCCGTTGACCAGGACCTGGCGGACGCCCCGGCTGAGCTGGTGGGGGTTGGAGATCGAGGACGGCACGGCGATCCCCTTGAGGTCGAGGACGACGATGTCCGCCGCGGCGCCCTCGGCGATCCGGCCCCGGTCGCGCCAGTTCATGATCTCGGCCGGGAGCGACGTCTGCGACCGGATCACTTGGGCGAGCGAGACCGTCCGGCGCCCGAGGGCGTATTCCTTGATCTTGTAGAGGAAGGTCGAATAGGACCTTGGGTGTGGCAGGCCGACGCCGTAAACCGGCAGGATGCCGTCGCTGCCCGTGGCCACCCAGTCTTTTCTCATGATGTATTCGATGTCGGGCTCGCACATGTTGAACGGAACGGCCCGGACCCCGGCCAGCTCGAGCTCGATGGCCGTATCGACCGGGTCCTGCTTCCGCGCGGCCGCGATCGCGGCCAGCGACCGGCCCTCCAGGGACCGGTCGGCGGCGATGGCGACGATCATGTTCTCGGGGCCGACGTCGTCGTAATAGGCCCGGATGCCGTCGCGGATGGCCCGGGCGCCGGCCGGCTCGGAGAGGCGGCGCAGGAACAGGGCCCGCTCCCGCTCGTTCGCCGGTCCCTGCGTGCGGCCCCCGAAGACCTCCGCGGCGACCAGGTCGACGAAGCGGTCCCGCGTCAGGCCGGCCAGGAAATCGAGGTGCGGCCGGGAGAGCGGGAAGAACGGCGTGGCCTTGGCATAGAGCTCCATGAGCTCGGCGTCGCGGAGCCGGCCGAAGGCCCGGCGGATGTCGGCGGCGCCGAGCCCGGGCTCCTCGCCGGTCCAGACCTCGCGCGGCACGAGCGGCGAGTAGGGCGTGGTGTTGGAGAAGCGATAAGGGTACTGGTCGGCGGTGATCCTGAGGCCGCGGGCGCGGGCCTGTTCGATCATCCGACTGGCCTCCCGCACCAGGCCCCAGTTGGCCTTGCGCATGACCTTGAAGTGGGAGACGTTGGCCCGGACCCCCGCGCCCTCGGCGACGGCGATGCACTCCCCGATCGCCTCGAGGAGCTTGTCCCGCTCGTTGCGGACGTGGGAGTGGTAGATCCCGCCGTAGGGCGCGATGACCTTGACCAGCTCGAGGATCTCGTCGGTCTTGGCGTAGAGGCCGGGCCGGTAGATGAGCCCGGTCGAGAGGCCGACGGCGCCCTGGTCCATGGCTTCCATGACCAGGGCCTTCATCCGTTCGAGCTCGTCCGGCGTCGGGGCCCGGTCCTCCATGCCCATGACGAGCTGGCGAACCTGGCCGTGGCCGACGAGCAGGGCGACATTGAGGCCGACCCCCTCTTTGGTGAACCGCGCGATCTGGTCGGAGGCCTTCTCGAAGATGGGCCAGGCGCTGCCGCCGCACTGGCCGATGACGACGGTGGTCACGCCCTGGGAGAGCGAGCCCAACCCGCTCCGGTTGGCCGGAAAGTAGAGCCCCTCGTCGACGTGCGTGTGCAGGTCGATGAATCCGGGCGTGACGTGGAGGCCTCGGGCGTCGATCGTGCGCCCGGCCCGGCCCGGGATGGACGGGGCGACCCGGACGATGCGGCCGTCCTTGACGGCCACGTCGGCCCGGAAGGGCGCGCGGAGCGACCCGTCGAGGACGAGGCCGTTCTTGACGAGGATGTCGAATTCGGACGCGGCGGCCTGGGCCCTCGAGGGGAGGGACGAGGCCGCCGTTCCGAGCGCGACCAGTACCGCCGCGGCGAACAGGGCGATCCCGGCGGGACGTCTCATGTGAACCTCCTTCGGACGGACGTTCGAGAGAGCTAGGCTTTCTTGAGGGGCACGATCCCGGCCATCTCCCCGATCACGTTGACCAGGTCCTTGTCGGAGGGGACGATGATCTTGGCGTTCCCCTGCAGGGCGGTCTCGAGGGCCTGGAGCCGCCGGAGGATCTGGGCGTTGCCGATGAAGTATTTTTCGGCGGCCTCGTTGACCAGACGGATGGCCTCGGCCTCGCCCTGGGCCTCGAGGATCTTGGCCTGGCGGATGCCGTCGGCCCGCTTGATCTCGGCCCGGCGGTCGCCATCGGCGGAGGTCTCGCGGGCGGTGGCGAAGTCGATGGCCGCGATCTTCTCGTTCTCGGCCTTGACGACCTTGTTCATCGTCTCCTGGACGTCCTTGGGCGGGTCGATCTCCTTGAGCTCGGTCCGGACGATGTCGATGCCCCAGCGGGCCGTCTCGGTCGAGAGGGTCTTCAGCAGCTCCTCGTTGATCTTGCCGCGCTCGCTGTTGGCCGACTTCAGGGTCAGCGTGCCGATGATGTTGCGCAGGGTCGTCCGGGCCAGGTTGACGATCTGCCACTGGAAGTTGTTGACGTGGTACTGGGAGGCCTTGACGCTGGTCTCGTCCTCCTTGACCCGGAAGTAGACCTGGGCGTCGACCCGGGCGTTGAGGTTGTCGTTGGTGATGATCTCCTGGGGC
>CAYOYQ010000018.1:0-24467 GCA_964408215.1 uncultured Eubacteriales bacterium
CGGCGACGCGGATGCTGTGGTTGAAGACGATGCCGTCAAGGGAGATGACGGCGATGTCGGTCGTCCCGCCCCCGATGTCGACGATCATGTTGCCGGTCGGCTCGGAGATCGGCAGGTCGGCGCCGATCGCGGCCGACATGGGCTGCTCGATGAGGTAGACCTCGGAGGCCTTGGCCCGCATGGCCACGTCCTTGACGGCCCGCCGCTCCACTTGGGTGATCCCCGTCGGGATGCCGATGACGATCCGCGGACGGAGGAGGAAGCCACGGTTGTTCATGGCCTTCTTGATGAAATAGTCGAGCATCTTCTCGGCGATCTCGAAGTCGGCGATGACGCCGTCGCGCATCGGCCGGATGGCCATGACGCTCGTCGGGGTCTTGCCGAGCATCTCCTTGGCCCGCGAGCCGACGGCCTCGACCTTGCCGGTCGACTTGTTGACCACGACGATCGACGGCTCCTGGACGATGATGCCCTTGCCCTTGAGGAAGACGAGAGTGTTGGCCGTGCCCAGGTCGATGGCCAGGTCGCAGAAGAGCCTGTCTTTCAACCAGCTGATAACGCTCATGTTGCCTCTCTCTCCGTCCCGGCCTTTTTTAACACAATTCCGGCCTTGACGCAACTGACGGCCTTATATACCATTAGTCGCCTGAGCCGCCATCCCACGGAAAGGAGCGTCTGTTGAGCCATCAACCCTACGTTCCCGAGAAAACGGACCAGAAAGAGTTCACCCTTCGGGCCATCCTCATCGGCCTCGTCCTGACGGTCATCCTCGGCGCGGCCAACGCCTACCTCGGCCTGCGGGCCGGCATGACCATCGCCGCGACCTACCCGGCCGCGGTCATCGGCATGGCCGTCCTCAAGATCATGAAAGGCTCCATCCTCGAGGAGAACATCGCCCGGACGATCGGCTCCATCGGCGAATCGATCGCCGCCGGGGCCATCTTCACCATCCCGGCCTTCGTCATCGCCGGCGCCTGGACCAACTTCAACAGCTTCGAAGCCTACATCAAGTCGACGGCGCTGATGTTCGTCGGCGGCCTGCTCGGCATCCTGTTCGTCACCTTCCTCCGCCGGGTCATGGTCACCGACCCGGACCTCGTCTTCCCCGAATCCGTCGCGGCGGCCGAGATCCACAAGGCCGGCCAGAAAGGCAGTCAGGGCTCGCGCTTCCTCTTCCAGGCCATGGGCCTCGGCGCCCTCCTCTACTCGCTCGGCGTCATCCAGATCTTCGCCGCCAGCAAGGACTTCATCATCAAGGTCGGCAAGATCGGCACGAGCTTCGTCCGCCTCGGCGCCACCAAGGACGCCCCGACGCTCGGCGCCGGCGGCACCGTGGCCGTGTCCGGCCCGGGCATCTTCCCGGCCTACATCGGCGTCGGCTACATCATCGGGCCGCGTCTGGCCTCGCTCAACTTCGCCGGCGGCGTCCTGGCCTGGGGCCTGTTCGCGCCGCTGCTGATGTTCTTCCTCGGCCCGCAGCTCATCCCGATCTTCTACGGCCCCGGGGTCGCGGCGGCCGACGTCAGCTGGATCGACCTGGTCACCAACGTCTGGAAGTTCATCATCCGGCCGATCGCCGTCGGCGGCATGCTCGTCGGCGCCGGCTACACGCTCTACAAGATGCGCAAGAACCTGGGCGCCGGCCTCAAGCGCTCCATCGGCGACGTCAGGAAAGCCGCCGGCCAGGCCGAGGTCGTGTCCCGGATCGAGAAGGACCTGAACATGAAGGCCGTCATGGTCCTGATGGCCCTGACCTTCATCCTCATGGTCTTCGTCTATCAGACCTTCTCCAAGTCTTACGGCTCGGCCCTCCTGGCCGCGGTGGTCATGGCCATCGCCGGCTTCTTCTTCGCCGCCGTCTCCGGCAATCTCGTCGGGACGATCGGCTCGTCGAACAACCCCATCTCCGGGCTGACCCTGTCCACCCTGATCATCGCGGCGCTGCTGATGGTCCTCGTCGGGGCGACCGGGACGGCCGGCGTCGCGGCCGTGCTCGGCGTCGCCGCGGTCGTCTGCGTCTCCTCGGCCGTCGCCGGCGAGATGCTGCAGGACCTCAAGGTCGGACACATCCTCGGCGGCACGCCCTACAAGATGCAGATCGGCAACATCTTCGGCATCCTCATCGCTTCCCTGGTCATGTACTTCCCGCTCATGCTCCTGCACGGCGCCTTCACCTTCGGCAGCAAGGACCTGGCGGCCCCGCAGGCCGGCCTGATGGCCGCCCTGTCCCAGGGCATCGTCGGCGGCGAGATGGCCTGGCCGCTGGTCATCGTCGGCATGCTCATGGGCTTCGCCTTCATCCTTGTCCAGGTCCGCTCGCCGATGCTCGTCGCGGTCGGCATGTACCTCCCCCTCGAGACGACCTTCGCCATCTTCGTCGGGGGCATGATCAAGGGCCTGGTCGACAAGTCCATGGCCAAGCGCAAGTTCAACGCCGCCCAGACGGCCCGCGCGACCAACGTCGGGATCCTTCTCGCGGCCGGCCTGATCGCGGGCGAGGGCCTCATGGGTCTCGTCCGCGCGGCCTGGAAGTTCTTCTTCCTCCAGAACGTCATCCACTTCGACATCCCGGCGATCTTCAAGGGCGGCAAGTACTTCGGCGCCGTCGACCTCTATGTCGGCGGCCTGGTCGTGCTCGTCCTGATCGGGCTCTACCTCATCCGCGTCCCGCTCAAGAACGCGGGCGCGGCCGACGAGCCGCCGCCTCCGTCTGCCGTGATCTAAGGAGGTCGCGGAGGTCGGCCTCCGAGCGTCTCGGAGGCCAGCCTCGCCGCTCTATTTCGGCCGACCAAAGAATTCCATTACGGGGAGCCCTTGAACGCTTCTCCTCTCCGCCCCTTTGAAATCCGCGGCTTTGCAGAGGCGGCGGGTTTTCGGCTAAAATAGCCGCGGGCAACACGATGGCCATAAGAGAGATCCGCATTATCGGCGACCCGGTCCTGACCCGGAAGGCGGAGCCGGTCGACACCGTCGACGAGGAGATCGTCCGCCTGGCCCGGGACATGGTCGAGACCGTCCATGCCGCGCCGGGCGTCGGGCTGGCCGCCCCGCAGGTCGGGGTCGGGAAAAGGGTCATCGTCGTCGATCTCTCCGTCGGCGAGGACAAGGGCCAGCTCCACGTCCTCATCAACCCCGAGATCACCGAGAAGGAGGGCGAGGCCGTCTGCGAAGAAGGCTGCCTGTCCGTTCCCGACGTTCGGGAAAGGGTCGTCCGGCCCTACCGGGTCAAGGTCCGCGGCCTCGACCTCGAGGGCCGACGGGTCGAGGCCGAGGGCGAGGACATCCTGGCCCGGGCCCTCTGTCACGAGATCGACCACCTCGACGGGATCCTGTTCGTCGACAAGCTCTCGCCCTTGAAACGGGCGCTCATCAAGAAGAAGTTCCGGAAAAGCGCCGCCAAAAAAGCATGAAGATCGTTTTTTTCGGGAGCCCGCCGGCGGCCCTCCCCTCCCTCGGAGCCCTGCTCCGGGCCGGTCACTCGGTCATGCTCGTCGTCACTCAGCCGGCGAAGCCCGCCGGGCGGGGCCGTCGGCTGGCCCCCTCGGCCGTCAAGGCCTTCGCCTGCGAGCGGGACCTGCCGGTCATCGAGCCGGCCAGGATCCGGACAGATGAGGCGGCCCGGGACCGGATCGTCGCGGCCGGCGCCGACGTCAACGTCGTCGTCGCCTACGGCCAGATCATCCCCCGGTCCATCCATTATTTCCCCCGCCGCCATTCCCTGAACGTCCATTTCTCGCTGCTCCCGAAGTACCGCGGCGCGGCGCCGGTCCAGTGGACCGTCCTCAACGGCGACCCCGAGTCGGGCGTCACCATCATGGAGCTCGACGACCGCATGGATGAAGGCGACATCCTGGCCCAGGAACGCGTGGCCGTGGAGCCCCGGGAGACGGCCGCGGCCCTGGAGGAACGGCTGGCCATGTTAGGCGCCCGGCTGCTCGTCGAGTCCCTCGAACGGATCGACGGCCTCCCCCATGTCAAGCAGGACGATGCCCGGGCCACCTTGGCCCCCAAGATCCGCAAGGAGGATGGGAAGATCGCCTGGACGGAAACGGCCGCCGCCATCGATCGCCAAGTCCTCGCGTTGGCCGACCGGCCCGGCGTCTTCACTCTCGTCAGAGGGCGCCGGGTGAATATCCTGAGGGGGCGGGCGCTGGGCCCGATCGAACGCTACTGGCCGGTCATGCTGCACAACCCATTCGGGGACCGGGGCAGGGGAACGGACAGCCTGCTCCGGGCGAAGACGGCCGAGCCGGGGGCGATTGTCTGGATCGACAAGCCGGGCCTCGAAGTCGCCTGCGGCGGCGGTTCCGCCTACCTCATCGAGGAGCTCCGGCCGGAGGGCCGAGGACCCATGTCGGCCCACGCCTTCTCTCTCGGGACAACGCTCGCTCTGAGTGACCGCCTCGGAGAGTGAGACTCCCTCTCAAGGCGGCGAGGGACGGCGGGGAGCAGAGTCTTCGCAGCGACCATCAGCGCCGCCCCGGAGAGACACGGAGGGGCGGTGCTGGGAAAAAATATAAAAAGAGCTTTCTGGGGAAAGAAGCTACTCTTCTAGGAGATAGTTGCGCGGATCGACGCGCTTGCCGTCCTTCAGGACCTCGTAGTGGACGTGCGGGCCGGCGGCCTTGCCGGTCTGGCCGATGTAGCCGATGATGTCGCGCCTCTTGACCTTCTGGCCGGCTTTGACGGCGAAGTTGCTCATATGGCCGTAAACGGTGGTGAAGCCGTTGCCGTGGCTGATGGTGACGTTCTTGCCGAGGTACTTGTCGGTCTGGACCTTGATGACGATGCCGTCGGCCGTGGCCAGGATGGGGTTACCGACGTTCGTCGAAATGTCGACGCCGTAGTGCATCGTCCAGGCCCCGGTGAAGGGATCGTTCCGGTGGCCGAAGACCGAGCTCATCCAGCCCGCGGTCGGCATTATGGACGGCGTCGAGGCCAGCCGAAGGGTGTCGCTCTCGAAGAAGCTCAGGAGGCTATGCAGATTGGTCTCGATGCTCAGGGCCTTCTGGTTCAGGTTCTGGATGGTCCCGGGCGAGAGGACCTGGGGACCGCTGGCCGGAGGGATCAGATTGGGATCGCTCTCGGGCGCGGGCTCCTCCTCCTGGCCGGGGTCCCCGCCGCCGACGCCGGCCGGGGCCGTCAGGACGTCGGGCGACTTCAGGCCGGCCATGACGTTGAGCTTCTTGGTATAGCTCTCGAAGTGGGAGATCGTCGACTGCAGCTCGCTGATCGATCTCTCGTAATTGGAGATCATCGTCCGCTGCTCGGCCGCCTCCGCCTTGAGGGCCTTGTACCGGCCCCGGATGACGCTCATCCGGACGTAGTCGACGAGGACGGCCGCCAGGACCAGGCCCAGGACGGCCCCGCCGACAGCCAGGGCTTTCAGGGCCCGGCGGCTGAAGCACAGGGTCTTGGTGCTCGTCTTGGTGTGCGGAACGATGATGACCGACAGGTGCTGCTTGGCCATTTTTCTACCCGTCTTTGATACCACATATCGCGAAAAAGTGTCAATACTTAAAAGGGGGCAAATTTGACTCACCCCCCTTGGCTAGCCAAAAACCGGCTATCCGCCGCAGAGGACCGAGCCCCCGTTGACATCGAGGATCGCCCCGGTGATATGACGGGCCAGGTCCGAGGCCAGGAACAGGATGGGGCCGGCCACATCTTCCGGCGGCGGGATCCTTTTCAGGGGAATGGACTGGCGGACCTTCTCCCGGAAGCCGGGCTCGCTGAAGGAGGCCGTGCACATGTCGGTGTCGGTCCAGCCCGGGGCCACGGCGTTGACCCGGATGCCGTGCGGGGCCAGCTCGACGGCCAGCGACTTGGTCAGGGCGTGCAGGGCCCCCTTGCTGGCCGCGTAATGGGAGTGCAGGGCCTCCCCTCGGACGCCGGCGGTCGAGGTGACGTTGACGATCCAGCCCCGGCCGTGCGCTTTCATGGCCGGAACGACGGCGTCGATGCCGTAGAAGACCCCGTCGACGTTGACCCCGATCGTCTCGTGATAGACGGCGTCGTCCATCTTGCCCAGCTCGAGATAGGTCCAGATGCCGGCGTTGTTGACCAGGGTGTCGAGCTCCCCCCAGCGGGCCAGGATGTCCTTGACCATGGCCTCGATCTCCGGCCGGGAGGACATCTCGGCCTTGTAAGCGAGCCCGCGGCGCCCCGTTTTCGTCACCTCTTGGATAACGGCCTCGGCCGCCTTTTGGTTGCTGACGTAGCTGATGGCGACATCGGCCCCGGCCCGGGCGAAAAGCAGGGCGGCCGCCCGGCCGATGCCGCGGGAGCCCCCCGTGATCAGGACCTTCCGGCCGTCGAGCCGGATCATCGGACGTACCCCAGGCTGAAGTCGCCCATCTTGTCGAACTCGAGATAGCGGTAGATCTCGCCCGCCTTGGGCAGGACCCGTTCCTTCATGGCCGACATGTATTCCTCGACCGTGGGCATCCGGCCCTTGAGGGCGGCCACGGCGGCGAGCTCCGACGAGCCGAGATAGACCCGGGTGTTGTCGCCGAGCCGGTGGTCGAAGTTGCGGGTCGAGGTGGAGAAGACCGTCGTCCCGGCGGCGACACGGGCCTGGTTGCCCATGCAGAGGGAGCAGCCGGGCATCTCGGTCCGGCCGCCGAAGCCGACGAAGAGGGCGTAATAGCCCTCGCGCATGAGCTCCGCCGCGTCCATCTTGGTCGGCGGCGTGATCCAGACCCTGGCCGCGGGCGTCCCCGCTTTGTCGAGCAGCCGGGCGGCGGCCCGGAATTGGCCGATGTTGGTCATGCATGAGCCGATGAAGACCTCCTGGACGGGGTCGCCGGCGACCGCCGAAAGCGGCCGGACGTCGTCGGGGTCGTTGGGGCAGGCGACGAGGGGTTCCGTGATCGCGGCGAGATCGATCTCCAGCACGGCCTTGTATTCGGCGTGCGGATCGCGCTTGAGCAGGACGGGCTTGGCCAGCCAGGCCTTGCCGGCCTCGATCCGCCGGCGGAGGGTCTCGGCGCTCTGGTAGCCCTCCTTGATCATCTCCTCCATCAGGGCGACGTTGCTCCTGAGATAGTCGGCGACGCGCTCCTCCTTGAGCGAGATGACGCAGGCGGCCGCGGACCGCTCGGCGGAGGCGTCGGTCAGCTCGTAAGCCTGGTCGCCCGTCAGGTCCTCGAGGCCTTCGATCTCGAGGACGCAGCCGTTGAACGCGTTCTTCTTCCCCTTTTTCTCGACCGTCAGCAGGCCCTGCTTCACGGCGAAATACGGGATGGCGTTGACGGCGTCGCGCAGGGTCAGGCCCGGATTCAGCCGGCCCTTGAACCGGACGAGGACCGACTCGGGCATGTCGAGAGGCATGAACCCCAGGGCCCCGGCGAAGGCGACCAGCCCGGAGCCGGCCGGGAAAGAGACGCCGATCGGGAAGCGGGTGTGGGAATCGCCGCCCGTCCCGACGGTGTCGGGCAGGCCGAGCCGGTTGAGCCAGGAGTGGATGACCCCGTCGCCCGGCCTCAGGGCGACGCCCTGGCGGGCGATCATGAACGCCGGCAGGGTCTGGTGGACCTTGACGTCGGCCGGCTTGGGATAGGCGGCCGTGTGGCAGAACGACTGCATGAACAGGTCGGCCTGGAACTCCAGGCAGGCCAGCTCCTTGAGCTCGTCGGCGGTCATCGGGCCGGTCGTGTCCTGAGAGCCGACCGTGGTCATGTGGGGCTCGCAGGCCGTGCCGGGCAGGACGCCGGCCAGGCCGCAGGCCCGGCCGACGATCTTCTGGGCCAAGGTGTAGCCCTGGTCCGGCCTGGGCCGGGGGTTCTCGACGGTCGTGAAGAGCGTCGACTCGCCGAGCCCGAGGGCCTGGCGGGCCTTGGCGGTCAACTGGCGGCCGATGATGAGCGTGAGCCGGCCGCCCGCCCGGAACTCGTCCTTGAGCGTGGCCGGCTTGGCCTCGAGCTTGGAGATCTCGGCGCCGGCGGCGTCGCGGATCGCCCCGGCCTTGAAATCGAGGGTGATGACGTCGCCCGTCTTCATCCTGGTGACATCGGCCATGAGGGGCAGGCCGCCCGAGTCCTCGGTCGTGTTGAAGAAGATCGGGGCGATGAGGCCGCCGATGACGACCCCGGCCCGGCGCTTGTTGGGGACGAACGGGATGTCCTCGCCGATGTGCCACATGAGCGAGTTGCAGGCGGACTTGCGGCTCGAGCCCGTGCCGACGACGTCGGCGACGAAGGCGACGCGATGGCCCTCGTCGCGGAACGTCTTCATGACCTCGTTGCCGCCGGGGAAGCGCTTGACGCCCATCGACCGGGCGTGGAGCGGGATGTCGGGCCGGGTCGGGGCGTCGCCGGCCGGCGAGAAATCGTCGGTGTTGATCTCACCGTCGACCTTGAAGACCTTGAGGACGAGCGTCTCGGGGAAGGCGGGACGGTTGAGGAACCACTCCCCCGCCGCCCAGGACTCGAGGACGGACTTGGCCAGGGGGTCCGTCGCGGCCATCTTGACGATGGTGTCGAAGTGGCCGTAGACGAGAACGATCCTCTTCAGGGCCTCGGCCGCGGCGGCGGCGACGGCCGGGTCGGACAGGCCTTCGACCAGCGGCCCGACGTTGTAGCCGCCGAGCATCGTGCCCAGGAGGCGGACCGCCTCGGTCCGGGAGACGGCCGCCGAGGCGGTCTTGCCCTTGGCCACCGCGGCCAGCCATTCGGCCTTGATCTTGGCGGCCGGATCGACGCCGGGCGGGACCCGGTCCTCGAGCAGCGCCCGAAGCGCCGCGCCTTCCTTTTTATCCGCGGTCTCGAGGGCCTGGCAGACCTCCTGGACCTCCGGCGGGGTCAGCGGCAGCGGCGGCAGGCCGGCCGTGGCCCGGTCTTTTTCCATCGCACGATACGCCTCGAGCATCGTTCTCTCCTGTTGTCCGATTTTGCCCGTCTACTTTATCGGTTTTATGGCGCTATTGTCAAAGGTCCTATTGCTTTTGAGGGGCAATCCGGCTAGAATGACGGTCCGGATTTCCCGATCTTCCTCGACGAAGGGACCACCGCATGGACCGCGCCGCGCTGAACCGCGCCAAAGAGCACTTCGGCAAGCTCCTCGAGGCCCAAATGAGGCGGATGGAGCTCGTCAAGTCGGCGCCCGACTGGATCGACTACGCGGCGCTCTCCCCGCTCAGGATCGGCATCCTGCCCGGCGACGGCATCGGCCCCTTCATCGCCGCCGAATCCAAGCGCGTCCTCGAGCACATGCTCCGCGACGAGATCGCCTCCGGCCGGGTCGTCCTGGCGACGATCGAGGGGCTGACCCTCGAGAACCGGGCCGCCCACGGCTGCGCCATTCCGGCCGACGTCATGGACGAGATCCGGAAGTATCCCGTCACCCTGAAAGGCCCCACCACGACGCCCCGCAAGGGCGATCCGACCCCGAACATCGAGAGCTGCAACGTGGCCATGCGCAAGGAGCTGGACCTCTTCGCCAACGTCCGGCCGGTGCGCGTCCCCCGCCTGGGCATCGACTGGAAGTTCTACCGCGAGAACACCGAGGACCTCTACGCCCTCGGCTCGAACGGCCTCGACGTCGACCCCGACATCTCCATCGACTTCCGGCTCACGACCGGGCCGGGCTCGGAACGGATCGCGCGCCTGGCCTTCGAGGACGCCAGGAAGACCGGCCGGACCCGGGTCACCTGCGTCACCAAGGCCAACGTCGTCAAGGCGACCGACGGCCGGTTCCTCGAGAGCTTCTACCGCGTCGCCAGGGACTATCCCGGCATCGCCGCCGACGACTGGTACATCGACATCATGACGGCCAAGCTCGTCGACGAGAAGCGCCGGCGCGATTTCCAGATCCTCGTCCTGCCCAACCTCTACGGCGACATCATCACCGACGAGGCGGCCGAGTTCCAGGGCGGCGTCGGGACGGCCGGCAGCGCTAACATCGGCAAGCGCTACGCCATGTTCGAGGCCATCCACGGCTCCGCCCCCCGCATGGTCGCCGAGGGCCGGGCCGCTTACGCCGACCCCTCCAGCATGATCCGGGCCGCGGCCATGCTCCTCGGCCACATCGGCCACGTCGACCGCGGCCGCGACCTCGAAATGGCCCTCGACATCTGCGGCCAATACGAACGGAAGCTGGTCGTCACCGGCCGCCCCGACGGCGCCACCGGCGAGGCCTTCACCGATTACGTCATGGACTGGGTCCGTCATCCCAAGCTTAAAGAGACCTGGGCAGGTTCCCTCGGGAGCTGAGCCAGGCATAATCCGCACAAGGAGTCAGGCATGCGCAAGAAGATCGCACTCATCGGCGGCGGGCAGATCGGCCAGATCCTGGCCATGCTCGCGGCGCAGAAGGAGCTCGGGGACATCGTCATCCTCGACATCCCCGAGCTGGAGAACCCGGCCAAGGGCAAGGCCCTCGACCTCATGGAGATGGCCCCCCACGGCAACTACGACGCGACGATCACCGGCACGTCCGACTACAAGGACATCGCTGGCGCCGACGTCGTCATCATCACCGCCGGGCGGCCCCGCCAGGCCGGCATGACCCGCGAGGACCTGCTCGCCGTCAACCTGGCCATCATCAAGCAGGTGGCCGAGGGCGTCAAGCAGTACGCCCCCAAGGCGCTCTGCATCATCGTCACCAACCCGCTCGACGCCATGGTCTACGCGTTCTATAAGCTGACCGGCTTCCCCAAGAACCAGGTCATCGGCATGGCCGGGACCCTCGACACGGCCCGCTGGCGCGCTTTCATCGCCATGGAGCTCGGCGTGTCGGTCAGCGACGTCGCCGGGACGGTCCTCGGCGGCCACGGCCCCGACATGGTCCCGCTGCCCCGCCTGACCACGGTCGGCGGCGTGCCCCTCACCGAGATCGCCACCAAGGAGCAGATCGACCGTCTGGCCACCCGCACCCGCGAGGCCGGCACCGAGATCGTCAAGCTCTTCGGCAAGGGCTCGGCCTTCTTCAGCCCGGCCTGGAGCGCCATCGTCATCGCCGAGTCCTATCTCAAGGACAAGCGCCGCGTCCTCCCCTGCGCCGCCCTGTGCGAGGGCGAGTACGGCGTCAACGGCCTGTTCATCGGCGTCCCGGTCATGGTCGGCGCCAAGGGCATGGAGAAGATCTTCGAGATCAAGCTCAACGACGAAGAGAAGGCCATGCTCCAGAAGACGATCGGCGTCGTCAAAAAGACCGTCGAAGAGACCAAGCTCTAGGTTTTGCGGATCCACGAGTTCCAGGCCAAGCGGCTTCTGGCGGGGTGCGGCGTCCCGGTCCCGCGCGGCCAGGCCGTCGCGACCGCCGCCGAGGCCCGGGCCGCGGCCGAGGACCTCGGCGGTCCGGTCGTCGTCAAGTCCCAGGTCCACGCCGGGGGCCGGGGCCGGGCCGGCGGGGTCCTCCGGGCCTCGTCCCCCGCGGAGGCGGCGGCGGCCGCGGCCCGCCTGCTCGGCCGGCCTCTCATCACGGAGCAGACGGGCCCGGCCGGCCGGATGGTCCGCCGCGTCCTCGTCGAGGAGGCCGTCGCCGCCGCCCGCGAGCTCTATGTCGGCCTGGCCCTCAGCCGCGAGGCGGAGGCCGTCGTTCTCCTCGTCTCCCCGCGGGGGGGCGTCGATATCGAAACGGTCGCCCGGGGCGAGCCCGAGCTCGTCACGCGGCAGGCGATCTCGCCTCTCGAGGGACTTCTCCCCAGCCAGGCCTCGCGGGCGGCCCGGGCGCTCGGGCTCGAAGGTCCGGAGGCCGAAGAGGCGGCCGGGATCATCACGGCCCTGGCCCGGGTCATGGAGGCGACCGACGCTTCGCTCGTCGAGCTCAATCCTCTCATCCTCACCGCGGCGGGCCGGCTCGTCGCGGTCGACGCCAAGCTCGATCTCGACGACAACGGCCTGGCCCGGCATCCTGAGGTCCAAGCCCTCCGCGATCCCGAAGAGGAGCTTCCCGAGGAGCTCGAGGCGGCCCGGGCCGGCCTGAGCTTCGTCCGGCTCGACGGGGACGTCGGCTGCATGGTCAACGGCGCCGGATTGGCTATGGCCTCGGCGGACCTCATCGCCTTGGCCGGCGGCCGGCCGGCCAACTTCCTCGACATCGGCGGGGGCGTCTCGGAAGAGGCCACGGCCAAGGCCTTCGCTATCCTCGCGGCCGACCCCGGCGTCCGGTCGGTCCTCGTGAACATCTTCGGCGGCATCGTCCGCTGCGACCTCGTCGCCCGGGGCATCGTCCGGGCCGCCCGGGAAGGGGGCGCCGGCCTGCCTGTCGTGATCCGCATGGAAGGCACCAACGTCGAGCTCGGCCGGGAGATCATGGCCGACTCGGGACTCCCCTTCTTCACGGCCGGGGACATGGAGACCGCCGCCCGCGAAGCGGTCCGCCTGGCCCGGGAGGGCGGAGGCGACCGGTGAGCATCCTCGTCGACGGGTCGACCCGCGTCGTCGTCCAGGGCCTCACGGGCCGCGAAGGCACGTTCCACGCCGGGCAGATGATCGAGTACGGCACCACCGTCGCGGCCGGAGTGACCCCCGGCAAGGGAGGGACGACGCATCTCGGCCGTCCCGTCTTCGACACCGTGGCCGAGGCCGTCCGAGCCGAGGCCGTCGACGCCTCGATCATCTTCGTCCCGGCCCTGGCCGCAGCGGCGGCCATCCTGGAAGCGGCCGCGGCCGGGCTCCGGCTCGTCGTCTGCGTCACCGAGGGCATCCCCGTTTTGGACATGGTCCGCGTCAAGGCCCGTCTCGGCGGGACGGCGACGCGTCTCATCGGCCCCAACACGCCCGGGGTCATCTCGCCCGGCCTGGCCAAGCTCGGCATCATGCCCGGCCGCATTCACCGGCCCGGGCCCGTTGGCGTCATCTCCCGGTCAGGAACGCTGACCTACGAGGCCGTGAACCAGCTCACCGTCGCCGGCCTCGGCCAGTCGACGGCCGTCGGCATCGGCGGCGATCCGGTCGTCGGCCTGGGCTTCATCGACCTGCTGGAGATGTTCGCAGGGGACCCGGCGACGGAGGCGGTCGTCCTCATCGGGGAGATCGGCGGCCCGGCCGAGGAGCGGGCCGCGGCGCTCCTCCGCGGCGGTTACCCCAAGCCCGTCATCGCCTATGTCGCCGGCCTGACCGCCCCGCAGGGACGGCGCATGGGCCACGCCGGCGCGATCGTCTCCGGGGGCCACGGCGGCGCCCGCCAGAAGATCGACCGGCTCGAGGAGGCGGGGGCCCGGATCGTCCGGAACCCGGCCCGGATCGGCCGGACGGCCGCCGAGGCGCTGGGCGCTTGATTTTTGCCGTCCGAGGCCTATAATAGCGCCCAGCCGGGAAACCTGCCAGCAACGCCGCAGCGCCTCTAAACAATTGATAATATTAGACTAATATGACAAAAGACAACGGCACTCTGGGCCGGCGGATCAAGCGGACCCTGGTCGGCCGGCCCCGCGACATCAAAGACCCGTCCCTTTTTCACAAGCTCGCTTTGATCCCGATCCTGGCCTGGATCGGGCTCGGCGCCGACGGGCTCTCCTCCGCGGCTTACGGCCCTGAAGAAGCATTTAAGGTCCTGGGCGAACACACCTACCTGGCCCTGGCCCTGGCCGTGGCCACGGCCCTGACCGTCTTCATCATCTCTTACGCCTATTCCCGGATGATCGAGTACTTCCCCTCGGGCGGCGGCGGCTACATCGTCGCCACCCACACGCTCGGCGAGAAGGCCGGCGTCCTGTCCGGCAGCGCCCTGCTCGTCGACTACATGCTAACGATCGCGGTCTCGATCGTCGCCTGCGGCGACGCGATCTTCAGCTTCTTCCCGGCGTCCTACCAGCCTTTGAAGGTCCCCTTCGAGGTCCTGGCCATCCTGTTCCTCATCGTCATCAACCTGCGGGGCATCAAGGAGTCGGTAACGCTGCTCGCCCCCATATTCATCATCTTCGTTCTGAGCCACGCCCTGATGATCGGCTACGGCATCGTCCGGCACGTCCCTGACATCGGCGCCGTGGCCGGCCGGATCGGCCCCGGCTACCGGACCGGACTGGCGACGCTCGGCCTCGGCGGCATGGCCCTGCTCTTCCTCCGGGCCTTCTCCATGGGCGGCGGAACGTACACCGGCATCGAAGCCGTCTCCAACGGCCTTCAGATCCTCCGCGAGCCCCGCGTCCATAACGGCAAGAAGACGATGCTCTACATGTCGGTGTCGCTGGCGCTGACGGCCGGGGGCATCCTCGTCTGCTATCTCCTGATGGGCGTCGAGCCGGCCGCGGGCAAGACCCTCAACGCCGTCCTGGCCGGCCGGGTCTTCGGCGGCTGGTCGTTCGGCGGCGTCCTGGCCCTGATCACGATCTTCACAGAAGGCGCTATCCTTCTCGTCGCCGCTCAGGCCGGCTTCGTTGACGGGCCCCGGGTCATCGGCAACATGGCCGTCGACTACTGGTTCCCCCATCGCTTTGCCTCCCTGTCCGACCGCCTGACGATGCAGAACGGCGTCCTGGTCATGGGCGGAGCGGCCATCGCTCTTCTTGTCTACTCGAAGGGCCGCATTTCCACGCTCATCGTCATGTACTCGATCAACGTCTTCCTGACCTTCTCCCTGTCCCAGCTCGGCATGTCCCGCTTCTTCGTCAAGAACAGAAAGACGGACCCTCTCTGGAAAAAGCATCTGCCGGTCCATCTCCTCGGGCTGGCCGTCTGCCTGGCCATCCTGACCGTCACCGTCCTCGAAAAATTCTCCCAGGGCGGCTGGCTGACGCTGGTCATCACCGCGATCGTCGTCGCCCTCTGCTACCTCATCAAGGGCCATTACAGCCGAGTCCGCAAGGGCGTCCGCGAGCTCGACGACATGCTTACGGCCATCATCGCCCACAAGGGCGAGTACAACGCCGAGCCGACCGACCCCAGGAACATGACCGCCGTCCAGCTGGTCAGCGGCTATTCCGGCTTCGGCGTCCACACGTTCCTGTCGATCATCCGCGGCTTTCCCGGCCTCTACAAGAACTTCGTGTTCGTGTCGGTCGCCGAAGTCGACGCCGGCGCGTTCAAGGAGATCGAGTCCGTCGCCCATCTGACCCAGGCCACCAAGGACGCGCTCAAGAAGTACGTCGAGCTGGCCCGCCGGCTCGGCTTCCCGGCCGAGTCCCGCTTCGACACGGGTATCGACGTCGTCGAGACGGCCACGGCGCTGTGCGAGCGCGTCGCCCGGGAGTTCCCCAAGTCCACGGTCTTCGCCGGGCAGACCGTCTTCCGCCGGCCGGGCATCGTCAACCGCGTCCTCCACAACGAGACCGCCTTCGCCATCCAGCAGGAGCTGCGCTGGAAAGGGATCACGACGGTCATTTTGCCCATCCGCATCAACATCTAGATCCTTCATCGGTCAAACTCCTCCGCTCAGCTTATCTCGGGGATTGCCCACCGACCGGAGCGAACACCCTTGAGCGGAGGGCAGGAATCCTGCGGAGATACACGGAGCTGGATTCCTGCGAAATATCGGGAGAAGGCGCTTTTTCTTATTCTTTCCCAGCACCGCCCCTACGTGTATCTCCGGGGCGGCGCTGATGGTCGCTTCGAAGACTCCGCTCCCCGCCGCCCCTCGCCGCCAAGCGTCGGAGTTCCGTGTTTAAATGGCAAGCAGGCGTGCTGACCAGCGATGTCCATCCGACTGGCGATTGACAAAAGACCGTCGGGCGGTTATTAAGAGAGTCCGAAACACCGGTCGGAGAGGAGGCCGTGATGATACGCCAGTGGACAGCCTTCGGGACCGTTTTCATCCTTGCGATCGCCGCCGCGGCGGCCCAAACCCCGCAAGCGAAGCCCGTGCCCCAGGCCCCTGCGCCGATGACCGTCCAGCCGATCGCCAAGGGCCTCTATCTCGTCAAGGGCGGGTCGGGCGCCAACACGGCTTTTTACGTCACGAAAAAAGGCGTCATCGTCATCGACGCCAAGATGACGCCCGAGGCCGCGGCCGCCATGCTGGCCGAGATCGCCAAGGTGACGCCCCGGCCCGTGACCACGATCGTGCTCACGCACAGCGATGGCGATCATATCAACGGCCTCCCGGGATTTCCCAAGGGACTGAAGATCTTCGCCCAGGCCAACGTCAAGCGAGACATGGAGAAGGCCGCGGCCGAACTGCCGGCGCTCAAGGACTACCTGCCCACTCTGGTCTACGGGTCGGAGATGAGCCCGCCGGGGCTGAGCCGCGACGTCCTGCTGCGCTATTTCGGACCGGCCCACACCGACGGCGACACCTGTGTCTTCTTCCGCCGGCCAGGCGTCGCGTTCGTCGGTGATCTCGCCTTTGTCGGCCGCGACCCCCTTGTGCATCTGCAGAAAGGCGGGACGGCCTCCGGATACGTCAAGACCTTGGAAGAGCTTCTGGCGGCCAAGCCTCCGGTCAAGACCATCCTCTCCGGCCACGCCGATCCCCTGACGAGGACCGACATCGAAGCTCTGAAGCTATCCCTCGCCGAAAACTTGGCCAAGGTCAAGGAGATGGTCGCCGCCGGAAAGAGCCTGGACGACGTCCGGAAGGCCTTCGGCATCGAGGCCCCCGCCGACGCCCCGGGCGGCCGGCGCCGCTGGCTGAGCTTCGTCGAGACGGCCTATACCGAGCTCGCGTCGAAGAAATAACGTCGACCATGGAGTTGGGCATGAAGAAGAACGCTTGGACGGCCGCCGCGGCGGTCCTTCTCGTCCTGTCGCTTTCCCCGGCTTGCCGGCCTTCCTCGCCCGGCGCGGTCGCCACGGAAAACAAGGAAACGATCCGCACCTACCCGTTCTCCGACCCCGACCCGGTCCCGATCTTCGCCCGCTCGTCCATGTGGGGGCAAGGCGCCCGGCTCTATCCCTATTTCATGTTCGACCGCTTCACGGCCGAGCCCGTCGACGAGGATTGGACGGTCGTGCGCCTCAGCAACCCCTTCGTCGAGGTCGCGGTTCTGCCCGAGGCCGGCGGAAAGGTCTGGGGCGCCGTCGACAAGGGCTCCGGCCGCGAGTTCATCTACTGGAATCACGTCCTCAAGTTCCGCCAGATCGCCCTGCGCGGCCCCTGGACCTCGGGCGGCATCGAGTGGAACTTTGGCGTCGTCGGCCACGCCCCGTCGACCGCGACGCCCGTCGACTACATCGTCCGGAAGAACCATGACGGCAGCGCCAGCTGCGTCGTCGGCACGATGGACCTGCCGTCGCGGACGCGCTGGAGCGTCACCGTCACCTTGCCCAAGGACAGCGCCGCGTTCGAGACGAGCGCCCTCTGGATCAACCCGACGCCCTTCAGCCAGTCCTACTACGCCTGGTCCTGCGCCGCGATCAAGGCCGCCGAGGACCTCAAGTACATCTTCCCCGGGCAAGGCTTCATCGGCCACGACTACTCGGTGCCCCTCGAGCCCTGGCCGGTCGACCGCTCCGGCCGGGACCTCTCCTGGTACCGGAACAACGCCACGCCGGGGTCCAAGAGCTACTTCACGGTCGGCGAATACGCCGACTATTACGGCGCCTGGTACGAGACGTCCGACACGGGCTTCGGCCACTGGTCGCGCTATAAGGACATGCCCGGCCGCAAGGTCTGGATCTGGGACCTCTCCCGCTCAGGCGAGATCTGGGTCGACCTCCTCACTGACAAGGACGGGCAGTACACGGAGCCGCAGGCCGGCCGCCTTCTCAACCAGTCCGACCACGGCGAGTTCGCGCCGGGCTCGGCCGACCGCTGGACGGAACACTGGTTCTCTTATCGCGGCATCGGGCCGATGGCCAAGGCCTCGGCCGAGGCCGTGCTGAGCGCCGCCCGCGAAGGCGGGACGCTCCGCCTGGGCCTCTTCCCGCTCCGGCCGGTCGCCGAGGACCTCGTGGTCTCAGCCGCCGGCCGGGAGGTCCACCGCGAGCGCCTGGCCCTGAAGCCGGAGGAGACCTGGAAAAAGGACGTTGACCTCGGCGGCGCCGCCCCCGACGCGCCGGTCGTCGTCAGGCTCGGGGCCAAGCTCGTCTACGAGAGCGCGCCGAAAGCGGACGCCCTCGAGCGGCCCCTGTATTTCAGCACGCCGTCGGGCGCGACGGCCGAAGCCCTCTTCCTCCAGGCCCGCGGCCTCGAGCGGGAGCGCCGTCTGGCCGAGGCCCTCGAAAAATACCTGGCCGTCGTCCGTGAGGAGCCGCTTCATGTCCGGGCCCTGGCCCGCGCCGCCGAGCTCATGACCCGGCGGGGCGAGCCCGCTCGGGCCCTCGAGCTCGCAGGCAGGGCGCTTTCCGTCTCGATGTACGACCCCGAAGCCAACTACGTCTACGGCATCGCCGCCCGCCGCCTCGGCCGTCTCGTCGACGCCAAGGAAACGTTGGGCTGGGCGGCCCGCTCGCCGCAGCTCAGGACCGTAGCCCTCGTCCAATCGGCCGAGATCGCCCTCCTCGAGAAGGACTTCCTCCAGGCCGCCGAAGACGCCTACGCAGCCCTCACCGGCGATAACCTCAACGTCAACGCCCTCGAGGTCCTGGCGGTCGCCTGCCGGCTGGCCGGACGGAAGGCCGAGCACGACCGGGTCCTCGGATGGCTCTCCGATCAGGATCCCCTCGACCACCTGGTCCGTTTCGAGCGCTACCTCGCGAGCCGGCGGCTCGAGGACCTCGCGGCCTGCCGCGCCCTCATCCGTAACGAGCTGCCGCAGGAGACCTGGATCGAGATGGCCTGCTTCTACGAGCGCCTCGGTCTCGCGGGCGACGCGATCGAGGCCCTCAAGGCCGCGCCCAGGCACGCTACGGTCGATTATTGGCTGGCTTATCTCCAGCGCGACGCCGCGCCGGCCGAAAGCGCGGCGGCGCTCGACCGGGCCTCGGCCGCGTCGCCGTTCCTCGTCTTCCCGTTCCGCGAGGAGGAGATCGCCGTCTTTTCTTGGGCCGTGGCCGCGCGGCCGGCCGACTGGAAGCCGAAGTACTACCTGGCCCTCATCTTCTGGGGCAAAGGCCGCCTCGACGAGGCCCGCGACCTCCTCGAGATGTGCGAGGGCGCCGATTACGCGCCGTTCTGGGTCGCCCGGGGCGCGTTCTTCGAAAGGACCGATCCGGCCCGGGCCATGGCGGACTATGCCCGGGCCGTCGATCTCGACGCCTCGAGCTGGCGGGCCCGCCACGCCCGGACGGGCTTCCTCTTGAGACAGGGCCAGAAGGACCTCGCCTTGGGATCGGCCCGCCAGGCGGCCGCCGACTTCCCGGCCGAGGTCCCGCTCCAGGTCGACCTGGCCGAGGCCCTTCTCGCCGCCGGCGACCCCCACGAAGCCGCCCGCGTCCTCGACGCGGTCGCGGCCTTGCCCTACGAAGGCGCGACCGGCATCCACGGCCTCTATGTCCGGGCCCACGTCGGGATCGGGCTCGAGGCCATGAGGAGAGGCGCCTGGGCGGACGCCGTCGCGGCCCTCGAGCTTTCCAAGCTCTATCCGGAGAAGCTCGGCAGCGGCGCGCCGTTCCATCCCGACACCCGGATGCAGGATTATCTCATCGCGCTCTCGCTCGACCGGATGGGCGAGAAGGATAAGGCCGCCGACCTGCGCGAGGCCATCCGGCAGTACACGCTGACCTACCGGGACGAGCCGCAGCCGCATGGCTATTTCGGGGGGCTCGTCCTCGAGAAGCTCGGCCGCAAGGAGGATCGGCTCAAAGCCCGCGAGCTGCTCGGCCGGGCCGCCAAGCCGTCGCCCGAGGTCCTGGAAATCATTAAGAAGCTAAACTAGGAACTGTCCCTCTCTCCGGCTTGCTCGGGAATTGCCTCTAGCTCCCCGGCCCCCCGGGGAACCAGTTACGCACGGTTCCCCCCCACTGCGTGGGTCCCCTCCTCCAGCAACGGGGATCTTCGAGGTAAATTCCCTCGCCGCCTCGAGAGGGACTATCTAGTATAAGAAAAGCACTTTCCTCTAGGGCCGCCAGGCCTTGTACGGGATGACCGGAGGCGCGTCCTGCCCGGTGAAGCGGAGGATCTCGAAGAGGCCGCCCGCCTCGGGCACGAGCTTGAACTTGAAGTAGCGGATGAACCCGTAGTCCGACTGCGGCTCGAGCAGGCACGGAATGAGGTTGGCCGCCGCCTGCGTGCACCCGATGTAAAAATCGCCCTTCTTCAGCGGGACCTTGACCGCCTTCGCGGCCACCTCGATCGTCCGCGGCGCCTCGTAATCGACCGCGGACGGGACGATGGCCGCGACCTCGTAGGCCTCCGCGTCCACGATCGCGTCGCGCGAGACGATCCCGACCTCGACGCCGAGCCCGAGGAGCGTTTCGACGATGTCGAGGCGGTCGCCCTTGACGATGTAGCCCGCGGGCCGGCCGACCGAGAGCGTCGGCTCCACGTCGGGGAACCAATTCTTGACGATCTGGTCGACGACCCGCGCCCTGCCGGCGGCCGCGGGCGGGACGAAATCGGCCGCTGTCACGGTCTCCCCCGCTTTCTTGTCGACCCGAAGGACGCGGCCGGCCGGGGCCGCCGCGGGCCCGCGCTCGAACACCTTCAGAGGAAGCTCGGGCACGGCGGGGTCGCGGACGTACTGCATCCTCAAGTGGATGGGATCGTTCTCGGCCCGGGCCGCCGCCCGGACGAGCAGACCGGCCCGGAGATCGCTCACCATCTTCAGGACCTCGGGGGCGTGGCCGGCCACCGACTCGAGAAGAGCCCGCAGGCCGTTGTACTGCCAGGTCGTCCGGGCCTTGAGCGTTTCGATGTCGTGGCGGGACGCGCCCTCCTGGATGAACGAGAGTGTCTCGAAGATGCCCAGGCTGTTCCGGCCGTCATTGAGGTCCGTCGTCGAGTAGCGCTTCATCTCCTCGCGCGGGCCGCGGCCGCCTTCGGCCCGGGCCGCCCCCGACGAGGTGTCGATGCCGAGGTCCTCGGTGACCAGGTACTCGAAGAAGGTGAAGCTCTTCTTCTTGAGCGTCTTCTCGACCTCGGCCAGGATGACCTTGCGGGAGAAGTCCCGGAGCGAGGCGGCGATGTTGGCGTTCGAGACGCAGCCGATCGAGACGCGGTAATAATCGTCGCCCTTCTCGTGGACGTCGATCGTCACCTCGGGCCCGAAGGCCCGGAAGACGCGATGGATGGCCTTGACGCCTTCGGCCTCGAGCTTGACGTGGTCGCGGTTCATGTCGAGGTCGAGCTCGTTCACGCGGACGTCGCGGAAATTGCCGTAAGGATTGGTCTGGGGCATGACCAGGACGTTGGCCTTCTTCAGCAGGGGCTTGAGCTCGCCCGCGGCGAGATCGCGGAGGAGCCAGAGGGCGGCCTCCTTGGCCGACTGCTCGTTGCCGTGCTGGGCCGCGGTGAAGAGGACCGTGGGCTTGGTCCGGTCGAGCGCCTCGGGCCCCGCGGCCGGCTTCTCGGCGAGGACGGCGAGGAAGATGTCCCGGGCCCCGTACTCCTCGGCCGGGAGCGTCCGGCCGACGGTGAAGACGCGCAGCTCGGGGACACGGGCCTCGAGCGCGCTCAGGAACGCGGCGATGGCCTCGTTCTGGGAGTACGCGAGGTAGTTCGCCTCCTCCGCGGGGGTCTTGATGAGGGCCTGCCCGCGGCCGGGGGCCTGACCAGGGACCGCCTGCGGGATGAGTCCGAGCATCAATCCCGCGAGGCCGATAGCGCAACAGGTTCTTTTCATCTTGCCGCCTCCTGCTTTTCGCACTTGAACGAGATCTCTTTGACCGTCCCGGCCCGCAGGACCTTGAACTTGGCTTCTGCCCCGCAAGCCAGCTTGGCCAAGGCCGTGCGCAGCTCGTTGATGTCGGTGTAGGCCAGGCCGTCAACGGCGAGGATGACGTCGCCCTTCTCGAAGCCGGACCGGCCGGCGACGCCGTCCGTCGGTTTCGGATCGATGACCAGGTTCTCCAAGTTGTCGACCTTCTTGAGGGTCAGCCCGACCGTCGGGAAGGCCTTCTTCGCTTCCGGCGCGAGGCCGAAGACATAGTCGGCGATCGCCCGCGACACGTCCAGCGTTTTTTCTCCGGCCGGCACCTCGACGGCGATGACCGTCTTGAAGGGCAGCTTCGACCTCTCGTAGGCGCGCCGGTTGAGGCCGAGGTTGTAGAGAAGATGCCCCGATCCGACGCAGACGACGACCCGCCGCCCCTCAGCCGCCGCGGCCCGGACGGCGTTCCAGCCCATGACCTCGTCCCAGGCCGATTGGCCGCGGTAGAGGCCCTCGAACATCTTGTCGAGGCCCGGGCCCTTCATCGCCTCGGGGATGTCCTCGGACTCGAAGACCGTCCGGATGAGCGTCCGGTGGTCCTGGTTGGTGAGGTCGGGCGGGCCGGGGAAGAACGCTTTCTCCTCGTCGGTCAGGGCATCGAAGCCGCGCATCCTGATCTTGGAGATCACCTCGCGTGGCGCGTTCAGGGCGTAGACCGGCAGCCGGTGCTCCTTGGCGAAGTCGAAGATCTTCTCATAGTATCCGAAGTTGAAGTTCCAGGTGACGTACCAGCGGATCTCCCGAATGAATTCGTCCTTCGTCAGGATCCCGGCCGTCCACTTGTTGAGCGTCTCCTGGAGCGTGACCGGGACCATCTCCAGGCCGACGGCGAGATGCGGGTCCTTCTGGTAGAGGGCCCGGATGACCTGGAACTCGATCTCGTGCATGGCCATGGCGTCGTGCGTCTCGCCGACGTGGACGATGCGGGCCGGCATCATCTCCTGGATCATGCGTTCGAAGCCGACCGGAGTCCCGGTGCGGCCGGACAGAATGGCCCCGACGCCGATGGCCATGACCTTGTCTTTGAGCTTAGGGTCCCCGATCTTGAGCGTCAGGGTCGCGTCCGGCTTAGCGGCGGCGGGCGCGGCCTTCTCGACCGGGGCCGGGCCGGGCGGGATGGGCGGCGGCGTCTGGGCGAAAGCGACGCCGGCGATCAAATAGGCGGCGACGAGAACGGCGATGGGGCGTTTGAATAGGGTCATGATCTCCTCCGGTCGTGCCAACGCCCGTATCATAGCCGCGCCCCGCGGGCGAGTCAACGCGACGAGGGGCCTTTCGCGCCGTCAGGAAAACGGATACAATCTCCGTGCCGCCAAAACGAGGGAATCATGCCTGAAGACAAAACGCCGAACCTCCCGAAGGACGACCCCGAGACGCCCAAGACCATCCGCACCTTCGCCGCCGCGTCGTTCCTCAACGACATGGGCTCGGACATCATCTACCCCATCTGGCCGCTCTTCGTGACGCAGGTCCTCAAGGCCAACATGGCCGCCTTGGGCTTCCTCGACGGCCTCGGCGAGGCCGTGGTCTCGCTGTCCCAGGCGGTCGCGGGCTACTGGTCCGACAAGGTCCGCAAGCGCAAGGCGTTCGTCTGGATCGGCTACCTCTGCGGTGCGGCCTCGCGCCTCGGCTACGCCGCCTCTTCGGTCTGGCCCCACCTCGTCCCCTTCCGCGTCCTGGACCGGGCCGGCAAGGTCCGCAGCGCCCCGCGCGACGCCATCGTCGCCGACGTCTCGACCGACGCCAACCGCGGCCGTCACTTCGGGCTGCTCCGGGCCATGGACAACGCCGGTGCCGTCATCGGCGTCCTCATCTCCATCGCCCTGTTCAACGTCCTCGGCTACCGGGTCCTTTTCGCCCTGGCCGCGGTCCCCTCCGTCGCCGGAGCCCTGCTCATCCTCAAGAGGATCAAGGAGCCGCGGGTTCCGTCCGCCCGGGCCTACAAGGGCCTGTCATTCAGGGACATCGACCGCAACCTGGCCCTTTACATCGCCCTCAACGGCGTCTTCGCCCTGGGCGCCTTCACCTATTCGTTCCTGCTCGTCGACGCCAAGGCGGCCGGCTTCAAGGCCGGCTTCACCCCCGTCCTCTATCTGGCTTATTTGGTCGTCGCCGCCCTCCTCTCCTACCCCTTCGGGCGTTTGTCGGACCGGGCCGGGCGCAAGCCGGTCCTGTTCTTGGCGTTCGGGGCTTGGGCGGCCGTTTGCGCCGGGGTCATCCTGACCGACAGCCTGCCGGCCGTGGCTGTCCTGTTCGTCCTCTACGGCGTCCACAAGGCCGCCCTCGAGCCGGTCCAGAAGACGATCGCCGCCGAGCTCGCTCCCGCGGCCTACCGGGCCTCGGTCCTGGGCGGATTCCAGATGGTCATCGGGCTGGCCGCCCTGCCGGCTTCGATCCTCGCGGGCCTGCTCTGGGACAAGCTCGGGCGCAGGACCCCCTTCTTCGTCTCGCTCGGATTGACGGCGGTCGCGGCAGTGCTGCTCTTATTCGTTAAAGAAACGAGGAAATCGAGGCCATAAGGGGCGCGCCCCCGGCCCGGCTCAGTCTTCTTCTTCCTGCCTGACCCGGCCTTCCTTGACCGCCTCGGCGATGATCTTCTGCTGGATGTTCGAAGGCGCTTCCTCGTAGTGCGAGAACTCCATGAGGAAGGAGCCGCGGCCGCCGGTGATCGAGGTCAGGGTCGGCTCGAAGTCGAGCATCTCCGACATCGGGACCTGGGCCTTGAGGACGCGCATCGAGCCCTTCTGCTCCATGCCCTGGACCCGGCCGCGCCGACCGTTGAGATTGCCCATGATGTCGCCCATGTAGGCCTCGGGCGTGTAGATCTCGACGTTCATGA
>CAYOYQ010000019.1:0-22672 GCA_964408215.1 uncultured Eubacteriales bacterium
GTCGCCTTCGTGAACAGGACGAGCGGCCACATCATAAGGCTGCACAAACCGCATCCCGGGACCATCATGAGACGATACCAGTTGGACCTGGTCGAAGAGGCCCTGAGGGCTAAAGGGCATGTCAAATGAAAGACATCCTCCGACACAAGGATTTCATCGGGTCGGTCCACTTCAGCGCCGCGGACGATTGCTTCTACGGCAAGCTCGAGGGCATCGACGATCTGGTGACGTTCGAGGGCCGCGACGTCGACGAGCTGAAGCGCTCATTTCGCGAGGCCGTCGAGGATTATGTCGACCTGTGCCGGAAGGCGGGCAAGCCCCTCTTCAAGTCTTACGGCGGGACCTTCAACATCCGGATGCCGGCCGAGCTGCATCAGAAAGCGGCGAAAAAGTCCGCGCTGCTGGGGATCTCGCTCAATCAGCTCGTTCAGCGGGCCGTCGAGAAAGAGGTCCGCGAAACCTGAGCCAGCCACTGCTCTTCCTCGCCGGGCCCCTAGCACGGGAAGGCCGGAAGGTGTATCTTGGGGGCAAGGAGGAGGACATGAAAAGGACGCTCGGGATAGCTCTCGCGGCCCTCGTTATCGCCATGGGAGCCGGCTGCAAGGACAAGGCGGCGGAGGATGCGCTCGCGGCGACGGCCCGGATGAAGTCTCAGGCCGACCTTGAGGCCCGGAACGTCGAGCTCGTCAAGACCGCGATCGCGCAGCTCGAGAAGGGCGACATCGACGTCTTCACCGGCCTGTTCGCCCCCGATTTCAAGCTGTATTACCCGTCTTACAGCACGACGCCCGTCACGCGCGAGGACGCTATGGGCGTCTCCAAGATGATGGTCACGGCCGTGCCCGACCTCGTTTACGACATCCTCGACATCTTCCCCGCGGGCGAACGTGTCGTCCTCCGATTGGCCTTCCGGGGGACGCATCGCGCGATCGCCCCGGGCCCCGCTCCGGCCGAAGCCAAGATCGCCGCCGGGGCGATCGTCATCTTCCGCATCAAGGACGGGCTCATCACCGAGGAGTACATCGACGGCGACGCGCTGGGCCTGTTCCGCCAGCTCGGCCTGGAGCTCAAGCCCAAGGCCCCGGCAAAATAGCCGCGCCCAACGAGGGGCTGACTATGCGACGGCCGGGCGCGATAATCGCCTCGCTTCCAATTTTCGTCCTTCTCGGGACGGCCTGCTCGGGGTCCGACGCGGTCATCTTCACCAACAGCATGCTCGCCGCCTCCGCCGCCCTCCGGGACCGGGCCGATAGGCCGAAGGCGTTCCTGGTCGTCACCTTCGACACCGAAGACTACATCTCGCTCGAGTCCGAGAGGATCGACGACATCCCCAAGTGGCTGGCCGAGACCATGACCGAGGAGGGCGTCACCGGGACCTTCTTCGTCATCGGCGAGAAGGCCCGCTCGCTCGAGAAGAGGGGGCGCCGCGACGTTATCGCGGTCATGGCCCGCCACGACATCGGCAGCCACACGGACTTCGGCTCCGTCCATCCGACGGTGACCGAGGAGCTGGAGAAGGCCGGCTGGAACGACGGTGTCCGGCTCATGCTCGAACAGGAGGGTCGGGGCCTCAAAGAGCTCGAGCGGATCTTCGGCGTCCCGGTGAGGATACTGGCCCGTCACGGCGGCTCCTACGGCCCGCAGCTCGTCGCGGCGCTGGGCCGGCTCGGGGCCGGCTACCAGATCTCGCCGGTGAGCCTGCCGGGGCACGACGTCGTTTGGTTCTGCAACACCCTGAACTTCAGCGCCCAGTATGAGGGGTTCGACGACGCTTATTACCGGGACGATCTTTTCGAACCGGTCTTCGACAAGCTCAAGGCGGACCTGCCGGGGCTCGCCCGCGCGTCCGACGTCCTGGCCCTTTTCGCCGGTCACCCGACCAAGGTCCGGGCCGAGGAGTTCTGGGACTTGAACTTCTATGGCGGTAAGAACACGCCGCCCGAGGAATGGCGCGCGCCGCGCCTGCGGCCTCAGGAGACGATGGCCACCGCCCAAAAGAACTTCCGCCGCATGATGCGCTGGCTCAAGGGCCGCGACGATATCGAGATCACGACCTATCGGAAGCTGATGGACGTTTACGGGGCCCAGAAAGAAACGATGAGCCGGGCGGAGCTGCGCGCCATCGCCGCCTCGACGCTCAAGACGGGAGCCCTCGCGCCGACCGCGGATCTCTCGCCGGCCGAGGCTTTTTCCGGATTGGCCCGGGCGATCTCTGCCCATGAAGAGACCGGCAGGCTCCCGGAGAACCTGGGAACGGTCCACCCTCTCGGCCCGGTCGAGATGCCTCCGGAGCGGCCATCCGGCGATAGAACAACGCCTGGGAAACTGGACATTAACGACGTCTTCGCCCTGGCCCGCTCGGCCGACGAACACATTGAGAAAACCGGGGTGCTGCCGGCCGCCCTCGAAGCGGGAGGCATAAAGATCGGCACGGGCTCGCTCTTCGCCTTGTTCGCCGCGGCCACCCTCGACCTCGACGCCGGCCAGCCGGGCGCCTCCTACTCCGTCCCCGCGTTCGAGCCTTACCCGCGAACACACGAGCGGGAGATCACCGCCATCGTCGAAGGCTACAAGACTTGGCCGGTCCACCGGCCGGACCTCGACATGTCCCGCATCGTCGAGTTCACCCGGCTCCAGCTCTGGACGCTGAAACCCGCCCGGCGCCGCTAGAACCCCAGGCCCGCGGTGATCATCAGGCCGGAATTCTTCCAGGAGTAGCCCGCGGCCCGATACACGTTCATCAGGCCCAGGTAATAGCGGACGTCGAAGATGAGCCGGAGGTTCCTGACCTGGATGTCGACGCCGGCCCCGGCGGCCCCGCCGAGATCGAAGTCCCGATATAGATCTTTGGTATCCGCGGAGTAGGTTTGGCCGCTCTCCACGTCGTAATAGCTGTCGCGGGCCTTCAAGAGGACGCCCAGGCAAGGCCCGGCGAAGACCGCGGGGACGATCCAGCCCTTGCGGGCGAACTTCATCTTGAACAGGATGGGGACCTGGAGATACTGCAGGGTGTCCGTGAACGTGCCCTGGCCCAGAGGAGGCGTATACGTGTGGACCGCGGTGAAGAGGTCGAGCTCGGGCTGGACCGCGAACCATTGGCCGAGGTCGAACTCCGCGAGCAGGCCGACCGTCAGCTTCCGGTGGGTCTCGGTCCCGGTCACCGACTCTCCGAGCACCAGCATGCCCCACCGGACCGTGGAGAAGCCGGGCCCGGCCTTGATGCCGAGACGGACGCCGGTCTCGTCCTCCGCCCGCAGCGGATAGGTGGACGCCAAAAGGAGGACCAAGGCCGCGACAGGGAAAGATCTTCTGAGACTCATCTTTAATAGATATATCACGTCTTAGCGGCTCTATCCACCCGGCTTCGTCAAAAGTGAAAGCCGATCATGATCGGGATCGAGCCGTCGTCCGGGCCGCGCGTCCGGCCATAGGCTCCCGGTCCGAAAGATCGTGTCAGGCGACGGTGAAGCGCCGGGCGGCGTCGGCGTAAAGACGGGAGGCAAGGAGGACCTCCTCGACCGCGACGCTCTCTTCGGCGGAGTGGGCCAGCTTGAGCTCGCCCGGCCCCCAGACGACGGTCGGGATCCCGGCTTCGCGGGAGAGAAGCGCGCCGTCGGTCCAGGCCGGGAACACGGTCGTCGCGTCGTCGCGGCCCGCTTCCGCCAGCGCCTGCCGGGCGGCGAGGACCAGGGGATGCCGCCGGTCGATGACGAGCGGGCCGTGGAGCATGGTGGCCATGCCTTCGGGCATCCTCTGAAGCTCCGTCCTGAGCCCGGGGCGGGCGGCCCGGACCTTGGTCAGGAGCCGTTCGAGCCCGCCGAAGACATCTTCGACCGTCTCGGTCGAGACCCAGCGCCGGTCCACCTGGACCTTGCATTCCCCGGCGACGAAGCTCGGCTGCTGGCCGCCCCGGATCGTCCCGATGTTGATGGCCGAAGGGCCGAGGAGGGGATCGGGCGCGCGCTCGAACCCGGGGATGAGCTCAGTCTCGATGAGCGCGACGAAGTGGGCCGCCGCGCTGATGGCGTCGATGCCCTCGTCGCGCACGCTGCCGTGGACGGCCTTGCCGAAGAACCGCGCTTCGAGCCACTCCAGGCCTTTGTGACCGACAGCCAGGCGGTTCGCGGTGGGCTCGCCGACAACGGCCCCGTCGGCCCGGAAGCCGCTCGTGATCAGGGCTTCCGCGCCGAGGCTTTCGAGCTCCTCGTCGACGACCGCGGCCAGGGTGACGCGGCCCGCGGCGAGCCCGCCAGACCCGCGGATCGCGACGAGGGCCCCGGCCATGGCGGCCAGGGCGCCCTTCATGTCCACCGTGCCGCGGCCGAAGACTCGGCCGTTCTCGATCGCGGCCGAGAAGAAGTCGGCGGCAGAGCCTTCATTGGGCGGGACCGTGTCCGTGTGCCCGCAGAGGAGGAGCTGGCGCCCGGCTTTGGGCCCGGCGATCGAGGCCAGGAGGTTCGGCCGGCCCTCGCGGACCTCGACGAGCTCGCAGGGGATGCCATGTCGCTCGAGATAGTGTTTGAGAGCCAGGACCGTCCCCTCTTCCTGTCTCGCGACGGCGGGATGGCTTGGCGCCCGGACCATGTCCCGCAGAAGCTCGATGATGCCGTGATCGTCCATTCGGCCGCCCTCCGCGATGAGTTCGCCGACACTATATGGGAAGACGCGGCCGGGTTCAACATGCTAAAATATTAGCCGAAAAAGCAACCGCCGCCGCCCCCGGCGCGTTATCGAAACAAGGAGAATCGCACATGAAGCCCTTCCGCAGCCTGATCATTGTCATCGCCGTGTTCGCGCTGATCGCGCCGGCTCTCTCCGGACAGAAGCTCGAGACCGTGGACGGCGTCAGGACCGTCCACAACTCCGGCCCCGGGGCCTGGGGCAAGTCCCCGCAGGTCGCCCTCGAGCCGGTCCGGACCCTGGGCGACGTCGACACCGCCGACGAGAACCTGGCTTTCTACATGCCGTCGGCCATTGCCGCCGACGGCGCGGGCAACCTCTACGTTCTCGACACCGGCAATCACCGCGTCCAGAAGTTCGGCCCGGACGGCAAGTACCTGGCCACCTACGGGCGGCAAGGGCAGGGGCCGGGGGAATTCTATTATCCGGCCTGGCTGGCGATCGACGCCAAGGGCTTCATTTATATCTCGGACCCGAACAACCAGCGCGTCCAGGTCCTGACGCCGGACGGCAAAGACAGCAAGACGATCAAGGGCCTCGAACAGGGCGCCGGACCCGTTTTCCTGGGGAAGGCGGGCGAGCTCGTGACCCCGGGCTCTCCCTGGATGCGTTTCATCGTCAACGCGCCGGGGGAAAGGGAGAAGAAGGACGCGGCCCCGCCGAAGCTGGTCAGGGTCCTCGATCCCGAGGGCAAGCCCCTCCGCGAGTTCGGCGAGCCGCGCGATTTCAAGGAAGAGCTCCTGAACAACGCCGGGAACGAGGTCTTGCTGACCGTCGACCCGGCCGGCAAGGTCTATCTCGCCTACACCGTCCAGAACCGCATCGAGAAGTACGCGGCCGACGGCCGGCTCCTCTGGCGGGCCGACCGCGAACTTCCCTACTCCATGGAGATCAAGGACAAGGGCGAGATCAAGCGGACCGGCAACAACGTGTCCGTCCGCGGGCCGCAGCTGAACCGCTGCGCGGGCGGAGTGGCGGTCGACGCCAAAGGCCGCGTCTGGGTCGTCACCCTGACCCGCCAGCTCAAGAAGGAAGAGCAGGTCGGGACCGGCATGACCATGTCCATGGATTCGAGCGGCGGGCGGACGATCGGCTACAAGGTCGTGGGCGACGGCCAGGAGCTCCGGACGACCGACGCCTACAAGCTCGAGGTCTTCGACGCCGACGGCGCGCTTCTCGGGTCGCTGCCGCTTGATTTCTTCGTCGATGGGATCTTCATCTTCGGCGACCGCCTGTTCCTCATGGACAAGTACCGGGGCGTGCAGTTCAGGGAGTACCGGATCAAGGGCTGAGCGCCGCTGTCTCAATTCCGTACGCCGACCCGTTCGCGCGACTAAATTCGTGTCGGAACCATTTTGCGGAGGTGCGCCATGCGCAACAAGCTCTCTGTCCTCATTTTGATCCTCGGTTGCCTCTCTCTCGGCACGCTGGCCTGGGCGGCCCCGCCCGGAACGGGCGATCGCCCCGTCGCGCCGGGCCTCAACTTCCTCTTCGACAAAGACGTCTTCGCCATCCCCGGCGCGCAGGCCGAACCGGCGGGTTCGGGCGGCGTCTCCAAGTTCAGCCTCAAGCTCTACGGCGGGTACAATCACATGCTCGCGGGCGACGTGAACGAAGGCTCGAGGTTCTACTTCGATCTCGTGGACTACTACGTTGCCGAAGGGAACGGGACCGCCACCGGCGGCTACAAGCCCCTCCACGGCGGCTACAATTTCGGGGCCGACCTCATCTATCAGATCACGCCGACCCTCGGCATCGGCGTCGGGGCGGGCTACATGCGGAGCGCGGCCGATTCCCTCATGACCTATAGCGACGAAGGCTTCTCGGTCGATCTCGTCACCAACGCCGCCCTGTCCGCCGTGCCGATCCGTCTCGGCCTGTTCCTGGACGTCCCCATGGGCGGGAAGCTCGCCCTGACGGCCAACGCGGGCGCGGCCTATTACGCCGGCCTCAAGTATGACGCGATGCAGGGATTGGAGTATCCCGACGGCTCGTGGATGCACCAGACCCTCGGCCAAACCACGAGGAGCGGCGCCGACATCGGCTTCCACGGCAGCCTCGGCTTCGAATACAAGCTCTCGCCGAAGATGGGCTTGTTCGTCGAGGCCGTCGGCCGTTACGCCAAGTTCAAGAACTTCACGACGGTCACGGGGACGACGGAGTCCTCCGACGGCACGCCGGACACGACCGAGGGCGTCCTTTACATCGTCAACGACACGATCGGGACCCAGGAGATCTCCATGTTCGTGGTCTCGGATACGCCTCCGACCGAGGTGACCTACCGCGAGCCGAAGTTCGATCTCGGCGGCTTCAGCCTCCACGCGGGCATCCGGATCCGCTTCTAGGATCCTCAGACCCGACAAGAACGCGTCTTCCGAGGCGAGCCGGGCTGGATGGCCCGGCTCGCCTCTTTTTCCCTCAAATCCCCCTTTTCGGGAACCCAACTCCCTCGGGCCACGCTTGACTCGGCGGCGCGGCTCGTCTCTAATAGGGGCATCCCGGACAAGGAGTCCCGCCCATGATCAGCAAGAAGAAAGCCGCTATTTTCGTCGGCGTCCTGGTCGTCCTGGCCGTGGCCGCGATGATCATCATTTTCCAGGGCCAGGCCGCCGGCCAGGTCGTGACCAAACCGAAGCCGGCCCAGCCCGCTCAGCCCGCGCAGCCGCCCCAACCTCCGGCCCCGCCGCAGAAGCCGGCCGAGCCCCGGCCCCAGCCGGCGATCGTCGGCCAGCCCATGCCCGATTTCACCCTGCCGGTCTACCAGGGCGGCACGCTGACCCTCTCATCGCTCCGCGGCAAGAACGTCCTCATCCTCTTCCCCCGCGGCTACGCCGCCGAGAACTACTGGTGCACGATCTGCAACTATCGCTACGTCGAGCTGGCCGAGCTCGAGAAGGCGCAGAAGGTCCGCGAAAAATACAACGTCGAGATCCTCGTCGTCTTCCCCTACCCCCGGGATGTCGTCACGGCCTGGCTGGAGGCCCTGCCCGGCCAGCTCGAGTCGATCCGGGCCCGCAAGAACCCGCCCGAGCCCGAGAAGCTCGACGAGGCGGGCAAGACGCGCATGGAGCGGTCCCGGCAATTCTACCCCAAGGACTTTTCGCTCGAAAAAGGCACGATCCTGGCCCCCTTCCCGATCCTCGTCGACGGCGAGCGGACGCTATCGAAGAAGCTCGATCTCTTCCGGACGGAGTGGTCCGGCAGCAAGGTCGACCAGAACATCCCCAGCGTCTATATCGTCGACGCGAACGGCGTCCTCCAGTTCAAATACCTGGGCCAGAACACCACGGACCGCCCCGGATATGACTACCTCCTGAAGGTCCTCGAGGTCATCAACTCAAGCAAATAGCCCCGGGGCGCCTCAAAAACGCCTCCCCTCCGGCGACTAAACTCCTGGAGGCTGCGATGAAAAGGACATTGTTCGCCCTATTGGCCGTCTTTTTCCTCGCCGTCGCGATCGGGGCCGCCGATTCGAAGCCGCGGGTGGCCCCTCCCCCGCTCCGGGTCGAGGCGCCGACGCTCCGGCCGAGCCCCTCTCACGCCTGGCTCCCCGGCTACTGGAAATGGGCCGGCATCAACTACGAGTGGGTCGAGGGCCGCTGGGCCAAGGCCAAGCCGGGCCGGGCCTGGGTCCCCGGGACATGGGAGTCCAAGGGGACTTACTGGGCCTGGAAGCCGGGCAAGTGGGAGAAGACGAAGAGCGACGCGGCGAAGAACGCCAAAAAGGGCAAGAAGAGCGGCCGCAAGCTCGAATAGCCCCGCTGCGGCCGTTTGTTGACTTCCCTTCCCCACCCGGCCTATAGTCCGGTGCAGCGCCCGCGGCTCCGAGGACCATGGCTGCCCTTCCCGAAGAACGGATCATCGCGTCATACAGGGCGAGCATCGTCGTGGAGATCGCCCGGGCCCTGGGCCTGCCGCTTTCGGGCGCCGCGCCGCGGCTGCTCGACCCGCTCGTCCGGTGGCCGGCCAACCGGTTCGCACGGCTCATGGCGGGGGCGGACGGCCGGGCCGCGTCCGAAGGCCTGCCCGGCGCCGCCCGCCGGGTCCTCGATGACCTCGGCCTCGAGCCGGTCATCCGGGGGGCCGGCCGAATCCCCAAGGACGGGCCCCTCATCATCGCTTCCAATCACCCCGGGGCCTATGATTCGTTAGCCATCATGGCCGCGGTCCCAAGGACCGACCTCAAGGTCCTGATCTCGGACGCCGGCCTGAGCCGCGCCTTCCCGGTCTGCAGCGGGTTCTTCATCTTCACCGCTTTCACGGCGGCCGGGGGCTCGCGGGCGCTGCGAGAATCGCTGCGCCACTTGGACGCCGGCGGTTCGGTCCTGATCTACCCGCACGTCGAGCTCGAACCCGACCCGGAGGTCCGGCCGGGAGCGCGCCGGGCCCTGGCCGACTGGTCGCCGAGCTTGGCGATCATGCTCCGGCGCGTCCCCGGCGTCCTTCTCCAGCCGACGGTCGCCAGCGGCATCCTGCTCCGGCGGTTCGCGGGCAGCCCGCTCGCGAGGCTCCGCCGGCGCGAGTCCCAGCGCCTGAAACTGGCCCAGGTCCTGCAGCTCCTCTGGCAGATGGTCTTCCCGGAACGCGTCCGGCCCGTCGTTCGCGTCTCGTTCGGGGCCCCGCTCGGCCCGCGGGATCTCCCGAAGGACCGGATCATGCCGGCTATCATCGAAGCGGAGGAGCGCCTGCTCGACGATCATATGGCGTCGGTCCGCGGCGCGACGACGATCCCCGTCCCGTGAAGGAGGCCCGATCCATGAACGACGACACCCCCAAGGTCTACGGCGCCCGCTGGCTCGTCCTGGCCGTCTTCGTGCCCATGGCCGCGATGACCCAGGTCCTGTGGCTGACGTTCGCGCCGATCACCGGCCCGGCCGCGGCCTTCTACGGCCGGTCCGACCTGATGATCGGGCTCCTGTCGATGGTCTTCATGATCGTCTACATCGTGGCCGCCATCCCGGCCGCCTGGGCCATCGACACGTGGGGATTCAAGGCCGCGGCCGGGCTCGGGGCCGTTCTCTCGGCTGTTTTCGCCCTCGTCCGCGGCCTCTTCGCCGCGAACTACACGGTCGTCCTCATCGCCCAGATCGGGATCGCGCTCGGACAGCCCCTCGTCATCGGGGCGGTGACCAAGATCGCCGCCCGCTGGTTCCCGGTCCGGGAGCGGGCCACCGCGTCGGGACTGGGTACGCTGGCCCTCTACCTTGGGCCCCTGGCGGCCATGCTCCTCTCGCCCGGGCTCTTTCTCCGCCTGGGCATGCGCGGGATGCTCCTCGTCTACGGGCTGGCCATGACCGCCTCGGCCGTCCTGTTCCTGGCGGTCGCGCGCGAGCGCCCGCCGACGCCGGCCGGGAGCGACGCGCGGACGCTGATGTTCGCCGGCCTCAAGTCGATGCTCAGGCAGCGCGACTTCCTGCTGCTTCTTTTCATCTTTTTCCTCGGGCTGGGCTTGTTCAACAGCGTCTCGACCTGGGTCGAGGACATCGTCCGCCCGCGCGGCTTCAGCATCTCCCAGGCCGGGGTCCTCGGCGCCCTGATGCTCGCCGGGGGGATCGCCGGGGCGGTCGCGATCCCGCTCCTATCCGACAAGGCCCGGCGGCGGAAGCCGTTCATCGTCCTGGCCCTGGTCGGGCTCCTGCCCGGGCTCATCGGGATGATCTACGCGACGTCGGCAGGGCTCCTGTTCCTCTCGGGCTTCGCCTTCGGCTTCTTCCTGCTGAGCGCCGGGCCGATCGCCTTCCAGTACGGGGCTGAGATCACCTACCCGGCGCCGGAAGGCACCTCCAACAGCCTGCTCATCCTGATGGGCCAGATCTCGGGCGTCGCCTTCATCATGGGCATGGACGCGATGAAGGACCCCGCGACCGGATCGATGACAACGCCTTTGCTCGCGCTCGGCGGCCTGATGATCGCGGCGGCCGGGCTCGCCGCGGTCCTCCGCGAATCGCCGATCTCCGGCCGGCGCGGGGGGAGCGCGGGGAGCGGGGCTTAAGAGAAAGACAAGGTCAATCGGGCGACGTCAGCGCCGTGTAGCGGAAAGCCGTATAGTGCTTGACGACGTCGGAGACGACCTCGTCCTTGTCCATCCGCAGCACCTTGAAGGGGAACAGCCCGGGCATGAAGTCCTCGTCGGTCGTTTCATAATCGGCCTTGGGCGTCCGCCGGGCCTTGATCTGGAGCTTCAGCCGCAGCTCCACGGCGTTCTTGGGCAGCGAGATGCGGTAGTGGAACTGCTCGTCCTTGGCGCCCGGGAAGAGGACGGTGAAGCGGATGCTCCGCCCTTTGGTTTTCTGGTGTTCCGACTTGATCCTGTAGCGGGCCAGCTCCTCGGTCAGGCTCTCGAAGGCCGGCTCGGCGATGAACTCGCAGAACTTGTCGAAATCCCCGACCGTCTCGTCCTGGCACTGGGCGATGACGCGAACGTTCTCGAAATGGTTCTCCAGCTCTTTCTTCCAATCGATCTTGGGCATCGTCGGCTCCGCGTGCGACGGTATGATAGCACAATCGGCGGGCCGATTGAACGGGAAAGAGAAGTGCCGGCTGAGGTCAGCAAAAGGGGGGTGATGATTGGAATTTTGAGGGAGCCCTCTCCAGCCGGCGAAAGAGAGCCGCTATCATATTAAAAAAGGACGGGTGGCGGAGTCAAGAAAAATATTTCGATGACGGGTAAAAATGGAGGCTTGCGCGCGGGAGAAAAAAAGCCGGCTGTTTTTTTTACAGCAGAAAAGGGGGAAAATGATGATTTCTTGTGGTTGAAGTTTTCTCCAGCCGGCACAAGAAAACTTGGCCCTATTATAGTCCTTCCGTCCGAAAAATCAAATCGGCGCCCCCTTCGGGAGCTCTCAAGGAACGGCGGGACGGAGGAGGAAGAGCCGGAGGTCCATGACGTTCGTGCCGGTCGGCCCGGTCATGATCAGGTTGCCGGTCTGCTTGAAGAAGAAGTAGGAGTCGTTGTCGTCGAGGTAGGCGACGGGGTCGAGCCCGAGCGCCGCGGCGGTCTTGACCGTCCGCTCGTCGGCCCAGGCGCCGGCGGCGTCGGTCGGGCCGTCGATGCCGTCCGTGCCCAGGCTCAGGATCAGCCAATCGATGCCCGAGACCTCGGCCTTGGCCATGTCGACGAGGGCGGCCAGGACGAACTCGGTGTTGCGGCCGCCCTTGCCCCGCCCCTTGACCGTGACGGTCAGCTCCCCGCCGGCGAGAAGGCAGAGCGGCCGGGGCAGGCTCGCCGCCGAGCAGGCCAGCTCGGCCAGGAAGGCGGCGTAGCCCCCGGCCGTCCTCCGGGCCTCCCCGCCGTCGCTCGAGGACAGGAAGATCGGCTCGAAGCCCCGTTTCTCGGCCTCACGCTTGGCGGCGCGCAGGGCGGTCATGTTGTCGCCGATGATGACCGAATGGACGCGTTCGAAGACGGGGTCGCCCTCCTTGAGGGTCTCGGGGACGAGGCCGCGCGCGCCCTCCTCGAGGCGGGCCCGGACCATGGCCGAGGCCGAGTCCCAGAGGCCGTAGCACTCGAGGATGGCGCGGGCCTCGCCGAACGTGGAGGCGTCCCAATGCGTCGGGCCGGAGGCGATCGTGCCCAGGTCGTCGCCGACGACGTCCGAGATGACGAGCGTGACGACCGTCGCGGGAAAAGCCGCCCGGGCCAGCTGGCCGCCCTTGACGGCCGAGAGGTGCTTGCGGACGATGTTGAGCTCCTGGATCGTGGCCCCGGCGCGCATGAGGTCCTCGGAGAGACGGCGCTTCTTGTCGAGCGTGATCCCCTCGGCCGGCAGGGCCGCGAGCGACGAGCCGCCCCCGGAGAGGCAGACGAAGAGGAGGTCCTTCTCGCCCGCGCGGGCCGCGATCTCCAGGACGCGGCGGCCGGCCTCGACGCTGAGCGCGTCGGGAGCGGGATGCGAGGCCTCGATGTGCTCGAGGCGGGTATCGCCCTTGGCCACGGGGCCCGGTACGACCGCCAGCCCCGCGGTCAGCCGCTCGTCGAGGAGACCGGCCAGGGCCTCGCCCATGGCCGACGCGGCCTTGCCGAAGGCGACGACGAAGACGCGGTCGCGGGAGGCCAGGTCGAACTCCCGGCCCCCGACGCGGATGACCTCACCTTCGCGGACGACGGCCTCGCGAACGAGGCGCCACGGATCGACGGCGGCGAGAGCGGCCCGCCAGATCGCCTCGGCGTCCTCGGCAAAGCATCCCTTCCGCGCCAGCGCATTGGCCATGCCCTCATCATAGCCGAAACACGGCCCGCCCGCCAGAAGGGGTCAGACCCTAAATTTTTCAATTTTTCGTTGCGAGGGAGTTTCATTGGCCGAAAATTGAAAAATTTAGGGTCTGACCCCGTCTTGACATCACGGGAAGGCCGCAATACGATGGAAATACGCGGGGGAACATGTTCGGCATGGAGGACGTCATGGCCGATGAGATCAAGGACGGGACCGAGAACTCTTCGTACGGCGGGATGGACCGGCGCGAGTTCCTGGCCAAGCTCGCCGCGGTCGCCGGCGGAACGGCGGCCGCCGCCGTTCTCGTTCCGGCATCGACGGGGCCGGGGACGGCGGGGCAGATCGTCCCGGCCAACCATCCCAACCTCGAGACCGGCTATGTCACCTACCCGACCGAGGGCGGCGAGATGAGGGCCTATTCGGCCAAGCCGAGGGGCGCCGCCAAGCTCGCGGGCGTCATCGTCGTCCACGAGAACCGGGGCCTCAACCCTCACATCGAGGACATTGCCCGCCGGGTCGCCCTCGAAGGCTATCACGCCATCGCCCCGGACGCCCTGACGCCTCTCGGCGGCACGCCGCAGGACGCCGACCAGGCCCGCGACCTCTTCGCCAAGCTCGACCGGGCCGCGACGACGAAGAACTTCGTGGCTGCGGTCGCCTATCTCAAGACCGGGCCCCAGGCGACGGGCAAGGTCGCCTGCATGGGCTTCTGCTGGGGCGGCGGCGTCACGAACCAGGTGGCCGTCAACGCGCCTGACCTCACGGCGGCCGTCCCGTTCTACGGCGCCCAGCCCGCGCCGGAGGACGTGTCGAAGATCAAGGCGGCCATGCTCATCCACTACGCCGGAGAGGACGCGCGCATCAACGCCGGCATCCCCGCCTTCGAGGAGGCGCTGAAAAAAGCGGGAGTCGAATACGCCATCCACATGCACGACGGCGCCCAGCACGGCTTCATGAACGACACGTCGCCGCGCTACGACAAGGGAGCCGCGGAAATGGCCTGGGTCTGGACGGTCGGCTTCTTGGCCGAGAAGCTCAAGAAATAGGGCCCGCTCCCCCGCCCCGCCAGGCGGCCCCGACCGCTTCGACGAAGGGCCCGACGTGGCGGAAGAACCTCTTATATCCCGCGCAAAGATAGTTCAGGCCCGGCTCTCCGTCCGGCGCGAGCGCGAACCGGTTCTTCGGACACTCCCCGTTGCACATCGCCAGGACCTCGCAGGCGCGGCAGGCGCGCGGCAGCGTTTCGAGCTTCGCCCGGCCGAAAGCACGCTGGGCCGGGTTGTCGATCAGCTCGGCCAGCGGCACGGCGAGGATATTGCCGAGCCGATGGGTCTCGTCGACGAAATGATCGCAGGAGTAGAAGTCCCCGTTCCGCTCGACGACCGGGACGTCGCCGCAGACCGGCCGGAAGACGCAGAGCGAGTGCTCCTGGCCGAAGGCCGTCCGGGCCGCCTCCTCGAAGATCTGGACCTTGAGGCGCCCGATGTCGCGCTCGACCCATTCGTCGAAGACGGCGCAGAGGAACTCGCCCCAGGCCTCCGGAGCGACCGTCTCCGGCGAGACTCCTCCCGGCGCCTCGGGCCGGCGCTCGACGAGCGGGAGGAAGGTCAAATACGACGCGCCGATGCCGCGGAAGAACCGGTAGACCTCGAGGGCCCGGCCGGCGTTGTGGGCGCCGACGACGCAGAGGACATCGGCCGGGACGCGGTGCCGCCGCAGGACGTCCCAGCCCCGCATCGCATCGTCGAAGGACGGGCGGCCGTCGCGGGCCCGGCGATAGCGGTCGTGGACCTCCCGCGGCCCGTCGAGGCTGAGCCCGACCGAGAACCCTTCGGCCGCGAGAAAACGGCCCCACTCTTCGTCGAGCCGCGTGCCGTTGGTCTGCAGGCCGTTGGCGACCGCGCGCCCGGGCGGACAGAGCCGCCGCTCGATGGCGACGATCTCGCGGAAATATTCGAGCCCCAGCACGGTCGGCTCCCCGCCGTGCCAGGAGAACCGGACGATCTCGTCGGGCGAGGCGGCGATGTGCTGGGCGATGTAGGATCCGAGGAGGTCGCTGGGCATGCGGGCCGGCGCGCCGTCCCGGCCGCCCGCCGCTTCCTTGCCGAGATAATAACAATAGCCGCAAGCCAGGTCGCAGGCCGCGCCGGCCGGCTTGACGAAAACCTGGAAACCCCGCGAGACAACGGCCACGGTCCGATTTTATCATCCCCGATGGTTTTATGTTATAAAATAAGGGATGCGAAGCGTCCGCGCGCTCGGCTCGGGGCTCGTCCTCGCCGGGATCTTCCTCTTCTTCTTCTCTTCCGCCGCCGCCCTCCCTCAGCCAGGCCCCGGCCCGGCGCGATCCTCCGACCGGGCCAAGGCCGCGCCTCAGGGCCGGGCCGTCGCCGATTTCGAGGAGCGCCTGACCCGCATCAACGGGCAGATCAAGGACCTCAAGGCCCGCATCGACGCCGCGGCCCGCCAGGAGTCCTCCGTCCTCTCCTCCCTGACCCGGATCAACCTGAACAAGAGCCTGGTCGAAAAGGAGCTGGCCGCCCAGAACGTCGAGCTCGAGCGGGGGCGCGCGGAGCTCGCCGCGATCCAGGCCAACACCCGGAAGATCCGCGCCGGCATCGACCGGGAGCGGGCCTCGATCGAAAAGACGCTGGTCACGCTCTACAAGTTCGGCCGGGTCGACTTCTTCCAGTTCCTGCTCCAGGCCCGCGACATGGAGAGCTACGCCTCCGAGAGCAAGCACCTGGCTCTCCTCGCCCGCGGCCAGGACCAGGTCGTCGCGGCCTTCCTGGCCTCGCTCGAGGAGCTCCGGGCCGCCGAATCGGCCCTCGAGAGCAAGCAGAGGGACCTCGCGGCCATGGCCCGGGCGGCCGCCCTCAAGCGCCAGGAGCTCGAGACCGAGGCCCGCAAGAGCGCGACCCTGGTCCAAGAGATCCGCAAGAACCGGGAGACCTACAAGCAAACGCTGGCCGAGCTCGCGGAGAGCGCCGAGGAGCTCCAGAAGCTGATGACCAAGATCATCAGCCAGGAGTGGATCCTGCCGGCGGCCTTCGTGCCGCTCTACGAGGTCCGGGGCCGGCTGCTCTGGCCGATCGAGGGGCGGGTCATCACTTCCTTCGGCTTCGAGAAGCACCCCGATTTCAACACGGTCGTCATGAACAAGGGCGTGGAGATCGCCCCGGCCAAGGGCCGCTCGCTCATCGCGGCGGTCCATTCGGGCAAGGTCGTCTACGCCGATTACTTCCAGGGCTACGGCAACCTCCTCATCGTCGACCACGGCATGACCTACTACACGCTCTACGGCCACTGCTCGGAGTTCCTGGCCGCGGTCGGCGACATGGTCCGGGCCGGCCAGCCCGTGGCCGTGGTCGGCGACACCGGCTCGCTCAAGGGCGAATGCCTCTACTTCGAGCTGCGCTACAAGACCAAGGCCCTCGATCCCTTGCAATGGCTGAAGAGGAGGTGATAGAATGGACCTTCGTTCGGCCATGAAAGACGTCCCGAGATACCGCTGGTTCCTCTGGGCCGCCTTCGTCGGCGCCGCCCTGTTCTTCGTCATCCGCATGGGCCTTCTTCCGGGCGGCGGCGGGGCCCAGGCGCCCAAGGGCTTCGACCTCCTCGAGTCCCTGATGCGCCTCATCCGCAACGATTATCTCGAGGAGCGCGACCCCGTCGCGACGTCGGAGGGGACCTACCGCGGCCTGGTCAACTCGCTCGACCCGCTATCGGCCTACCTGCCGAAGGAGCTGGCTTCCGCCTTCAAGGCCCGGACGGGCGGCGAGACGGAGCCGGGCGTCGTCGTCCTCAAGCGCTACGCGGCCTTCCCCCAGGTCGTGGCCGTCGTCCCGAAGTCCCCGGCCGAGGCGGCCGGCGTCAAGATCGGCGACCTCCTCAGCGGCGTCGCCGGGAAAAGCGCCCTCGACATGAGCCTGGCCGAGGTCAAGCTGCTCCTCCAGGGGCATGGACCGGAGCCGGTCAAGCTGCGCGTCCTCCGGGGCAACGAGACGTTCGAGCTCGACGTCCCCCGGGCCCTGCTCTTCCCCCAGCCCTTCCTGTTCACGCAAGCGGCCGGCCAGCCGGCGGTCCTGAGCGTCCGCCGCGTCGTGCCCGGCCTCGCCGCCGAGCTCAAGAGAACCGTCGTCCCGGCGCTCAAGGGGCGGGCCGGCGGGCTCGTTCTCGACCTCAGGAGCGCACAGGACGGCGACATGGATGAGGCGGCCAAGCTGGCCAACCTGTTCGTCAAGGCGGCCGACGCGGGCCGGTTCGAGGGGCGGGACGGGGACCGGACGGCCGTAGCCCTTCCGGACGAGCCGGCGCTCCAGGCGGTCCCGCTCGTCATCTGGACCGACCCCGGAACGGCGGGCCCGGCCGAGCTCGCCGCCGGCCTCATCCAGGAGCTGCGCAAGACCAAGTTGGTGGGGTTCGCGACCCCCGGCCTCGTCGGGCGCCGGACGCTCTTCCAGCTCGACGACGGCAGCGCCGTCCTGCTGATCTCGAGCGTCTTCGCCCTGCCTTCGGGCCGCAAGCTCTGGGACGACGGCCTCAAGCCCGAGGTCCCCATCCCGGCCGACAAGCTCGACGAAAAGACCTATCTGGAGAAGAGCCTTCCCCTCCTGGCCAAGCGCTGACGGATGACGAAGAGGCTCCCGCCCAGAGTTCGACAGCCTTGGCCGGCCTTCCTCCTGGTCACGGCGGCGATGATCGTGACGGCGCTCGTCGCGACGATCCTCCTCGACTATATCGGTTCGCGGCGGGGCGAGCGCTCCTATCTCTTCGCCACGCCCGCTCCGGCCGTTGCGGTCCCCGCCCCGGGCACCTTCCCGAGCGAAAAGCCGGAGGCCCGGGTCCAGGAGAAGGCGGCGCCACGGACGATCGAGGCGGCGCTCGCCGCGAGCCTCGCGGCCGCGGGTGTCGCCGATGACGCCGTCCTGGCGCTCAAGGACGCCAAGGGCCGGCCCCAATTCGAGGTCGAGCTCCCGGCCGCCCTCTACGCCTCGATCGAGACGGCGCTCGACAAGGCCCTGAAGGCCGAATCGGTCCGGGTTGTCGGAAAGAAGAGGACCAAGGCCGCCGAAAGGACCGAGGTCCTCTGGTCCCTGAGGCGGCCGCCCAAGCAGGACGCTTCGATCGCCTTCCTGCTGCCGGCCGAGCCGCCGGTCGTCGCCGCGGCCGGCGGGCCGGCGGCGAAGAAGGGGCCGCGCGGCCAGGTCGCCCTCATCATGGACGACATGGGGAACAGCCTGGAGACGCTCGACGCCCTCCTCGCCCTGGGCCGGCCGGTGACCGTGTCGATCCTGCCCTACAGCGCCCAGGCCGCAGAAACGGCCCGGATCGCGCACGAGCGCGGGCTCGAGGTCCTGCTCCACCTGCCGCTCGAGTCGGTCAACAACCACGAGGACATGGCCCAGACGGAGGGCCTGATCATGGCCGCGATGACCGAGCCGGCGATCGTGGCGGCGTTCGAGGCGAGCTACGACCGCGTCCCCTTCGCCGCGGGCACGAACAACCACATGGGCTCCCGGTTCACGGCCGAGCGCGACCTGATGCGGGCGATCCTGCGGCCGATCAAGGAGCGGGGCCTGTTCTTCGTCGACAGCCGGACGACGGCCAAGACCGTGGCCCTCGACGAGGCCCGGGCCATGGGCATCTTGGCGACGCAACGGGACGTTTTCCTCGACGCCGACGAGGACCGGGGACGCATCCGCGGGCGCCTCATCGAGCTCTTTCAGAAGGACCGGAAGAAGGGCTGGGCGGTCGGCATCTGCCATCCCTTCCCCGAGACGCTCGAGGCCCTCAGGACGAGCTTCGGGCTCGTCGACGCCTACGACCTCGAGGCCGTGCCGGTCTCAAAGCTCGTCCGCTGAGCGGCCGGGCTGTTGCGTAATTCCCCCCTCGGCGCTATCATGGGAACGAGAGAGGAGGAGCCCATGAAGAGAACCGCGCTGTCCCTGGCCTGTCTCGGCCTCGCGGCCCTGGCCGTCCTGCCCGGGTGCCGGGCGATGTCGGGCGACGAGCTGAAGGCCTCGATCGAGGTCCAGGAGTACGCCTCGGCCTGGGTCTCCAAATACTACCAGCCCTGGCCGCCCCGGCTCATCCTCGTCCCCCAGATCTCGTTCCGGATCAAGAACATCGGCGCGAAGCCGCTGACCTACGTCAATTTCAACGCCGTCTACAACTTCAAGGGCGATCCCGAGAACTTCGGCGACGCCTTCATGGCCGCCATCCGGGGCAAGGCCGTGCCGCCCGGAGGGACAAGCGACGTGATCGTCCTCCGGAGCAACCTCGGCGTCGACGGCAAGAACCTGGCCGGCATCCGCGACAACCCGCAGTGGAAACAGGCCCAGGTCCGTCTCTTTGCCATCTCCAAGGGCTCGTCGCCGGTGCTGCTGGGCGTCTACGACGTCTCCCGCGACATCGACTTCAAGGAGCCGGAGCCGGTCGGGGACCAGAAAGAGCCGGTCAAGAAGTAGGGCCGGCGCGAAGATGCTTCCGATCGTCCCCACCAAGGTCTTCCTCGTCCGCGGCCACGGCGCGCACAAGGAGAAGCTGGTCAGCTTCGAGATCGCCCTGCGCCAGGCCGGGATCGCCCCGTACAACCTGGTCCGGGTCTCGAGCATCTTCCCGCCGCACGCCCGATACATCACCCGGGCCGCGGGGCTCAAACTGCTCAAGCCGGGGCAGATCCTGTTCGTCGTTCTGAGCGAGAACGCCACCGACGATCCGGGCGCGATCATCACGGCCTCGATCGGCATGGCTGTGCCCGACGATCCGGCCCAGTACGGCTACCTGGCCGAGCACTCGGACGAAGGGCGGTCGGCCCGGGAAACGAGCCTTCACACCGAGTACCTGGCCGCGGAGATGCTGGCCACGAAGCTCGGAGAGAAGCTCAAGGAGCCGCCGCAGGGGAAGGTCCCCCGGTCGTTCCATATCTCGAACGGCCTGTCCTTGAAGACGCGGAGCGTCACCCAGGGCGCGAGAGGCGAAAAGGGGCTCTGGACGACGACCGTCGCCGCCGCCGTGCTGGTAACAGAAGGGGTCAGACCCTAAATTTTTCAATTTTCCCATTCAAGGGGACTCTTTGTGTGAGCATCCTTCTTGAAGAAACGGACGCCCATGGCATGTTACATGTCCCGATATCGACGGCCGAAAAATTGAAATATTTAGGGTCTGACCCCTTCTTATTTTTCTAAAGGATCGGGGCGGAGGATCTTGACGTAGCTCCGCTCGCGGAGCGTCTTGATGTACTCCTGGCTCTTCACCGCCCGCTTTTCGTTGTAGAGCTTGTCCTCGACCTGCCGCCGGGCCTCGTCGAAGGGAAGGAGCGCGCTCGGCTTCTTCTCGGCGAGCTGGAGCAGGTACCAGCCGTTCTTGGTGCTGACCCAGGCGCTCGTCTCGCCGGCCTTGAGCTTCTCGACGGCTGACTCGAGCGTCCGGTCGAGCTCCCCCTCTTTGAAAGATCCCAGGTCGCCCTTGGCTTCCTTCATCGGGGGATCCGAGAGCTCGGCCGCCGTGTCGGCGAACGACGCGCCGGCCTTGAGCTTGGCCTCGATCGCGGCCTTGACGGGATCGGCCGCCTCGCCCGGGTGCGTCTCGGCGGCGAGGTAGATGGCGTTGAGCTTGTACTCGGTGGGGGTGGTGAACTCGGCCGGGTTCTTCTTGTAGTACTGGACGATCTCGGCGTCGTCGAGGACGATCGATCGCTCGACCTCCGTGTAGATGACGCCCGACCGCATCATGCCCTCTTCGTAATTCTTGAGAAAGGCCTCATAGGACAGGCCCTGCTGCTCCACGGCCCGGCGCAGATCGGCCTCGGAGGCGATGTTGTTCTCCTTCATGATGTTCTGGAGATAGCTCTTCATCTGCTCCTGGACGTTCAGCCCGAGCTCCTTGGCTTTCTGGAGCAGGAGCAGGTCGGTGATCATGTAGTCGAGGAGGCCCTTCTTGAGCTCGGCGTAGGCCTTGTCGTAGTCCTCGGAGGAGAGCTGCGCGGCCTTGATCTCGTTCAGCCGGAGGTTGAACATCTCCCGATATTCCGTCAGGGTGATGATGTCGTCGTTGACCAGGGCCACGATCTCCTCGACGACCTCCTGGCCGCGGACGACCGCCGCCGCCGGGCCGAGGAGCGCCGCCGTGAGCGCCAGGGTGAGGATTGTCTTTTTCATTCGTCCGACCTCTGATACTTGAAGAAAAGGTTCTCGGGTAAGGCCTTCCAGCTCAGGGTGTCCTTGAGCCCCGTCAAATGCACGGCCAGGGCGTCCTTCATCTTCTGGGCCAGGATCCGTTCCTGGATCTCGGCCGCCGCCTCGCTCTCGTCCCGCAGGGCGGGCGGGAACTTGCGGTCGAGGCGGAAGATGTGAAAGCCGTAGGATGATTCGACGACCTGGCTCGTCCGGCCCTCGTCGAGGGCGAAGATGACCTTCTCCATGTCCTCCGGCAGGTCGCCCTGCTCGAAGACGCCCATGACCCCGCCCTTCGAGGCCTCGGGGCCGATCGATTCGTCGACGGCGATCTTGCGGAACTCGGCTTCGCCGGCGCGGTCGATCCGCTGCAGGACGGAGACGGCCTTCTCCTCGGAGTCGACGAGGATCTGGCTGACCCGGATGCGGCCCTGCACCAGGAAGTCCTTCTTGTGGTTCTCGTAATAGTCGTGGATCTCGGCCCCGTCGACCCGCGTGTCGCGAACGACGAGGTAGATGTACTTCTCGATGAGCAGGCGGTCCAGGCCGCCCTCGGGGGGAACGGGCCGGGCGTCCTCGCCGCCCGGGGCGCCGATCGCGCCGCCGGCGAGCTTGGCCAGGTAGGCCCGCTTCTCGTCCTCCGTCAAGGCGATGCCCCGCTCGCGGGCGGCCTCGAGCAGGATCATGTCGTCGGTGAAGCGGTCGAAGAGGCGGCTCAGGCTCTCGGCCGGCAGGCCCTTTTCGGCCGCCCCGGTCGCCTCGAGATAAGCCCGGAGATCGGCGTTGAAAAGGTCGCGCGATTCGATCCGGAGCACCGGCTTGCCCCGGAGCTTGCCCTCGACGAGCTCCGCGACCGCCGAGACCGGTCCGCCGCCGCCCTCGTCGCGCCGGCAGGCCGCCGCGCCGAAGAGGACGAGACCGGCCAGGACGGCCGCGCCGAGCGCCGCCCGGGCCCCGGGCCTTCTGAGGGTTCGTCTCCGCGCGTCCATCTTTTTTAGTATCAATCCATTATACCTTACTTCGATAACTCCATCAAGACCCCGAGGGTTTCATCGAGCAGGGCCCGCTCCGACGTCCCCCGGAAGGCGAGCGATAGGACCCCCTCGGGGGTGAGCGAGCCCGCGTACCTCTTGAGGAGGGGCGTCACGCGCGACCAATCCACGGCCGTCTCCGGACGGAAGCGGAACACGACCCGGCGCTCGGTCCGGTCGATCGACCGGAGGCGCAGCCGCTTGGCCAGGTGCTTGAGCGCGCCGTAGCGAAGCAGGTTCTCGATCGCCTCCGGCGGCGGCCCGAACCGGTCGCGGACCTCCTCGCGGATACGGTCGATCTCGCTGAGGCCCTCGACCGAGGCCAGGCGCTTATAGAGGTTGAGCCGGAGATTGACCTGGGGCAGGTACTCCTCGGGGACGCGGATGTCGACCTTGAGATTGATCTCGGGGTTCTCCTCCTCGACCGGCTCGCCCTTCAGGCCGCGGATGGCCTGCTCGAGGAGCTGCATGTAGTACTCGAAGCCGACGGCCTCCATCGTGCCGTGCTGACGGTGGCCGAGGAGGTTCCCGGCGCCGCGGATCTCGAGGTCGCGGGCGGCCAGGCGGAAGC
>CAYOYQ010000020.1:0-2662 GCA_964408215.1 uncultured Eubacteriales bacterium
GTGCTCTTCTTGTCCTTGTGGAGGTACTCGATCGGGTCCTCGATGGTGATGATGTTCTCGCGGCGGAACGTGTTGATGTAGTCGATCATGGCCGCCAGGCTGGTCGTCTTGCCGCTGCCGGTCGTCCCGGTCACGAGGACGAGGCCGCGCTGGTAGAAGGCGATCTTCTCCAGGACCTCGGGCAGCAGCAGTTGGCGGATGGTCTTGACCTCGAGCGGGATGATGCGCAGGGCGATGGCCAGCGAGCCGCGCTGGTGGTAGATGCTGCCGCGGAACCGGCCGAAGCTGGCCAGGCTGTAGGCCAGGTCGATATCGAGGTCCTCCTCGAGCCGTTTCCGCTGGAAGTCGGTCATCATCTGGTTGGACAGGTCCTCGCAGTCGGCGGCGGTGAGGCGCGGGTAGCCGGTGAGCGGGGTGAGCGTCCCGTGGACGCGGATCATGGGGTTGTTGCCGGCCTTGAAGTGCAGGTCGGAGGCGTCCCGCTCGATCGCGATCTTCAGGAATTCATCGATGACCATGCGTTCCTCCTCGCGTCGGGTGTCACACGAACGTCAGCCAGCCGTGGCTGTCGGGCCTCTTGCCGTCGATGACCTCGAAGAAGGCCGATTGGACCTTCTCCGTCAGGGGCCCCCGCTTGCCGTTGCCGACGGTGATCTTGTCGACCGAGCGGATGGGCGTGACCTCGGCCGCCGAGCCGGTGAAGAAGACCTCGTCGGCGACATAGAGCATCTCCCGGGGGATGGTCTCCTCGACGACGCGGACGCCCATCTCACGGAAGAGGGTCATGACCGAGTCGCGGGTGATGCCCGGCAGGACCGAGGACGACAGCGGCGGGGTCAGGACGACGCCGTCCTTCACCAGGAAAAGGTTCTCGCCGCTCCCCTCGCTGATGTGGCCGCGGATGTTGAGGGCGATGCCCTCCTCGTAGCCGTCGAGCAGGGCTTCCATCTTGATGAGCTGGGAGTTCATGTAGTTGGCGCCGGCCTTGGCCAGGGCCGGGAAGGTGTTCGGGGCCATGCGCCACCAGGACGAGACGCAGACGTCGATGCCGGCTTCCAGGGCTTCGGGGCCGAGGTACTTGCCCCACTCCCAGACCATGACGGCGCAGTCGACCGGGTTCGGGAAGGGATTGACGCCGAGCGTGTTGTAGCCCCGGTAGACGATGGGCCGGATGTAGCAGGCCTTGAGCTTGTTGGCCCGGACGCAGTCGATGACGCCCTGGTTGAACTGGTCCTGGGTGAAGGGGACCTCCATGCGGTAGATCTTGCACGAGTTGTACAGGCGCTTGGTGTGGTCTTTCAGCCTGAAGATGGCCGTCCCCCGGGGCGTGTCGTAGGCCCGCAGACCCTCGAAGAGGGAGCTGCCGTAGTGGATGACATGGGAGGCCAGGTGGACCGTCGCGTCCTTCCAGGGGATGAGCTGCCCGTTCTTCCAGACGAGGCTCGTTTCCGAGAATGGGCTCATGATCCGCTCCTTCTCGCCTGCCTTCCGATGGGATTCTCGAGGCCCCATCGTATCTCACCCCCGCGGTGAAGTCAATCGCCTCTCGGGGGGAATTCAGATCGTTTCGCCGCAGTGCGGGCAGCTCGTGGCCTTGGGCGGCAGGGGCCGGCGGCAGTTCCAGCACAGGGCGGCCGTCTTCTGCTCCCGGGCCCGGATCCGGATCATGATGTCGTCGATCTCGGCCGTGTCGGGCGCCTTTTTGTTCTTGAACAGCGAGAGCTCGCGGATGATCTCCGAGGCGCTCTGGAAGCGGTCCTCGACCTTGGGGGCCAGGGCCTTCATGATGAGGGCGTCGATCTCGCGGGGGACGCGGTTGTTCTTGATCCGCGGCGGCGTGATCCGGCCTTGCTGGGCCTTCTCCAGGATCTTGAACGGGTCGGGGTCGAAGATCGGCGGCCGGCCGATGATCATTTCGTAGAAGATGCAGCCGAGGGAGTAGAGGTCGGACGCGTAGCTCGCCTTGCCCAAGAACTGCTCCGGGGCCATGTAGGGCGGCGAACCGATCCGCGTCGAGGCGTAGGGCACGGCGTTGAGCCAGGCCGAGGTCCCGAAGTCGGTGATCTTGGCCGTGCCATCCTCGGAGACGATGATGTTCGAGGGCCGGAGGTCGCGGTGGATGATCTTGGCCTTGTGGGCGTGGTCGACGCCGTAACAGACCTGTTTGATGTAGTCGATGGCCTGGTCGGTCCCGAGGACGCGCTCCTTCTCCAGGATCTTTTCCAGGGTCGGGCCCTTGACGTACTCCATGACCATGAAGAAGACGTTCTTCTCCTTCTCGGCGGCCAGCATGCGGACGATGTTCGGGTGACTGAGGGCGGCCTGGAGGCGGGGCTCCTTGAGCAGCTTGTAGAGCTCGGCCGACTGCTTGTGGGGGACCTTGATGGCCACTTTGATGTCGAGCCAGGTGTCCTTGGCCAGGTAGACCGAGCCGAAGCCGCCGCTGCCGAGCGAGCGGATGACCTCGTACTTGCCGACCTTCTGGCCTTGGAGGAACATCCTAGATCTCGTTCCAGAAATGCATGATCATCGCCGCCGCGGCCACAGCCGCCGTTTCGGCCCGGAGGATGCGCCGGCCGAGTGTCACGGCCGTGAATCCCGCCGCCCGGATGTCCTTTTCCTCCGCCCCCGTCCAGCCGCCCTTCGGCCCGACGAGCAAGAC
>CAYOYQ010000020.1:2672-11162 GCA_964408215.1 uncultured Eubacteriales bacterium
CCGCCGGCCGGCCGGCCGCCGGGGCCCCGGCGACGATCTCGCCGAGCGGCCGGCCCCCGTGCTCGCTCAAGAACAAGCGCAGCCCTGCGGGCGGCCGGCGGAGGAACGACTTCAGGGCCCGCGGCGGCTCGACGGCCGTGACCAGGGGGCCCTTGCACTGTTCGGCCGCCTCCCGGACGATGCGGTTCCAGCGCTCGAGCTTGCGGTCGGCCCGTTCTTTCGGCGCCCGGACCGAGCGGGCGCTGACGACGGGAAGGAAGGCCGCACAGCCGAGCTCGGCGGCCTTCTCAAGGATCGTCTCGAGCTTCTTTGCCTCGACGAGCGCCGGGGCCAGGGCGACGCGGGTGCGCATGTCCCCGGGCCTCTGAAGCTCGAGGAGGGCCAGCTCCGTCGCGTTCTCGCCGACGGTTTCCTCGCGGGCGTGGGCCCGCCGCCCGGCGCCGGGGGCGATCATGGGGACGAAGAACTGGTTCGCTGTCACGCGGGCCGCGGCCTGCCTATTGGAGGATGTCCTTCATCCGGTGGATGATGCTCTTGTCGACCGACTCGACGTCCTCGCCGCGGACCTCGGCGAGCTTGGCGATGAGGGTTTTCTGCTCCTTGGAGAGATTTTCCGGCGTCTTGACCAGGACCTTGACGAACAGGTCCCCTTTGCGCCGGCCGGAGACGTCCGGGACGCCGTGGCCCTTGAGCCGGACGATCTCGCCCGGCTGCGTCCCGGCGGCGATCTTGAGGACCTCGCTCCCGGTGAGGGTCGGGATCTCGATCCGCGCGCCGAGCGCGGCCTGGGCGAACGTGATGGTGATCTCGCAGGCGAGGTCGTTCGCTTCCCGCTCGAAGAAGGGATGGCGGCGGACCCGGGTCACGACATAAAGGTCGCCGGCCGGCATGCCTTCGTCGCCGGCCTCGCCCTCGCCGACGAGGCGGAGACGCGAGCCGTCGGCGACGCCGGCCGGGACGCGGACCTTGAGCGCCCGCTTCTCGCGGACGTGCCCCCGGCCGCCGCAGGACTCGCACGGCGTGGCGTTGAACTCGCCGGCCCCCCGGCACCGCGGGCAGGTCCGGGCCATGGTGAAGAACCCCTGCTGGAAGCGGACCTGGCCCGCGCCGCCGCAGGACGGGCAGGTCTCCGCCGACGTCCCCGGCTTGCGCTTGGAGCCCCGGCACACCGGGCAGGCCTCCGCCCGGGTGAGCTTGATCTCCTTCTCGGCGCCGGCCGCGGCCTCCTCGAGGCCGAGCTCGACCTCCACCGCCAGGTCCCGGCCCCGGCTGCGCCGGGCCCCCGCCCGGCTCCGGGACCGCCCGCCGAACAGGTCGCCGAAGCTGAACCCGAAGAAATTGCCGAGGATGTCCTCAAAGTCCTCGAAGACCGAGGGATCGAACCCGGAGAAGCCCTGGAAGCCCTCGCCCCGCAGGCCGTCATGCCCGAAGCGGTCGTAGACCGACCTCTTCTCCGCGTCGGCCAGGACAGTGTAGGCCTCGGCCGCTTCCTTGAACTTATCCTCGTCGTCCTTGCTCCCGGGGTTGCGGTCGGGATGGTGCCGGAGGGCGAGCTGGCGGTAGGCCCTCTTGATCTCGTCGGCCGAGGCGTCCCGGGCGACGCCGAGGACCTGGTAGTAGTCCCTCTTATTAGCCATTGGCGCCCAGCTTGCTCAGCTCCCGCTTCGCCGCCGCTTCGCGCCGCCGCATCTCCTCGACCTCCGCCTTGCTGAGGCCCGTGGACGGCCGGACCTCGATCCGCTGCTCGAGACCCGTCTCCTTGTCCTTGGCCGAGACCTGGACCAAGCCGTCGGCGGTGATCTCGAAGGTCACGTCGATCTGGGGGACGCCGGCCGGGGCCGGCTCGATCCCAACGAGCTCGAAGACGGCCAGGGACTTGTTCATCGAGGCCAGAAAGCCCTCGCCCTGGAGGACGTGGATGCGGACCCGGCGCTGATTGTGCTCCACGGTCGTGAAGGCTTTGACCTTGCGCGTCGGGACGGTCGTGTTCCTCTCGATGACCATCTCGTAGCCGTCGTTCTCCGTCTCGATACCCAGGGCGAACGGGGTGACGTCGAGGAGGAGGACGAGGTCGCGGACCTGGCCATCGAGGACGCCCGACTGGATGGCCGCGCCCATGGCCACGATCTGGTCGGGATCGACCTTCTCCTCGGGCGCCCGGCCGAAGAACCTTGTCACCCGCTCTTTGACCAGGGGCATTCGGGTCTGGCCGCCGACGAGGATGACGGAATCGATCCGGTCGGCCGTGAGCTTGGCGTCGGCCAGGGCCTGCTCGATGCGGGGCACCGTCCGCTCGACCAGGTCGGCCGTCATGGCCTCGAAGGCCGGCCGGCTGAGCGTCTTGCGGATGTGCTTCGAGCTGGACTTGTCGGAGGTGATGAACGGCAGGTTGATCTCGGTGCTGGCCGTGAAGGACAGCTCCCGCTTGGCCTTCTCGGCCGCCTCCTTGATCCGCTGGAGGGCGAGCTTGTCCTCCGTGATGTCGGTGCCGCACTCCGCCTTGAAGCTCGCGGCCAGCCACTCGACGATGCGGTTGTCAAAGTCCTCGCCGCCGAGGTAGGAGTCGCCGTTGGTGGCCAGGACGTTGAAGACGCCGTCGCTGAGCTCGAGGATGGTGATGTCGAACGTCCCGCCGCCGAGGTCGTAGACCGCGGCCAGGCCGTTCTTCTTCATGTCGAGGCCGTAGGCCAGCCCGGCGGCCGTCGGCTCGTTGATGACCCGCTGGACCGCCAGGCCGGCGATCGTGGCGGCGTCCTTGGTCGCTTGGCGCTGGGCGTCGTTGAAGTGGGCCGGCACGGTGATGACCGCCTCGGTCACGGGCTCGCCGTAGAAGCTTTCGGCGCAGGATCTCAGGTAGGCCAGCACCATCGACGAGACCTCCGGCGGGCTGAGGGTCTTGTCGCCCAGGACGATGGCCACGTCGCCGTTGGGGGCCTCCCGCAGCGCGTAGGGCAGCCGGCCCTGCGCCTCCTGGATCTGCGGCGACTGGTATTTCTGCCCGATCAGGCGCTTGACCGCGTAGAACGTGTTGGCCGGGTTGGTGACGGCCTGGCGCATGGCCAGGGTCCCGACGAGGCGCTCGCCGGCCGCCGTGAACGAGACGACCGACGGCGTCGTGGGCAGGCCTTCGAGGTTGGGGATGACGACCGCCTTGCCGCCTTCCAGGCCGGCGATGCAGGAGAAGGTCGTGCCGAGGTCGATGCCGATGACGTGCCCCATGTCACTGCTGTCCTTTCTTCGGAACGCGGACCCTGACCAGCGTCGGCCGCAGCAGCCGGTCGTGGTGCATGTACCCTTTCTGCAGTTCCTCGACCACCTCGGGCTCCGCGACCTCCTCGGACTCCTCGACGGTCATGGCGTGGTGGAAGTTCGGGTCGAAGGCCCGGCCCTCGAGGACGATCGGCCGCACGCCGTTCTTGGTCAGGAGGTTCTGGAACATCCTGAGGATGAGTTCGACGCCGTCCCGGAGGGTCTTCCCGTCGCCTTCCGCGGAGCTCTGGAGGGCCCGCTCGAAATTGTCGACGATGCCCAGGAGCTCGAGCAGGAGCCCGCTCAGGGCGTACTGCTGGTATTCGCCCCGCTCCCGGTCGAACCGCTTGCGCAGGTTCTCCATATCGGCGAGCTTGCGGAGGTAGGTGTCCTTGAGCTCGTCGAGGTCCTTGCGCAGGGCCTTGATCTCGGCGTCCTTTTTCCGGAGCTTCTCTTTGAAGGCCTTGGAGCCCTCGGCGCCCGGCGCCTTGGCCTCGGGCTCCTTCTTCCCGGCGGCGGGCGCCTCTTCGCCGGGGGGCGGCGGTTCCGGGATGAACTCGATCTCGTCGCCGGGCTTGTCTTTTTCGTCCGTCATAGGCTGACCTCTCTGCCGTACACGGTGATGGCCATGCTGACGCGCTTGGCCATGCGGTCGACGAGGGGGATGATCCGCTCGTAGGCGATGCGCTTGGGGCCGATGATGCCGAGCGTCCCCAAGACCTGGTTGCTGTAGCCGTAGTGCGAAAGGACGAGGGCGCAATCCTCGGCGTTCGGGAAGTTGGCTTCCGCGCCGATCAGGACCTTGACCCGGTCGAGGCTGACGAAATCCGAGAGCAGCCGCACCAGCGCGGCCTTCTCCTCGAACTTCTCGAACAGGGACCTCAACCTCGCCCTGTCGAAGAGCTCGGCCTTGCCGAGAAGGCGCGACGTGCCCTGAAGGAAGATCCGGTGCTCCCCCGCCCCGCGGTCGATGGAGCCCTTGACGAGGTCGAGGAGCTTGGCCAGCGAGTCCTCGTCCTTCAGCCGGTGCTTGGGCAGGTCGCGGAGGAGCGCGTCCCGAACGGCCAGGATCGTCCGGCCGGGGAAGCTCTGGTTGATGAACTGGGAGGCCCGGTCGAGCTCGGCCTGGGCCAGGGCGAGCGGCGACTCGAGGGTCTCGGTGAGGACCATGTGGAACGGCGTGACCACGATGGCCAGGACCCGGCGGTCGGAGATCTTGATGAAACGGACGTGCTCGAACGGCAGCCGGAAGATGTGGGGCGAGATGACGAAGCCGAGGCTATCGGAGGAGTCGGCCAGGATCCGGCAGGCCTGAAGGAGCAGCGAATCGAAATCGGAGGTCCGCTGGGGGAATCCCTCCTGGATCAGGGGCAGCCGCTCCGCCGCCAGGGGCTTAGCCGCGAGGAGCGAGGAGACGTAGGAGCGCAGGCCCTTGTCGGTCGGGACGCGCCCTGCTGACGTGTGGGGCTGGGCGAGGAGGCCCAGGGCCTCGAGCTTGGCCATGATGTTCCGCAGCGTCGCCGGGGAGGCCGAGACGCGGCGCGCCTGGGAGATCGCTCCGGAGCTGACGGGGCGCCCGGACCGGATATAGCTCTCGACGACGAGCTCGAGGACCTTCTTATCTTTATCGCGGAGCGCAGACTTAACCATGCTTCGGTTTTTTATAGCACTAAAGCCGCCGGAGTGTCAAACGACTGAAAGTCAGAGGGGGACTTGTCAGGAAATTCTAATCCCCGCGTAGCCAACAACTTGCGCGTAATCGCCGGACGCGTCGCCGGATGTCGCGTAGCGCACGAGCTCGGCCGTCTTCGCGCCCAGGGCCAGGGCCGCGACCAGGGCGGCCGTCGTCGGCTGGAAGCCGCACATGGAGATCCTCTCGTCGACCACGGTCTTGAAGAGCCCGGCCGGGTCGAGCGCGAGGACGCGGTCGATGGCCATCCCGTCCTTCTTCTCCGCCGTCTTTTGGCTGACGTAATGGCTCATGTCGGTGCTGGCGACGATGAGGCCCGCGCGGTCGTGGGCCCGGAGGGCCTCGGCCAGGGTCCGGCCAAGCGTCTCGAGCTCGGCGTAGCCGGCCTCATGAGAAATGCAGATAGGCACGATGGCCGCGTCGGCGCGGAAATGCTGGATGAACGGCAGCTGGACCTCGAGGGAATGCTCCCAGAGATGAGCCTGCTCGTTCTCCTCGATGAGCGGCGAGCCGGCCAGGATCCGCCGGGCCAGGTCCCGCTCGATCGGACTGTCCCCAAGAGGCGTCGACCAGCTCCCCTCGGCCTGGATGGCGAAGAGCGAGTCGATCTCTTTATGGGCCGGCCCGAGGATGACGGCGACGGGCGGCAGGACCGTCGACGCGAAGACGGCCGCGGCGACGCCGCCCGAATAGACATAACCGGCGTGGGGGGAAACGACGGCCAGGGCCGGACGCGGCTTCGGCCGGCCCGGGGACGGTCCGGCGAGGGTCTCGATCGCCTCGCGCAGGCGCTCCCGGGTGCCGGGATAGAATTGTCCCGCGACGAAAGCTTTGCGTTTCATGGCCGGCTCTCACTCCCAAATTAGGCTTGGCGAGGCCCGATGTCAAACCGCCCGGGTCAGATGTATTGGCGTTTCTCGTCGAAGCGGACGCCGAGGCCGGCCAGTTCGTCGAGGATCGGGTTGTAGATCTCGGGCAGGACCGGGACCTGGACGCCGGGGGCGTGGATACGGCCCTCGAGGATGAGGCGGGCGCCGATCGCGGCGGGCAGGCCGACCGTCCGCGACATCGACGTGTCGCCCCCCGGGACGCCGTAATCGATGAGCGAGGAGACGATCCTCTCGTTCCGGCCCGAGGCGGTCCGGACCAGGAACTCGTGTTGGAGGACGATCATGTCCCTCTCCCCCGCCCCGTAAACGAGCTTCTCGACCATCAGGGCCGCGAGATCGTCGAAGGCCGAGCCCTTGGGAAGCGGGAGGGGCTTCGCCTCGAACAGGCCGAGCCACGCGAATCGGTCGAGGACGGCCGAATCGGCCGGGAGGGCCAGCCGGGCGGCGACGGCGGCCCGGACGTCCGCGCCGGGCGCCGCCTGGGCCAGCTCCGCCATGAGGCCGGCGAACGTTGCGCCGGTCCGGTCCTTGGGGGTCTCGTCGAGGAGGCCCAGCTCGACCAGCTTTCTCAGCGTTTCGCACCAGCCGGCGTAACGGAGCGTGCCCCGCAGAATGGATTGGGCCTCGGGGATGCCGTAGATCTCCTTATAAGAAACGGAGTCCCGGTTGGGATAGCCCTCGAAAGCCCCCAGCCCGGGGATCGGGATGGTCTCGGGCGAGGCGAACAGGTCCGCGGCCGGGATGGAGACGATCCGGCCGTCCTTGAGGAACCGGGCGGAGTTCTTGGAGGCGAGCAGGACCCCCCGCGGGCTCCACGAGAACTTGTAGCCGAAGGGGTTGGTGTTGGATTCCGGGGCGGGCAGCCCGCCGCACCAGGACGTGAAAGCGAGGACGCGGCCGCCGGTGTCGTGGACCTCGTGGATGATCCGCATGGCTTCCATGTGGTCGATCCCCGGGTCGAGGCCGAGCTCGTTCAGGAGGACCGAGCGCTTCTCCTTGGCCCGGGCGTCGAGCGCCCGCATGGCCGGGCTGACATACGAAGCGGTGACGACGTGCTTCCCCTGCTCGACGGCCAGCTCGGCGACGAGCGGGTGGAAGGTGTAGGGAACCAGGCTGACGACAAGGTCGGCCCGACCGATGGCCTGGGCCAGGGCGCTCCGGTCGGCGATATCGAGAGTGACGGCCCGGCCGCGCGGATGGCCGGCCACGAGCTTCTCCGCCCGGACGGGCTCGACGTCGGCCACGACAACGGAAAGCTCCGGAAGGTCGAGAAGGTAGTTCGCGAGGGGCCGGGCCACGAGCCCGGCGCCAAGGACAAGGACGTTCTTCATGGCTGTCTCCCCGTGCCGGCGTGTGTCAGCCGACGAATTTGGCGAGATAGGCGAAGTCGGGCGTAAGGGCCCCGCGATACAGGATGACCGCCCGGCGCAAGACGTCAGGCAGCCCGCAGGTCTCGAACCGGCCGGCGAAGTCGGCCGCCGCGATGGCCGGGACATGGTCCTTGAGCTTGCCGCTGAAATAGGTCGAAGATTCGAGGGGGAGCTCGGCCGGGAGATTGTAGACCGCCAGGACGGCCGGCCCGTTGCCTTCGAAGCCGAGGACCGCCCGGTCGGCCGCGGGGTCGTAGACATAGACGGGATCCTCGGAGTCGGTGGCCTGGACGGTGCTTTCGATGGAGCCGTTGATGTCGCAGGTGATGTCGCCCACGACCTTGAGCCGGGGCCGGCTCGACCCGCCGTAGAGCTTCTTCAGGAAGGCCTTGGTGACATATTTGGGGAACTTCGGCGTCCAGTAGATCCCGTTGACGATGGCCGTGAGATAAGGGACGACCTCCTCGGTCACCGGCCGGTAGGCCTGGGGGTTCTCGTAGAAATCCTGCAGGTCGAAGGTCCTGGACGGATCCACGGGCTTGACCATGTCCTCCTCGTGGAAGACGGTCTTGTAGAGCCGCCCGGGCGCCCCGGCGTTCGCTTCGACAAGCTTGCGGACGTCGGCCGGACGGACGGTCTCGACGGGCAGGAGGTCGAAGATCTCCTGCGCCCCCTGGGAGACGTGTCCGTAGCCGAAGAATCCGAAAACGACCGTCCCCAGCTCACGGGGCAGCCCGTTCTTGACGATCCGCCAGGCCAGCTTCCCCACCGCTTCCTTGAGCTCGACCAGGCTCTGGTAGCAGTGGGCGGGCTCGAGGCCGCGGAAGGGATGGGGCAGGCCCTCGACATCGAGGCGCCGGCCGAGGGCCCAGAGCGTGTCGACCATGCCGGCGTGCCCGGCGTAGTTGCCGAAATAGAGCACCCGCCGGCCCTTCTCGTCGACCATCTTCTCGTAGTCGATGAGCGTGTTGCCGAGCTCCATCATCCGCCGAAGCATGGGCATGTTCTGGCTTTGGCCCTTGGCCGTGTGCGAGAAGAAGACGTAGACCTTGCCCTTCTCGAGGAGCTCGACCGGGATCTCCTTCAGGGCGAAGACGAGGGGACACGGCGCGAGGCCCTCCTCGACGGCGATGCCGGCGGCCCGGTAATCGGCGTCGGTGAAGACGCGGATCGTCGACGGCTGGACCCGGAACTCGAGGCCGTGTTTCTCGGCGAGCTCCCGGGCGTGGGACGGGATGAGCGGGACGCGCTTCTCCCACCTGTTGATGTCCTCTCTGCGGATGCCGATCTT
>CAYOYQ010000020.1:11262-22027 GCA_964408215.1 uncultured Eubacteriales bacterium
TACCCCCATATCGGCAACTGGCGGGCTTACATCTTCGAGGACCTGCTCAAGCGTCTCCTCAAGTATCGGGGCTTCGAGGTCACCCACGTCATGAACCTCACCGACGTCGACGACAAGACGATCCGGGATTCCCGGGCCCGGACCGTCGCGGAGCTCCAGGCGTATACCCGGAAGTACATCGAGGCCTTCTACGCCGAGAGGGATACGCTGCGGATCCTGCCGGCCGACCATTACCCCCGGGCGACCGAGTTCGTTCCCGAGATGGTCGGGCTCATCAAGGTCCTCCTGGCCAAGGGTTTCGCCTACCGCAAGGATGGATCGGTCTATTTCGCCATCGACAAGTTCCCCGCCTACGGCCGGCTCGCCAAGATCGACCTCGAGGACCTCCGTCCCGGGGCCCGGGGCGACGCGGACGAGTACGAGAAGGAGAGTGTCCACGATTTCGCGCTCTGGAAGGGGCCCAAGGAAGGCGAGCCCTTCTGGGAGACGGAGGTCGGGCCCGGCCGGCCGGGTTGGCACATCGAATGCTCGGCCATGAGCTCGAAATATCTCGGGCCGACCTTCGACATCCACTGCGGCGGCGTCGACAACATCTTCCCCCACCACGAGAACGAGATCGCCCAGTCGGAGGCCGCCAACGGGGTCAAGTTCGTCAATTATTGGCTCCACTGCCATCATCTCGTCGTCGACGGCGAGAAGATGGCCAAGTCCAAAGGCAACTTCTACCGGCTCTCCGATATCCTGGCCCGCGGCTACGACCCGGCGGAGGTCCGTTTCCTGCTCCTCTCCACCCACTACCGGAAGATGCTCAACTTCACCGACGAAGCCCTCCAGCAGGCCCGGACGAGCCGGAACAGGGTCCGGAACTTCCTCTTCGAGCTGCGTCACATCGAGCGCGCGCTCCCGCCGGTCCCGGCCGTGGCCGAAGCGATCGAGACGGCCCGGGCCGATTTCGTCGCCGGCCTCGAGGACGACCTGAACATCTCCGAGTCCCTGGCCGCCCTGTTCGAGCTGGTCAAGTGCGTCAACATCCTGGTAGGACAGGGCGAGGTGGGCAAGGAGGATGCGGAGCGCGTCATCGGCGTCATCCGCGAGATCGACGCCAAGGTCCTGGCCTGTCTCGGCGTCGAAGAGTCCGTTCCGTCCGGCGCCGACGCATTCGAGACCCTGATCCAGGACAAGATCGAAGCCCGGCAAAAGGCCCGGGCGGCCAAGGATTTCAAGCGGGCCGACGAGATCCGCAAGGAGCTCCTCGAAGCCGGCATCGTCCTCGAGGACACCAAGGACGGGGTCCGCTGGAAAAGGGTCGGGCCGGCCAAGCCCTGAGGCGACGGGAACGGGGGCTGACGCCGTGACGGATCGCGGGAGATCGACACGGGCCCTCGGCCGGATCGGCGAAGACTTGGCCTGCGAGGCCCTGCGCAAGAAAGGCTACGAGCTCGTCGGCCGCGGCTTCCGCTTGTTCCGCGGCGAGATCGACATCATCGCCCGGGACGGCGAGACACTCGCCTTCGTCGAGGTCAAGACCCGGGCCGACGAATCCTTCGGCCGGCCCGAGGAGGCCGTGACCCCGGCCAAGCAGCGCCAGATCCGCCGCATCGCCCGGGGCTATCTTCTCGAGCATCCCTGCGGCGAGGCCGGCTGCCGCTTCGACGTCGTTTCGATCGTCTACCGCGGTCCCGGCGACTATCGCCTCGAGCACTTCATCGACGCGTTTTAGAAAGCGTAAGAGACGCCCACGCGCAGGTTCCGGCCCGGCTCGATCATGGCTTCGGCGTCGGCGCGGGCGATGAAGGCCGTGTTGAAGACGTTGCCGAGAAGCACATAAAAATCCAGGCCCCGCCAGAGATAGCCGGCCCTCAGGTTGACGAGCTCCGACGAGGCCACCGCGATCTCGGCCGGACCTGGATTGCCCTTGGCCAGGCAGAACGTGGCGTTCATCTCGGCCGAGAACCGGCCCTTCCAGTATCTCGTCCCGGCGTAGAAGCGGACCGGCGGCACGTCGTTCAGGGGGACATCGTTAGCCAGGCTTCGGCCGCGGATCGCGGTGACGTTCCCGAAGACCTTCCAGCCGGCAACGAGGAACGCCTCGGCCTCGAATTCGATCCCCTGGAGACGCCCCTTCTCGATATTGCCGTACGTGTAGGTCGTCGGGTCGGGGCGATAGCGCTCGATCATGTCGTTGATCTGGTAGCTGAAGACATAGAGCCCGAAGAAATGCTTCTTGCCGGCCAGTCTCAGGCCGGTGTCGAAGTTGGCGCTCTTCTCCGGCCTGAGGTCCGGGTTGCCGATGATGAAGCCCCGGCCGCTGATCCCCGTGTAGTACTTCTCGTTGAGGCTGGCCACGCGATAGGCCCGGGCCAGGTTGACGAAAGCGGTCAGGTTCCCGGTGAGCTTGTAGGATAGCCCCACGAAGCCGGTCGGCTGGTCGTCGGTGGTCACGACCGGCCCCGTCGCCCCGAGCGGCAGGGCCTTCATGCGGAGAAGATCGTAACGGACGCCGCCCAGGATATCGAGCCGCTCGACCCCGGCGTAATCCGCGGACAGGAAGAAGCCGAGGTCGCCCCGGCTGCCGTCGAGGTGCGGAGACTCCTCGATGACTTCGGTCACGGCCCCGAACGAGTCGTACGACGTGTAGCGGTTGAAGGCGTCGGCCCCGGCCCGGCCGAAGTAATCGACGCCCCCTTCCAGCCGGAACGAGGGAGCGAGCTTCTTGACATATGACATCTGGGTCCCGAAGTCCGCGCTCTCCGTCCGGGCGAACGATCGCTTGGCGAGATAGCCATCGTAGGTGTCGGTCAGGGTCTCGAGGAAATTGGGATTGACGAAGGCGTGGAACAGGATCTCCCCGTCGCGGCCGATCCCCTTCTCGTTCCAATGCAGCTGGGCGAGGTTCTGGTTCTCGCGCGGGTACCAGGTCGGCTTGGTCGCCGCCGTCGAGTTCGGCTTGCCGATGTCGGTGCCGCGGGTCCCGAGGAAGCTGAGCGTGATCTCCCGCCTTGCGGTCCGGTGGGCGACCTTGGCCAGCAGGCTCCCCTGCGTGTATTGCGATTGGAGGACCTCCGTCCCGCCGGGGATCCGGTAAAGGCCGGCGTCCTCGGAATGGAACGAGAGCGAGAAGCCCCAGGTCCGGCTCGAGCCCTCGAGATCCAGCCCGACCCCCTTCGCCTCATTGACCGTGGCGTAGCTCGTCATGAAACGGCCATGAAGGGCCCCGTCGAACCGGGGCGACCGGGTCAGGATGTGGATGACCCCGCCGATCGCGTCCGAACCGTAGAAGACCGAGGAAGGGCTGCGCAGGACCTCGATCCGGTCGATGTCCTCCGGGCTCAAGAAGGAGGCGTTCGGCCCCGTCCGGCGGTCGCTCTCGAGACGGGCGCCGTCGATGAGATAAAGGACCCGGCGCCGGGCCAGGCCGCGGACGGTCGGGACAAGGGAGAATGCCCCTGTTCCGATCGTCGCGACCCCGGAGATGTCCTGCAGGGCGTCGTTGATGTTCGGGGCCATCTTCTCGGCCAGGGCTTCCCCGGAGACAACGGCGCTCGCCGCCGGCACGCTCATCGAAGATTCCGGATAGCGCAGGGCCGTGACGAGGACCTCTTCTTTTTGCTTGATGAGGGCGGAGAGGACCAGGACAACGGGCCTGGCCAGGCCCCGGGGCCCGAGCGCGAATTCCCGCTCATAGTAATCCGGATGAACAACCTCGAGGACGACGCGCTCGCCGTCGGGAACATGCAGGGTGAATGAGCCGGCGGCGTCAGTCACGGTCTTGGCCCCCGAAGCCCGATGGAGGACGACCGCGCCGGCGACGGGATTCTGGGCCGGGCTGACCACGGTGCCTTTGATCTCGGCGGCCCGGGCGACGAGGCCGAGAAGAAAGAGCGACCAGAGGACGAACAGGGCTTTCCGGAAAGGCATAGAAACTCCTTCATACTCTAGACGCCCAACGGCCGCCATTCTTCCGTCACAGGCATTTCTTGACGCGAGCCCGGTCGGCCGAGGCTTCGGCCAGCTCTCCGACAGTCTTCTTGAGGACCGGGTGCACGAGGCCTGGGGCGATCTCCGCGAGCGGCACGAGGACGAAGCTCCTCAGGTGCAGACGCGGGTGCGGAATGACGAGGTCCGGCGCGCCGACGACGACGTTCCCGGCGAGAAGGATATCGACGTCGATCGTCCGAGGTCCTTTTTCAACGGTCCGGACGCGCCCGAGGGCCCCTTCGACCGACTGGGCCAGCCGGAAGAGCGCCCGGGGATCGAGCTCCGTCCGGACCTCGACGACCTGGTTCAGGAACCAGGGTTGGTCCGGAAGATCGACGGGCTCGGTCTCAAAGACGGAGGAGGCCGCGGCGATCCTCGCCCCGCCCGCTTCGAGCAGCCGTCTGGCCCGGGCCAGGTTCCGGGCCCGCGGACCCAAGTTGCTGCCGAGGCTCAGATGATAGATCACGCCACGCCTCTCCCCTATCTTATGCGGTTCCGCGGTCCGGTTGCAATTCCCTCCGCCTTCGTTTAGTATGACCCCTCGTCCACGGATGGCGAGGCAGACCTCGACGGAGCGTGACCATGAGCCAGTTGATCTTCCTCGATAACGGCGCGACCTCCTTTCCCAAGCCGGAAGCGGTCTACCGTTACATGGACCACTTTTACAGGAACTTCGGGGTCAATCCCGGCCGGTCCGGCTACGACCTGTGCATGGAGGCGGGCCTCGTCGTCGAAGAGACACGCAAGCTCCTGACGGATCTCTTCCACGGCGCCGACCCCAACCGCCTTTGTTTCGGCTACAACTCGACCGACGCCCTGAACCTCATCATCTTCGGGATGCTCCGGCCCGGCGACCACGCCGTCACAACGACGCTCGAGCACAACTCCGTCCTCCGCCCGCTCTACCATCTCTCGGAGCAGGGCGTCGACGTCGACTACGTCCCCTTCGACGCGCGCGGCTTCGTCGATCCCGAGGAGATCCGCAAGAGGCTCCGGCCCGCGACGCGCCTGGTCATCGTCAACCACGCCTCCAACGTCATCGGCACGGTCCAACCGATCGCCGCGATCGGCCGGATCTGCCGGGACGCCGGCGTCCCCTTCGCCATCGACGCCTCCCAGTCGGCCGGGAAGGTGCCCATCGACCTGGAGGCCCAGTCGCTCGACGTCGTCGCTTTCACCGGACACAAGTCCCTCCTCGGCCCGACGGGCATCGGCGGCCTTTACGTCCGGGAAGGGATCGAGATCCGCCACACCCGGGCCGGCGGCACGGGCGTCCGCTCGGCCGTCCGGACCCACCTCGACGAGTATCCCTACAGGCTCGAATACGGCACGTCCAACGTCATGGGCATCGCCGGGCTGAAAGCCGGCGTGACCTGGGTCCTGGAAAAAGGGCTGGAGGCGGTCCATCACGAGGAGATGCGCTTGGCCGGGATCCTCCTCGACGGCCTGCGGGCCATCCCCCGGGTCCGGCTCTACTGCCTCGACAGCCTCGAGGACCACATCGCCGTCCTGGCCTTCAACGTCGAAGGGATGGACGCCGCGGACGTCGGGACCATGCTGGACGTCGATTTCGGGATCGCCTGCCGGACCGGACTCCACTGCGCTCCGCGCGTGCACGAGCAGCTCGGCACCGACAAGATCCACGGCGCCGTCCGTTTCGGCATCGGGCCGTTCAACACCGAAGAGCACATCCGGACGGCCATCGCGGCCGTCGGGAAGATCGCCGCGCTCCGCGCGAAGAAGCGCTGACAGCGCTCACACGCAGCCGTCGGGCTTGGGGAGTCCCGCCACCTTGCAGGCCCCCTTGGCCGGGCCGGAGGGGAACAGGTCGTAGATCTTCATCAGGGGGAAGCCCGTCGCCTGGCACATCCTCCGGACCATCGGGGCCAGGCTCTTTTCCAGGTAATAGCCGCGGATGAACTTGACGACCGCCCAGTGCTCAGCCGTCAGTTCGTCCAAGCCTTCCTCGGCCTTGGCCAAGAGGCGAGCGATCTCCTCGGTCCATTCCTCCGGATGGGACAGGAAGCCTTCCTCGTTGACCTCGATCATTTTCCCGTCGACCTCGATCGTCGGCATGTGAGACTCCTTACTTCGCCTTCGCCCCCGGCAGGACCAGGGCGTTTGAGACGAGCTCCAAGACCTGGACGACCCGCATGGGGAGCTTGTAGTGCTTGATGACATCGTTGAGCCCGTCGATGCAGTTGTGGCACATCGTGCAGACGAGCTTGGCCCCGGTCGCCCGGAGCTGCTCGGCCTTGGTCTTGGCCGCCTCGAGCCGCAGAGGCCTGTACTCGGCCATGGAAAGGAGGCCTCCCCCGCCCGTGCAGCAGAAATTCTCCCGCCGGTTGGGATGCATCTCCCGGAAGTCCGAGCAGACCCGGCCCAGGACCTCCCGGGGCTCCTCGACGAGGTCCCCCGATCGGGCGATGTTGCAGGAGTCATGGAAGGTCACCGGGTCGGCGTTCCGGGCCGGGTCGACCTCGATCCGGCCCGCCTCGAGATAGCGCTTGAGGGTCACGACCACGGATTCGGTCGGCAGCCTCTGGTCATAGCCGGCCCAGGTGTAGCCTTCCCACCGGGTCGAGCGGTAGCCGTGCCCGCACTCGGAGATGACGATGCGCTTCACCCCGAGCCTTTCGGCGGCTTCGTAGACGTTCCGGGCGACGAAGGCGCCGAGCCGGTCGTCTCCCGAAAAGAGCCCGAAGTTGGTCTGGTCCCAGCCCCATTTCGGCAGGGTCCAGGACGCGCCGACGACATGGAAGATCTTGGCGGCGTGGGCGATCGAGCGGGGATCGAACTTGATCTCGCGCGGATTGATCGTATAAAGGATGTCGGCCCCGGCGCGGTCGACGGGGATGTCGACGGAATCGTCGCCGAGCTCGGTCCGGACCTCGTCGCGCATCCACTCGAGCGTTTCGAGATAGTCTTTCTCGGAGACGGCCATCTGGTTGCCCGTCTCCCACTGGTCGCGGCTGACGTTGAAGACGCCCTCCGGGACGATGCCGAGCTCCGTCAGGAGCCCGCGGGTGAATCGCACGAGCAGGCCCGTGTCCACGCCCATGGGGCAATTGTAGGTGCAGCGGCGGCAGGCGCTGCAGCTGCCGAAGACGATGTTCTTGAGACGGTTGAGGTCCTCGTCGCCGCGGAGGGAGCCGGCCTTGATCCACCAGGGGACGATCCGGCCGGTCCAATCGACGTGGCGCTTGAAGATCTTGCGGATCTGGTCGGCCTTCCACACGGGGGTCATGGTCGGGTCGTCAGGCCGGGCCAGAAAATAGTGGCAGGATTCGGCGCACAGGCCGCAGTGGACGCAGGCCGTCATCGAGACGGCCAGGGAGCGGGAGATGCGCTTCTCCAGCAGGTCGAGGAACCGGGAAACGTTGCCGCCGGGCTCATAGGTCCGGAGCCGGTTCTCCCGGACCGAGGCCAGCCCATCCGCTCTGGCCTTGTCCTGGGTCCGGGTGTCGAGCGGGGCCGAAACGACGCCGGAAGGGCCTTTTTTACGCCACCTCATGCCCGGCTCTCCCCGGGGCGGCCGGCGGCCGCGCCCGTCTTCCCTTTCGGCGGCAGCGCGCCCCGGTGCCCGAGCGCGCGTCCCAGATAGTAGCGGGTGAACGGATAATAGAGATAGTGGCAGATCTTCGAGAAAGGCACATAGACCAGGAAAAAGGCGGTCAGCCCGAAATAGAGGATCAGCGGCCACTCGCCTTTGTCCGGCCGGTTGGGCACCGCCAGGGCGGCCGCGGCGAACCACAACATGAGCAGGATGAGCGAGAAATAGTCGTCGGGCGAGCTGACCTCGCGGAGCACCGGGTTCCCCAGCCGCCGGACGAGGCGAGACAGCCCGACGAAAAAGGCCGCTGCGATGACCGCCTGGAAGGCCCGCATGACCGGACGGACTTCGAAGAGCGCCGGGGCGTAGGGGATGATGAAGGTCCCGGCGATGGCCGCGGCGACGCCGAGGTGGAAGACCACGAACTGGGCGTAGAAGCCGGGGCGCTTGCGGGTCGACTCCATGGCCCCGGGCATGGCGATGTTCATCAGGGAATAGCCGGCCCCGGCCGCCTCACGGCCCGCCGGGAAGGTCCTCTCCCGGCCCATCCGGAAACGGAACAGCCATGCGAGACGGACCGTATAGACGACGGCCATGAACGCCAGGGCGGCGATCTGCACCTCGTTCTCGAGAATGCGCAACGTGTCGCTCATCTGCGGTCTTCCGGGTCGGGTCTGAGCCGGTTATTATACCAGACGGTCGCCGGGAGGCCAAAGCATAGGCGGAAGGGGCCGGGCCGGCGCCGGAAAGGAGAACGCCTCAGGGTTTCGACTTGGCCTGGTACTCGGTGATGTCCCGCAGCGTCAGGATCAGCCGGTCCCCCGCCGCGAGACGGATGACGCTGCAGAGATAGGCCCGGGTCCCGATCGCCACCTCTTCCGACGTATCGACGCGCGTCTCGCGGACCTTGCGCACGACCTCGGTCAGGCTCGAGCTGCGGACCGCTTCCCAGAGATGCCGGCCTTCGGGAGAATCGTCGCCGGCCATCCTCCGAAAGGCCTGATTACAAAGGACGATCCGGGCGTCGCCGTCAAGGACGCAGAGCCCCTCCCTGATCGAGGCCAGAATGGTCCGGATCTCGTCGCTCTGCATCTGGCATTCCGCGAACGTCTGTTTGAGCCGGCCGGTCATATCGTTGAAGCCGCGGGCGAGATCCCGGAACTCGCCGCTGCGCCGCTCCGAGACCTTGACGTCGAGGTCCCCGGCCGCGACCCGCTTCGACGCGGCGACCGCCTCGCGGACGGGGCCGGCGACCGACCGGGCCAGGAAAAAGGCCAGAGCGAGGGCGACCACGGTCGCGACGCCGATGACCTTCAGGAGATCGTCCCTCAGGCTGCCGAGCAAGGCCTCGATGTCCTTCATGAACAAGCTGATCCGCAGGGCGCCGACAACCTCGTCGCCGGCGCGGAGCGGGACGCTCATGTACAGCATGTCCGCCTTGAGGGTCGAGCTGGGCCGGATGGACCTCTGTGCCTCGCCCCTCAGCGCGGCCTGGATCTCGGGACGGAAGAGGTGGTTCTCCATGTCCTTCGGCTCGCGTTCGGAATCGGCCAGGACCGTGCCGTCGGCGCCGATGACGGTGATGCGCGTCCCGGTCTTCTTCCCGATGCCGGTGACGAGAGCTTCCATATCCCCGGCCTCCGCGCCGGTGACGAAGGGGACGATCTCGCCCTCGAGCAGGTGGGACAGATGCTCCAGCTCGGCGGACCGCTCTTCGATGTGGTGCGTCCGCATGAGCGGCGGGGCGAAGGCCGCGACCCCGAAGGCGAGGAGGGCGATCACGACCGCATAGCCGAGAAAGGTCCGAAGGAAGAGCGTCTTCTTCATGGGATGATGCCGTATTATAAACCAAAGCCGGCCCATTGCCACCGTTTTTTCCAGCCGGGCGGCCCGACCCCGGGGAGCCCCCGTTGGGTGTATAATGGCCCCAGAGCAGAGAAGGAGGAGGTCCCCATGAGCAAGCTCGTTCTGGCCGTCTGTTTCCTGGCCCTGGGGCTCGGCGGTTTCGCCTGGGCCCAGCAAAAATTCGAGAAGGACGTCTTCCCGACGGAAGCTCCCGGGTTTCGCGGCGGGCCCCGGATCGTCGACCTCGAGATCACGTTCCTCGGGCACGGCTCGCTGATGATGGCCTACGGCGGCAAGACGATCTATGTCGACCCGTACGGCGAGGTCGCCGACTATTCGTCCCTCCCTCAGGCCGACCTCGTCCTGGTCACCCACGACCATTTCGATCACCTCGACCCCAAGGCCCTCAAGGCCATCTTCAAGCCCGGGACGATCCTGGTCGCCTCGAAATCGTGCGCGGCGAAGCTCCCCGGGGCGATCATCCTGGCCAACGGCGAGTCCCGGACCGTGCTCGACCTCCCGATCGAGGCGGTCGCGGCCTATAACATCGCCCACAAGAGACCGGACGGGAATCCCTTCCATCCCAAGGGCGCCGGCAACGGCTACGTCGTCGCGTTCGGCGACAAACGCGTTTATATCGCCGGCGACACCGAAGAGACGCCGGAGATGAAGGCCTTGAAAGATATCGACATCGCCTTCCTGCCGATGAACCTGCCCTACACGATGTCGGTCGACGAGGTCGCCCAGGCGGCCAGGGACCTCCGGCCCAAGGTCCTCTACCCCTATCACACCGGAGACACGCCGACGGCCAAGATCGTCGCTCTGCTCAAAGAGGAAAAGGGGATCGAGGTCAGGATCCGGAAGCTGAGCTGAGGCGAAGGGCTATTTTTCGCCGCCGGGGCACGGCTTCAGGCCGGTCGTCCGGCCCTCTTCGACGTGGTGCTTGATCGTCTTGCCCCGGACCATGTAGATGACGTCCTCGCCGATGTTCGTGGCGTGGTCGGCGATCCGTTCGAGGTGCCGGCCGACGAGGATGAGGTCGACGGCCCGGGCGATCGTCGCGGGATCCTGCATCATGTAGGTCAGGAGCTCCCGGAAGACCTGGTCGTTGAGCTGGTCGACGGCGTCGTCGCGGGCGCAGACGTCTTTGGCCAGGACGTCGTCCCGGCCGACGAAGGCGTTCAGGGCGTCCCGGACCATGGCCTGGGCCAACTCGGCCATCCGGGGGATGTCGATGAGCGGCTTGAGCTCGGGGCTCTTGAGGAGGTCCATCGTCCGCTCGGCGATGTTGACGGCCAAGTCGCCGATCCGCTCGAGGTCGCTCCCGATCTTCATGGCCGCGGTGATGAAACGCAGGTCGGCGGCCATCGGCTGGCGCAGGGCCAGGAG